>NZ_JARTVO010000004.1:0-418665 GCF_029625675.1 Mesorhizobium sp. WSM4884
CATGATCTCAAGCGGCTTTCCAGCACCAACGGCAACTGCGGCTCGCGTTTTCATCAGGCATTCCTCCCAAGGCAGTCTTCAAAGTTTCGGCTTATGGCAGGCTGCCAGGCCTGCCCGGCGAGGCATGTACCGCCTGCCGTTTATCATGCGCCCGCCGCCACTTTATCGGGTTCGAGGATGGCGGCCAACGTCCCTTGCGACGTTTTTCGGCGCGGTTTCCGCAATCGGTATCGGGCGCCGAGGCCAGGGGCTGCAGACACTTGAGACGCGCTGGAATTGCCCATAAAACTTGACGGCTTCGCCGGAGGAACGACATCCGAATGTTCAAGAAGATCCTGATCGCCAATCGCGGCGAGATCGCCTGTCGCGTGATCAAGACTGCGCGCAAGATGGGGATTGCCACGGTGGCGGTCTATTCGGACGCCGATCGCGATGCCGTGCATGTCGAAATGGCCGACGAGGCCGTGCATATCGGCCCTTCGCCCGCCGCGCAGAGCTACCTCGTCCTCGAGAAGATCGTCGCCGCCTGCAAGGAGACCGGCGCCGAAGCGGTGCACCCGGGCTACGGCTTCCTGTCGGAGCGCGCCTCCTTCTGCGAGGCGTTGGAGAGGGAAGGCATCGTCTTCATCGGCCCGAAGCCCAAGGCGATCCGCGCGATGGGCGACAAGATCGAATCGAAGAAATTCGCGAGCCAGGCCAAGGTCTCGACCGTGCCGGGCTGGCTGGGCGTCATCGAAAATGCCGACCATGCCGAAAGGATCGCCGGCGAGATCGGCTACCCGGTCATGATCAAGGCCTCGGCCGGCGGCGGCGGCAAAGGCATGCGCATCGCCTGGAGCGAGGCGGAAGTGCGTGACGGCTTCGAGCGTGCGCGCTCGGAAGCGAAAAGCTCCTTCGGCGACGACCGGGTCTTCATCGAGAAGTTCGTCGTCGATCCGCGCCATATCGAGATCCAGGTGCTGGCCGACGCGCATGGCAACGCGGTCTATCTCGGCGAGCGCGAGTGCTCGATTCAGCGCCGCAACCAGAAGGTGGTCGAGGAAGCGCCGTCGCCGTTCCTGGACGCCAAGACGCGCAAGGCCATGGGCGAGCAGGCGGTGGCGCTGGCGAAAGCCGTCGACTACCAGAGCGCGGGCACGGTCGAGTTCATCGTCGACAAGGACAAGAACTTCTATTTCCTTGAAATGAATACGAGATTGCAGGTCGAGCACCCGGTGACCGAACTCGTCACCGGGATCGATCTGGTCGAGCAGATGATCCGCATTGCCGCAGGCGAAAAGCTCGGCATCAGGCAGAGCGACGTGAAGCTCAACGGCTGGGCGGTGGAAAGCCGTCTTTACGCCGAGGACCCTTTCCGCAACTTCCTGCCCTCGATCGGCCGGCTGACGCGCTACCGTCCGCCGCAAGAGGGCACGTCCGGCGATATCGTGATCCGCAACGATACCGGCGTCACCGAAGGCTCCGAGATATCGATGTTCTACGACCCGATGGTGGCGAAGCTCTGCACCTGGGCGCCGACGAGGCTGGCGGCGATAGATGCGATGTCCGAGGCGCTGGACAGCTTCGTCGTCGACGGCATCGAGCATAACATCCCGTTCCTGGCGGCGCTGATGCAGCATCCGCGCTGGCGCGAGGGGCGGCTGTCGACCGGCTTCATCGCCGAGGAATATCCGGACGGCTTCGCGCCGGTCGAACCGGACGGCGAGGAAAGGGCGGTGTTCGCAGCGATTTCCACTGCGATCGAGTTGCTGCGCCGTGACCGGCTCGACCGCCTCAGCGGCCGGCTGGCGCCGCATTCCGGCCATCTCAAGCGCGACTGGGTGGTGAAGATCGGCACGGATTATCTTTGCGCCAACATCGTCGACGGCATGGTTTCGATCCCGATGGAGGTCGATCTGTCAATCGATGGCGGCAAGCCGCTGACGGTCGCCTCCGACTGGCGGCCGGGCGACGCGATCTGGCATGGCACGGTCAACGGCAACCGGATCGCGGCGCAGGTCCGGCCGGTGCTGAACGGTCTTCGCATCGCCTGGAAAGGCATGTCGGTGACGGCGCGCGCCATGCTGCCGCGCACGGCGGAGCTGGAAAGGCTAATGCCGGAAAAGCTGGCGCCGGACACCTCGAAAATGCTGCTCTGCCCGATGCCTGGCCTCGTCGTGTCGATAGCCGTCGCGGAAGGACAGGAGGTCAAGGCCGGCGAGACGCTGGCCGTGGTCGAGGCGATGAAGATGGAAAACGTGCTGCGCGCCGAGCGCGACCTCACCGTGGCGAAGCTCAATGCCAAGCCGGGCGACAGCCTGGCGGTCGATGCGGTGATCATGGAATTTGCCTGACGGGCTTTGCTGTGCACAGGCGAAGGCTGGACTCGCATGGCGCGCTTGCGGACAATACATCTCACCCGAATGTTGAGTCCTTTCGAGCGACACGAGCCCCATGGCGGATGAACGACTTCCACGCGACCCGTTGCAGCGCGAGGCAGCGGTAAAGGCCGCTCAACCGGAAACGCCGGTGCGGGCCTTCATCCATCTGCGCGTGCATTCGGCCTATTCGCTGCTCGAGGGCGCCTTGCAGCTCGGCGCCATCGTCGGACACGCGGTCAAGGACGAAGCGCCGGCGATCGCGGTGACCGACACCAACAATCTGTTCGGCGCGCTCGAATTCGCCCAGAAGGCTGTCAAGGATGGTGTCCAGCCGATCATCGGCTGCCAGATCGATCTCGCTTTTTCCGGCGAAACGACCGACGCCCAGCGCGACCGCCGCCGGCATGGCCCCGAGATGTCGCCGATCGTGCTGATCGCCGCCAGCGAGGCCGGCTATGCCAACTTGGTTCGGCTGATCAGCAAAGTTTATCTGGAGACGCCGCCCGGCGAGCCCGTGCATCTGACCAGCGCCATGCTGGAAGGCCATTGCGATGGTTTGATCTGCCTGACCGGCGGCCCGCGCGGCCCGATAGGCAGCGCGCTCAAGGCGGACCGCCGCGACCTTGCCGAGCAGCGGCTGCTCTTCCTCAAGGGCCTGTTCGGCGACAGGCTCTATGTCGAGCTGGAACGCGTCGCCGGCTATGACCGCATGGTCGAGAAGTCGACGGTCGACCTTGCCTACACCCACGAATTGCCGCTGGTCGCAACCAACGAGGCCTTTTTCTCCAAGCGCGAAGACTATGAGGCGCATGACGCGCTGATCGCGATTGCCGAAGGCTCGGTGGTGGCCGCCGACAACCGCAGGCGGCTTTCGCCGGACAATTTCCTGCGCAGCCAGGCCGAGATGGCGCGGCTGTTCTCGGACCTTCCGGAAGCGATCGACAATACGGTCGAGATCGCCATGCGCTGCGCCTACTATCCGAAGAACCGCAGCCCGATCCTGCCGCGTTTCACCGGCGCCGACGCCGCCGACAAGGACGCGGCCGAGAAGGCGGAAGCTGCGGAACTCGCACGCCAGGCGCGCGAGGGACTGGAGGCGCGGCTTGCCAAGCACGGGCCAACGCCCGGCTATACGGTGGAGCAATATCGCGAGCGGCTCGAATTCGAGCTCGGCATCATCGAGAAGATGAAGTTCCCCGGCTACTTCCTGATTGTTGCCGACTTCATCAAATGGGCAAAGGCGCAAGGAATTCCCGTCGGGCCGGGCCGCGGTTCGGGCGCCGGCTCGCTGGTCGCCTATTCGACCACCATCACCGACATCGACCCGCTGCGCTTCTCGCTGCTGTTCGAGCGCTTCCTCAATCCGGATCGCGTGTCGATGCCGGACTTCGACATCGACTTCTGCCAGGACCGGCGCGAGGAGGTCATCCGCTACGTCCAGCAGAAATACGGCCGCGACCAGGTCGGCCAGATCATCACCTTCGGAACGCTGCAGGCGCGCGCCGTGCTGCGCGACGTCGGCCGCGTGCTGCAGATGCCCTACGGCCAGGTCGACAAGCTCTCCAAGATGGTGCCGCAGAACCCGGCCAATCCGGTCAAGCTGGCGGATGCCATCGCCAACGAGCCACGTTTCGCCGAGGAGGCGGAGAAGGAGCCAATCGTCCAGACGCTGCTCGACACGGCGCAGAAGCTCGAAGGCCTCTATCGCCATGCCTCGACGCATGCCGCCGGTATCGTCATCGGCGACAGACCTTTGTCCGAATTGGTGCCGATGTATCGCGATCCGCGCTCGGACATGCCGGTCACCCAGTTCAACATGAAATATGTCGAGCAGGCGGGGCTGGTTAAATTCGACTTCCTCGGCCTGAAGACGCTGACCGTGCTGGAAACGGCGGTGAAGCTCATCCGCCGTCGCGGCGTCGACATCGACCTCGCCCGCATTCCGCTCGACGACAAGGACACCTACGCCATGCTGTCGCGCGGCGAGGTGGTCGGCGTGTTCCAGGTTGAAAGTGCAGGCATGCGCAAGGCGCTGATCGGCATGCGGCCGGACTGCATCGAGGACATCATCGCGCTGGTCGCGCTCTACCGCCCTGGCCCGATGGAGAACATCCCGACCTACAACGCCAGAAAGCATGGCGAGGAGGAGATGGCCTCGATCCATCCCAAGATCGATCATCTGGTGAAGGAGACGCAAGGCGTCATCGTGTACCAGGAACAGGTGATGCAGATCGCGCAGGAGCTTTCCGGCTATTCGCTGGGCGAAGCCGATCTCCTGCGCCGCGCCATGGGCAAGAAGATTCGCGCCGAGATGGACAAGCAGCGCGAGCGCTTCGTCTCGGGCGCGGTCGAGCGCGGCGTTGCCAAGCCGCAGGCCGACTTCATCTTCGACCTCTTGGCCAAATTCGCCGACTACGGCTTCAACAAGTCGCACGCCGCCGCCTACGCCGTCGTTTCCTACCAGACCGCCTATCTCAAGGCGCATTACCCGGTCGAGTTCCTGGCGGCGTCGATGACGCTCGACATGAGCAACACCGACAAGCTGGCCGATTTCCGCCAGGACGCGCTGCGCCTCGGCATCGAGGTGGTGGCACCGTCGGTGATGACGAGTTTCCGGCCGTTCGAGGTCGGCGAGAACAAGATCTTCTACTCGCTGGCGGCGCTCAAAGGTGTAGGCGACGCGGCGGTCGAGCACATCGTGGCCGTGCGCGGCGAAAAACCATTCAAGAGCCTCGCCGATTTCTGCGAAAGGGTCGATCCGAAGATCGTCGGCAAGCGCGTCTTCGAAAGCCTGATCATGGCCGGCGCGCTGGACTGCTTCGGGCATGATCGCGCCGTGATGATGGCCGGCGTCGAGCGGATGATGGGCCTGGCCTCGCTGGCGCAGCAGAACGCCATCTCCGGCCAGGCCGACATCTTTGGCGCCTCGCTTGGGAGCCAGTCGCAGGCGCTCAACCTGCCGGCAACCGACCCGTGGCTTGCCGCCGACCGGCTGCACCGGGAATTCCAGGTGGTCGGCTTCTATCTCTCGGCGCATCCGCTCGACGAGTACAAGGCCGCGCTCGAGAAGATGCGCGTCCAGAACTGGGCGGAATTCTCGGCCGCGGTGAAGCGCGGCGCCGCAGCCGGCCGGCTCGCCGGCACCGTCACCACCAAGCAGGAGCGCAAGACCCGCACCGGCAACAAGATGGGCGTCGTGCAGTTTTCCGACACGACCGGCCAGTACGAGGCCGTGCTTTTCTCCGAAGGCCTGGCGCAATATCGCGACATGCTCGAGCCCGGCCGTTCCGTGGTGATCACGGTTTCGGCGGAAGACCGGCCGGAAGGGATCAATCTGCGCATCCAGACGGTGCAGTCGCTGGAGGACGAGGCAAGCCGCATCCAGAAGGCGCTGCGCATCTTCGTGCGCGACGCCCAGCCGATCAACATCCTCGCCAACCAGCTTGCCGTGAAGGGCGAGGGGCAGGTGAGCTTCGTGCTGATCAAGGAAGCCGGCCAGGGCGAGGTCGAGATCGAGCTGCCCAACCGTTACCGCATCTCGCCGCAGGTCGCGTCGGCCATGCGCGCGGTGCCGGGTGTGGTGGAAGTGGAACTGGTGTAGAGGATAGTTCTGGGCGTCGCCGCTGAGGCTAACGTTTTAGCCTGTTTGCCAAGTCGCACTTCCTGCAACTCGGTCGACGATATCCCCGCCAATGGTTTCGGCAGGCTGTGGCGTAGCCGCCGGCAGAGCTTGGCCACGTATTTTTTGCGAAAACTCGATTTCCGGCGACTACAATAGGCTGCGGGACGACAAACGGTGCCTTTGCGACCTCCCACGTCGTCCACATTAAAGCACGTCGCGCTGAAACGGATTCAGGCGGCGCGCTTTTAAGTCCTTGTTTTGATGCATGTCGTTCTCCCAAAACCGCTGCGCACTTTTGGGCGACATGCATTAATACTGTAATAAGGATGCCCATCTACTTTGCCCATCGGTCCCACTTTGCGTGTGGTTTAGCAAAATGTTAGCGTGAGGCGTCTTTGGGGATGGCGATGGGGAATCTGTTGACTATCGCAGATAGTCGGAACGTTCTGCTTTCGGTCGTTGCGCCCTGCTACAACGAGAGAGCCGGAATAGAAGAGTTCTACCGCCGGGTAACGGCGGCTTGCGAGCAGCAACGGGCCGACTACGAAATTGTTCTCGTCAACGACGGTTCCACGGACGGAACCCGTGAGGCGATTTTCAGCCTTGCCAAGCGAGATCAACATGTGATCGGGATCGATCTCGCGCGCAACTATGGCCACCAAATCGCACTGACTGCGGGGCTAGAGTTCTGTCGCGGCCAACGCATTCTAATTCTCGATGCCGACCTGCAGGATCCTCCCGAACTGCTCGACCGCATGATGGCCAAGATGGATGAGGGCTACGATGTCGTCTACGGCCAGCGCCAAGAGCGGGAAGGCGAGAGATGGTTCAAGCTCGCCACGGCTTCGCTATTTTACCAAATTCTGACAAAACTTTCGGACGTGCCGATCCCGGCGAACACGGGCGATTTCAGGCTAATGAGTCGCCGAGCCCTGGATCATTTGAATGCGATGCCGGAGCGCTTCCGATTCATTCGAGGAATGGTGAGTTGGATCGGCCTGCGCCAGTGTGCCCTCCCTTACAAGCGCCATGGCCGGTTTGCTGGTGAGACCCACTATCCGCTGCGCAAGATGGTGATCTTCGCCATCGACGCGATGACAAGCTTCTCGGTGAAGCCACTACGGTTCGCTTCGCATCTTGGCTTGGCCTTCGGGCTGCTCGGGTTTGCACTGCTTATCTACACTATATTCGCCTGGGCCGCCGGCGAGGTGTTACCGGGCTGGACCAGCCTCGCTTCTATCATGCTTATACTGGGGAGCATCCAGCTCTTGGTACTGGGCATTTTCGGCGAGTATCTCGGGCGCATGTACATGGAGACCAAGCGGAGGCCGCTGTTCATCGTCAATGAAATTGCCTCGCTAGCCCCGGACGAAATCGGACAAGCTCAACGCGCCGACACGCAACACAAGGCAGCCGCGCATGGATGATTCAGAATTCGATCGCTTCGCGGATGAGTATCATCAACAGCACGCGGCGAGCATCCGGCTCAGCGGAGAGGCTCCCGAATTCTTTCATCGCTACAAGATTAGAGATGTGGCTGAAAAGCTCAGCGAGGCGGGTATCGCTCCAAAGAGAATCCTCGACTTCGGTGCGGGTGTTGGGAACTCACTTGGGCCGATGCTCGAGGCCTTTCCCAAGGCAAGCATAGTGCTGCTCGACCCGTCCGCGCGCTCACTGGAAGTGGCGCGCGGACGCTATCCTGGACAGGCGGAGTTTCGACAGTTCGACGGGCAAAGAATCCCCTTCGACGATGGGACATTCGACCTGGTTTTCGCAGCCTGCGTGTTTCATCACATTCCGGGGAGCCTGCATATCCCATTGTTCATTGAGATTCGCCGTGTAATGGCGTCCGGAGCAAGCTTCTTTATATTTGAGCACAATCCGCGCAATCCTTTGACCAGGAAAGCGGTCCATGACTGCCCATTCGATGAGAATGCTGTGCTGATCTCAGCGGACGAGTTGAGCGATCGCCTCAGGGCTGCGGGGTTTGCAGGCCACAACATTTCCTATCGAATTTTCTTTCCACGGTTTTTGAGTCCGCTCAGAAGGTTAGAGCGGTTACTTCGAGGGGTGCCCTTTGGAGCACAATACTTCACCCACGCAATCAAGCATTGACCGATTGCAGCCTCTGCGCTTTGGCGTGGCTGGTGTGGCCAACACCGCCCTCGGTTATACAGTCATTCTCCTCGGGCTTGCCGTGGGACTCGGCGATGTTGTTTCCAACGCTCTCGGATACGCGGTAGGACTCGCGCTTAGCTATGCGCTGAACAGCCGATGGACTTTCAGACGAGACGGCTCGGCAAAGCGGCTTGCGGTGCTCAAGTATTTCTTGACGTTCGTTGTCGCCTATTCGGCAAATCTCGCGATCATTCTTTATGCCCAAGCGAACGGACAGGGCGGAAATCCTGCTGTCCATCTCGTGGCCATCAGCGTCTACACCGCTCTCTTCTATTTAGGGTCGGCGACGTTTGTTTTCGGCACCCGAAAGGCGACTACGCGTCGCTACTGGCCGGAAGGCCTGGTGGCGATCTCACTCGTTGTCAGTTGGGCCCTGATGCTCAGGATACCGCTTTCGCATGATGTCATTTGGCAAATGTGGATTGCCAGGCAACTGATCGGTGGAGCAAAACTCTACGTCGATGTTCTAGAGTTGAATCCGCCGCTTTGGTTCTGGATGGGGGTTCCCGTCGAGCGCATGGCTCAGTTTTTCGGGGTGACCACCGGGGCTGCAGTCGTAACAGCAGTTGTGAGCTTCGTAGCGATCGCCGTGACGGCGGTCGGTGCAATGATATCGGATGAGAGCACCGACCGGCGAGCGCTCTTGTTGAGTGCGGCTGCCGTTTCGATGCTCCTCATCCCACTGGCCGACTTTGCGCAGCGCGAGCACTTGGCGCTGATCGGCGCATTGCCGTATGCCATCCTCATTGCGCGGCGAGCGGACGGTGCCGCGGTGTCGTTCGCGGTAGCCGCGGTAGTTGGTGCTCTTGCTGCGGTCAGCTTCGCTCTGAAGCACTATTTTCTTCTCGCGCCGCTTCTGCTGGAACTGTGGCTCATATTCCGGCTACGGCGGGCCTGGAGGCCTTTGCGACCGGAAACGATGGTGTTGGGGGTCGCGGCTGCAGTCTATGCCGTCGCTCTATTGGTCCTTACCCCAGAATATCTCCGGACCATCGTGCCAATGCTCCAGGTGGCTTACGACGGCTATAATAGCCGTTTTCTGGCGCAACTGCTCACTCCGTATGTTGTCATTTGGGGATACTCGGCGGTTGTCTTCGTGCACTACAGGAAGCATGTGTCATCTGTGTCGCTTGCGGCAGGCTTGGCAGCGGCTGGATTTGTCCTGGCATATTTCGTGCAGCAGAAGGGATTTCGGTATCACGCGATACCGGCGACCGGACTTGCTTTCTTCGGACTCTGCACAATGTTGGATTTCCGTGAGCGCGCAGTTGCCTCAGCGATCCGACGGGCAGTGATCGTGGCCGTGGCGTCAATGCCGGTTCTTCTGGCGGCTTATGTAGGTCCCTATAGCAATCTCAACCAAGAGCCGATCCTAGCATTGCTCCAAAAGACCAAACCGGGTTCTCCCGTGCTCATGCTTACCGCAAATCCAAGCAACATTTGGCCCATGATCGAGGACCGGGGCTTGGTGTGGCCGTCGAGGCACTTCGCCTTCTGGATGACGATCGCGATGGCGAAGCAGTTGAAAACGACTGGTGGGCTGTCGCCTGCGCTGCAAGTGCTGGCCGACGATGTCCGGACCCAAACGGTCGATGATCTCATGTGCAACCCGCCTGACATGATCCTCGTGGATGATCTCAGTAGGTCGAAGGCTGGAACTTTCAATCTCGTCGATTTCTTTAGCGAGAACGAGGATTTTCGCCAATTTTTCTCTCACTATGATCGAGGCGAAGTGTCCGAAAATTTCACCGCATACACAAAGCGCGAAGGATGGCAGCCCGAGAAGAAGCCAAACGTGTGCAGGAAAATATCCTGACTGAGGCTAGGTTGAAGTCGGCATTGCGCAACAGCTCGGGGCGGAGCGTTGCTGCTGCCGGCGGGTTCGTACGCCGGCCATTTCAAATCCGGCAGCGACAGTTCTCTGTTTGCCGACGTCTACGATTGAACCGATGATCGATCGACGAGGCGGTTACGCAGTCGTGTCGACGTCAGCCAGCCCATCGAAGCGACCGAACCAGACAACTGAAGCGCGTCGCGATTTTTCAGGTCCGCTCCAAGCGTTTTTGCGTTTTTGATTTTACGCATGTCTTTGTCCCGAAATCAGTTCCCACTTTTGGGACACATGCTCTCTGGCTAAGAAGTGGCGACCTCCGCAGGCCGCGGCGCTTTGCGCTGCAGGTTGAGCAGGTTGCCGGCCAGGATCAGCGCGGCGCCACCGGCGGTGAAGACGTCGATCTGTTCATGATAGAGCAGCCAGCCGATCAGCGCCGACAGCGGCACGCGCAGGAAATCCATCGGCGAAATGACGGTCGCATCGGCGTGGCTGAGCGCGCGGGCCATGCAGAAATGCGAAGACATGCCGGTAAGGGCGACCACGAATATCGACGGCCAGAGTTCGGCCGCCGGGCTGCGCCAGACGTAGAGCGCCGGAACGAGGCCGACTGCGGACTGGATGATCAGCATCCAGAAGATGATGCGCACGACGCTGTCGGTGCGCGTCAGCGACTTGACCATGACCACCGAGACGCCGAAGCACATCGCGGCGCCAAGCACGACGAGGTGGCCGGGATCGATGGAGCCGACGCCCGGACGCACGATGATCACCACCCCGATCAGCCCCAGCACGATCGCCGTCAGCCTTGGCCGCGACAGCCTTTCGCCGAGAAAGCTCACCGCCAGGATCGCGGTCCAGATCGGGGTCGTGAACTCGATCGAGATCAGTACGGCCAGTGGAATCAAGGTCAGCGCATAGAGCCAGGCGGCCTGGCCGGCATAATGAACGACGTTGCGCGCGAGGTGGGCGAGCGGGCGCTCGGTGCGCATCGCCTTGAAGCCGCCGCTTGTCATCACCAGCGGCAGCAGGATGAAAAAGCCGATCACCGAACGCAGCTCCAGCACCTGGAAGACATTGAGCGTGGCCGTCGCGGTGCGCCCGGCGACCGACATCGCCAGGAACGAGGCGATCGACAGCGCCATCCAGAGGGCGGCCTTGGTGATCGAGGGAGCGGGTGCCATGGCGCTATTTCGCAAGCCGGACCTTCGACCGCAACCGCTAGTCGACGCATTCGACTGGGCCAGTCCGGGCCGCGTCGGGGGCGGCGTTAAAAAACAGTCACGATGAAGGCGGAACCTGCGGCCATCGCAGGCGTTCGAGTCGTCATATTCGCAGCCTTTCGATGCTGGGGGAGATTCCGATGAAATCGATCATGTTGTGTCTGCTCGCCGGCTGCCTGACGGCGGCGACGGACGCACGTGCCGACGATGCCGATTTCCTGCGCTCGTTCCAAGGCAGCTTCGCCGGCAGCGGCACGCTCAAGGTCAGCGCCAATGCGCCGACGGTGAATATCTCGTGCACCTTCAAATCCGGCGCCACTTCGACCTCGCTGTCGCTCGACGGCAAATGCCGGGGTCTCATCCTGATGACGCGTGAGATCAGCGCGGATCTGAAGGCGACCGGCGGGGGCTTTAGCGGCGTCTATATCGGCTCGCGGACCGGGCCGGCACAATTGAACGGCAGCCGCTCGGGCAACGCGCTCAATCTCGGCATCCGCTGGGCAAAGGAGGTCAATGGCGACCGCAAGGCGCAATTGACTGTGGCAAAGACCGGCAGCGACGGCATGCGGCTGACGGTGACCGACACAGATCCGAAAACCGGCAAGACCATGGTAACGAGCCGGATCGACCTGAAGCGCAGCTGACCACCGCCGCACTGCCGGCCGGTCTCACTCCTCGATCGGCTCTGGCGGATTGGCGCTGCGGCCTTTGCCGAACGTATAGCCGGTCTCGACGGCCTTTCTGCCGAACTTGTCGCGCAGCTCGTCGATTGCCGTTTCGGCCAGCGCGCGCTTGCGCGACTGGAGGTCGACCAGATCCGGCGGGTCGGCCTTTTCGTCGTCGGACAGATCGCTGACGCCGATGCCGAGCAGGCGGAATTTCGTGCCGTCGGCCTCGCGACGCAACAGGTCGAGCCCGGTCTGGAAGATGCGGTCGGCCAGCCGGGTCGGGTCGCCGAGCTGGCGGTTGCGGGTACGGAGCTTGAAATCCTGCGTCTTCAGCTTCAGCACCACTGTGCGTCCGGCAATGCCGGATTTCTTCAGCCGCGCCGAGACTTTCTCCGACAAGCCGCGCAGCACCGGCGCAAGTTCCGCCAGGGAGCCGATATCGTTGTCGAAAGTGGTTTCGGCCGACACGCTCTTGGCGTCGCCATTGGGGTCGACGCGACGGTCGTCCTCGCCGCGCGAAAGTCGGTAGAGCCGGTCGCCCATCACGCCGTAGCGGCGCATCAGCTCGCCGCGCTCCATGCGCTGCAGCTGGGCGATCATGCGGATGCCGTCGCGCTCCAGCGTCGCGGCCAGCGCCTTGCCGACGCCCCAGATCATTGTCACCGGCTGCGCTGCGAGGAAGCTTGGCGCTTCGGCTTCGCCGATGACCGAAAAGCCGCGCGGCTTGCGGAAGTCCGACGCGATCTTGGCCAGGAACTTGCAGTAGGAGAGGCCAGCCGAAACGGTGATGCCGAGTTCGCTTTCGACGGTCTGCGCGAAGCGGGCCAGCACAAGCGCCGGCGGCATGCCGTGCAGCCGCTCGGTGCCGGCGAGGTCGAGAAACGCCTCGTCGATCGACAGCGGCTCGACCAGCGGCGTCAGCGCCTGCATCAGCGCGCGCACCTGGCGGCCGACGCCGACATATTTTTCCATGTTGGGCGGAATGACCACGGCTTCGGGGCAGGCCTCGAGCGCCTTGAACATCGGCATAGCCGAGCGCACGCCGTGGATGCGGGCGATGTAACAGGCGGTGGAGACGACGCCGCGCCTGCCGCCGCCGACGATCACCGGCTTGTCCTTAAGCGCGGGATTGTCGCGCTTTTCGATCGCCGCGTAGAAGGCGTCGCAGTCGATATGGGCAATGTGCAGCCGGTAGAGCTCGGGATGGCGCACGAGCCGCGGACTGCCGCAGCGCTCGCAGCGGCGCGTCTCGCTGCGCTGCAACGCCAGGCAGTCGCGGCAAAAACCGTGTTCGGGATTATTGACAGGAGCCGCCATCGCTGCGAACATAAAGAGAACAAACGCAATGGTACGACAGCGCAGGGCCGGCAACAAGCTTGGCCTGGGGAGAATGCATGAGCACGACCATAGCACCGCTGACGCCTGAGCGCTGGGTCGACTTCGAGGACCTCTTCGGCAAGCAGGGCGCCTGTTACGGCTGCTGGTGCACGCATTTCCGGCTGACGCCGGCGGAGCGCCGCGCCAGCGACCGCGAGCGCAACAAGGACCACATCAAGGCGCGCATCGAAGCCGGTCCGCCGCCGGGGCTTCTGGCTTTCGAGGACGGCAAGGCGGTCGGCTGGATGCAGATCGGCCCGCGCGCCGACGTGCCCGAATGGAACAATCAGGGCAGGGGCTCGGCGCCGGTAGATCCTGCCGATGCCGGCGATCCGAACGTCTGGGCGATCTCCTGCTTCTTCATCCGCGTCAAGGCGCGGGGCAGGGGCATCACGCACCGCCTCGTCGACGGCGGCATCGCCTTTGCCCGCGAAAACGGCGCCAGGCTGCTGGAAGCCTGCCCGATCGACCTGTCGCGCGATTCGCGCTCGATCGGGCTGTTCGTCGGCTCGTCGCGGGTGTTCGAGAAGGCCGGGTTCGAGAGGCTTCTCGAGCGCAAGCCCGGCAGGCCGCTGATGCGGCTGGTGCTTTAAGTCGTCTTGCGGCCGTGATGGTATCTTTCTACCAATGGATGATTTTGCATCCATGATCGAATGGGGGGCGAGTAATGGGGATTCAAGTGAAGCGCATTTTACCGTTTGTTTTGGCTCTTGTATTCGGCATGCCGGCCTGGGGGCAGAGCGTCGACAGCAACGGCGCGAAGCAACTGTCCGATGATTTGTCCCGCTATATCGGCAGAAAGGCGCTCGATAGCGGAATCCTGAAGGTATCGGTCGATGGCGACGCCTATCGGATCGCTTTCGACTTCGACGCGCTCCTTAAGATGAAGCCCAGCAAGGACGCTCTAACGTTCAATCTTGCGCCCTTTGCGGTGCTGGTCAAACCACGCGGTGACGGAAGCTGGAGCGTTTCGTCTGATTTGGTGCCCAACGCCTTCTTCGATGTCGCGGGACCGCAAGGCGTGCGGTTCTCGGTCTCCGGTGCGGCATTCAGCGGCGCGTACGATTCCGAATTGGCTGCGTTCACCAGCGGCGCCAGTTCGATGGCCGGCATGAAAGTGATATCGAGGGATCCCGAGGAACCGATGGACCTGAGCATCGGCGCCGGCACGTCGACCTTGAGCGCCAGCAAAGCCGCGAGCGGCGGCGTCGATTTCGCCATAAAACAGACGATCGCCGACTTCGTCGAAACGGCCACCGTCGACGCAGGTGGGACGGGGCCGAAAGTGCCGGTCACGACGAAGGCGCCGAAAGTGTCGGTCGAGTTGACCGGGAATGGCGTGCGTACGAAGGCGCTCCTTGATCTTCTCGGTTTTGCCGTCGCCAATCAGGACGAAGCATCACTGAAGGCCAATCAGGCTCAGCTCAAATCATTGCTGACAAGCGCATTGCCCCTATGGGAGCGCCTGGAAGAGTCCTATCACTTTGAGGGTCTCAGCTTCGCAAGCTCAATGGGTAATTTCGAGCTCGCGGATTTGAGCGCAACGACCGGCATCGACGGAATCTCCAGCAACGGGAGGATCGACTATCGGATCAAGGCAACCGGCTTGACCGTTCCCCAGCATCTTCTGCCAGGCTGGAGTGTCCCGCTGCTGCCCACCGATGTCGAATTGAGCTTCGGCGGCGCCAATATCGATCTCGACAGCATGGCGAGGGAGGCGATCGAAGCCTTTGATCTCAATAAGGATCCGCCGCTGTCGGATGAATTCGGCGAAGCCCTGGTCGCCGATTTCATGGCCAAAAACCCGAAGATTGTGCTTCGGCACAGCACAGTGAAGAACGGTGACGTCGAAGTCGCAATGGAAGGAGAGATGACGTTCCCGGGCAAGAAGCCGGATACGGCGATGATTGTGGACGTCGCGGGCTACGAGAAGATCGTGCAGGCTGTTCAAGCAGCCGCCAAGACCGACCCTCAGGCAGCTCAGGTTTTCCCGGCTGCGCTCGCCATTAAGGGATTTGCCAAAACGCTGCCGGACGGCCGGCTGGAATGGGCGATTGATGTCAAGGGTGACGGCTCGATCATCGTCAACGGCGCCATGCTGAAGCCGGCCGATGCCGTTCAGGACGACCGCGGTATAATCGACCCGAATGATGCCACCGTGCAGGATGATGACTCGGGCGAGAACGACAATGGCGGGGCAGGGGCGAAACTGCAGCCCTGAGCGCGTGCGCTAAAGCCCGAGAGCGCCCGCGATCTTCGGCGCAGCCTCGCGCCAGTTGTCGACGGCGGTGATGTCGTCGGGCGTCGGCGGCAGGAAGGCGCGCAGCGCATTGTCGGCCATCAGGTGGAAGAGGTGCGCGTCGGCGACCGAGTCGCGCGCCGACATCAGATTGGAGGGCTGGTCGTCGACGAAGGCGACGGGCCTGCCCTTGACGCCACGCAACTTGGCGATGGCCGGTCCTTTGGCCATTTCCGTGGTCAGCAGCGGGTAGTTCAGGCCCAGCGCGTCGAGATGTGAGCGGCGCACGGCACGATGCTTGTGCGGCATCGCGGTCAGGAGCACGATCTCGGCGCGCCGCCCGAGCGACGCCAGCGCTTCCGCCGCACCGTCGGTGATGCTTTGCCAATCGGCCTGGGCGTCGAAGAAGTCGCCGAGAAGGGCCGTGACCTCGGCCTGCTCGATCAGCCGGCCGGACACCGTCTCGGCGATGTTGCCGGTGAGGCGGAAGGAGGCGAGCGTCAGCCGGAAGCCGCGCGTCTTCAGGAAATGCGGAAAGGGCCGGACGAATTCGAGCACGACGTCGTCGACGTCTAGCACCAAGAGCGGCCGGTCGTCGGCGGCAAGCTCCTCGATCTGGCGCGCGGTTTCGGGATCGTCGCTCATGTCGAGCGCTCGTGATCGTCATTGCCGAGCGGCAGCGCTCGCAAGGCCTTGCCGACGGCGGTCGGCGGCGTGCCGGTCTCCTCGGCGAAGCGCAGGAGCGTCGGCTCATGGGCGAGGACGAACTGCAGCACGCCGGCAAGGAAGCCCGGCTCCTCAGCCGCCTTGCGGATCGAGTTCGCCTCGATCCCGGTGATCGCCAGGAAGCGGGGCAACAGCTCCGGATCGCCGGCGATGAAGCCCAGTGCCCTGACGGCAAGGGTTTCCGCCTCCTCGCGCATTGACGCTGCGTTCGCCATCGCTACCTTTGCTGATGTGGATTTTTGAGTCTTCCATCCGAAGTAATGGCAAGCGTCGCCTGCGGCAAGCCTCAGCCGCTTCAGCCCCTGCACCCGCAAGCGGAATCGGTGTGCTTTTCCAACGGCCGATTTGCGTTTCGTCAATGATATTGACGTAAGGTACGTGCGGGTTGGGTGCGATCCGGCAAGGACGCATGACGGCGGTCTTCGGTTCCGGGGACAGTCGGGACGGGAAGTTGATGGCTAAGAAGGTCATGATCGTCGAGGACAATGAGCTCAACATGAAGCTCTTTCGGGACCTCATCGAAGCCAGCGGTTACGAGACGGTTCGCACACGCAACGGCCTGGAAGCGCTTGATCTCGCGCGCCAGCATCGGCCGGACCTGATCCTCATGGACATCCAGTTGCCCGAGGTTTCGGGCCTCGAAGTGACCAAATGGCTGAAGGAAGACGACGAATTGCATTCTATCCCGGTCATCGCCGTCACCGCCTTCGCGATGAAGGGCGATGAGGAGCGCATCCGCCAGGGCGGTTGCGAGGCCTATATCTCCAAGCCGATCTCGGTGCCGCGCTTCATCGAGACGATCAAATCCTATCTGGGCGATGCCTGATGCCGAGCCGGAGCCTTTGAAATGACCGCGCGGATCCTCGTCGTCGATGACATCCCCGCCAATGTGCGGCTGCTGGAGGTTCGGCTGCTCGCAGAATATTTCGAGGTGCTGACGGCCGGCAACGGCCCGGATGCGATCGAGACGTGCGAGAACGGCAAGGTCGATGTCGTGCTGCTCGACGTGATGATGCCGGGCATGGACGGCTTCGAGGTGTGCAGGCGGCTGAAGAGCGACCCGGCGACCTCGCATATCCCGGTGGTCATGATCACCGCGCTCGACCAGGTGTCCGACCGTGTGCGCGGCCTCGAGGCCGGCGCCGACGATTTTCTAACCAAACCGGTCAACGATCTGCAGCTGATGACGCGAGTGAAGAGCCTGGTCAGGCTGAAGTCGCTGACCGACGAATTGCGGCTGCGCGCCTCGACCACGCGCAACATCGGCATCGAGGAACTTTTGAGCCGCAACTTCGCCACGGAAGACACCAAACCCAGGGTGCTGCTGATCGACGAGCGCAAGTCGTCGATCGAGCGCATCCGCAAGATGCTGCGCGGCAGCGCCGAGCTCGACGTCGCCACCGATCCGAATGCCGGCTTCTTCCAGGCCGCCGAAACTTCCTATGAGTGCGTGCTGATCTCGACGGCCTTCACCGATTTCGATCCGCTCAGGCTCTGCTCGCAACTGCGCTCGCTCGACCGCACCCGCTTCCTGCCGATCATCCTTTTGGCCGATGAGGGCGAGGAGGGGCGCATCATCCGCGGCCTCGAGCTCGGCATCAACGACTATCTGACGCGGCCGATCGACCAGCACGAGCTGACGGCGCGCCTGCGTACGCAGGTGCGGCGCAAGCGCTACAACGACCAGCTGCGCGCCAGCGTCACCCAAACCATCGAGATGGCGGTGACCGACGGGCTGACCGGGCTGCACAACCGCCGCTACCTCGACAGTCATCTGCAGACGCTGTTCGACCGCGCCGTAGCGCGGCGGCGGCCGCTGTCTGTGATGATCACCGATCTCGACCGCTTCAAGTCCATCAACGACGCTCACGGCCATGACGGGGGTGACGACGTGCTGCGCGAGTTCGCGCGGCGGCTGCGCAAGAACGTGCGCGGCATCGACCTCGCCTGCCGGTTCGGCGGCGAGGAATTCGTCGTGGTCATGCCCGACACCGATGGGCTCGTCGCCGAGAAGGTGGCCGAGCGAATCCGCGCCGAGATCGCACAGGTGCCCTTCGCCGTCGGGACCGACGGCAAGACGATCGACGTGACGGTCAGCGTCGGCGTGTCGTCGGTGCTGAAGGGATCTGATACGGTCGCGGCGCTGATGAAGCGTGCCGATCTTGCGCTCTACGAAGCCAAGAGCGGCGGCCGCAACCGGGTTGTCGCCAAGGCTGCCTAGGCGCGTCGCGCTGAACGGATTTGGGCGACGCGATTTAGGTCTTTTGATCTATGCATGCCGTTTTCTCAAAACCGCCACATACTTTTGAGCGACATGCGTTGGTGGAAGCAGCGAATATCGGATCATCCAGCAAGGTTAGGAATTTACCTTAACCCAAGCGATTCGCCAGCCGTGGTTAAGAAATGGTTGATTTTCATACGTTCTTGCGCAAATCTGCGTCGCATAGACCGAAGACGAAGCCGGCACGAGGGTAGACTGCCCGGCTCGATCCGAAAAATACCCCATGATGCTCAGGTCCGCCGCATCTCCTGGGTCCGTGGGGTCGGCCGGCCGGCGCTGGCACATAGTGGCCTCCTCGTACCGCTGCCAACCGCCGACCGGCCCCCATTTCCCCGCAAATATGTTCAACCTCGCGCACGAACGGGCTGGAACCATTTTCGCCGTGGGCTCTCGGCCATGGGCAGGAACGGCCCATAGATCCGTTGGCTCGTTCCGGTGCGCGGCGGTCTAAAGCGCGTCGCAATCTTTCAGATTCGCTCCATGCGCTTTAGGTTTTTGATTTTGCGCATGTCTTTGTCCCGAAACCGGTTCCCACTTTCGGGAGACATGCTTTAACGGCCAGTCGCAGTGCTCATCGCGTCGTCATCGCAGGGTTTCCGCGACGCTACTTCGCGGCTGCTCCGCCCTGGGATGAAACGAACGCTGAATCTTGGTAGCCAGACCAAACAAAAACGCCGCCCAGTGGGCGGCGTTTCGGCATTTCCAGGATGACCAGATTACTTGATCTTGGTTTCCTTGAACTCGACATGCTTCTTGGCGATCGGGTCGTATTTGCGGAACGACAGCTTGTCCGTCTTGGTGCGGCTGTTCTTGCTGGTCACGTAGAAGAAACCGGTGTCGGCGGTCGACAGAAGCTTGATCTTGATGTTTGCGGCTTTGGCCATAATGTTCGTCCGTTAATGTTCGTGGAGTTTTGGCCGCTGGAGCACGGGGAAACACCCGGACGCGGGAAACTTGGCGCGACACATAAAGAACGCGCCCGGAAAGTCAAGCCCGCCAGGGCTTTCGCGATCGTTCGGTTCGGGTGCCACCGCGGGTTATGGAAGTATGGACGGCTGATCGATCACCCAAAGCCAAGTCCCGTCGCCTTGCCGGTGGGCAATTTCCACAGTCACCGTGCCATCGGGAAGCCGCGTGGAGGTGAGCGCCAAATCTCCGTTGACGATGGCCGGACGCTGATCTCCAAGCTCAAACCTTTGCCCCGCGGCCACCAGCTTGGCGTAGAAGCTGCGGATGGCGTCCCTGCCGCGCGCCAACTGTGCGCCGCCGGTGTGGAGGACGGCATCGGGCTCGTAGAGAGCCGCCATGCCTTCCGCATCTCCTGCCTGCTGGCGAGAAACCAACAGCCGCGCCAGATCCTGAGGGTCGTATGCAGGCTTACGGATAGCCTCGTCACTCATGGCGCGACTTCGTTCATCGGGCGATTTCCCAGTTCCGGCATCACTCCGCCGCGACCTTCCAGTCGCCGGTCGTGTTCCACCAGCGGTTCGGATTGGCTCGATCGTCGAGGCCCTTGGAACGGCTGGCCAGCAGCGGCTGGATGCGGATGACCGGCTCCTCGTAGGAGTGCGCCTGGAATATGGCCTCGGCGACGCGCGCCGCAAGCGCCTGGTCGTCCGGCAGTTCGAACGACACCTCGACCGTGCCCGGCCGCCGGCGCAGCTCGATCTCGGCACTCGCGGCAGCACCTTCCAGCGTCCGGTAGCGCTCGATGCCTTGCGCCGACTGATAGGCGTTGCCGTCATATTTGCCCATGCGCAGCGGCGTGATCGCCACGACCGCCTCCATGATGCGCTCGACATCGGCCGCCGGCGCCTGGAAGCTGACAAGCAGAAGCAGTTCCATCCTGAGGGATTTGGTTTCAAAGCCGCTGTCGATCATTGCTCTATCCTCGCTCTTCCTGCGTTGGAGCGAGGTATAGCAGGGGTCCTGCTGACACGGTGATGTCAGCACGCCAAATCTTCGGCGGACATTTTCCGCTAGAGAATCTTTCGCACCAAACGGACGCAGACCAGCAGCATATAGGCGGCAAAGAACAGAGCCAGCGACCAGCCGAAGCCCGAGGGGCCGAAGGCATCCATGCCGATGCCGATCGCCTGCGGGCCGATCACCATGCCGACACCGTAGCAGAGCACGAACGCGGCGTTGGCGGAGGCAAGCTCATGACCGGAGAGCTGCGAGCCGAGATGCGCGAGGCCGATCGTGTACATGGCGGCGACCACGCCGCCCCAGACGAACAGAAGTGCCGCCATCAGATGCCAGTTCTGGGCGAAGAATGGCATGAACACGGTGCCCGCGAGACCGACCGTGGCGCAGGCCAGAAGCAGGTAGCGGCGGTCGGAGACGCGGTCGCTGATCATGCCGATCGGGATCTGCAGGAGCACATTGCCGAGGCCGATCATGGTGAGCAACAGCGCGGCGTCGGCCTCCGAATAGCCGATGCGGTTGCCATAGACCGGGAACAGCGAGAAGCCACCGGTTTCCACGGCGCCGAACACCAGCACGGCGAAGGTCGCGGTCGGCACCATCCAGATATAGCGCAGGAAATGGCTGGTCTCGCCGTCGGCGACGATCGCTGGGCTCTCGTTGCGGGCCGCCAGAACCGGAATTGCGGCGAGCGTCACCAGCGCGATGGTGACGCCGAACGGCAGGAAGCCGCTCGAGCCGAGATGGGCGAACAGCCAAGGACCGGCGGCGAAGCCCAGCGACAGCACCGTGGCGTAGATGCCGAGCACGAGGCCGCGCCGATGCGGCGGCGCCGAGGTGCTGATCCAGAATTCCGACAGGATGAAGAGCACCGTCAGCGAGATATGCAGCGCGACGCGGAGCGGAAACCACATCCAGAAGTCCGGCGCGAAATGGAAGCCGACGAAGGCAAGCGCGCCGGCGGCAATCATCAACAGCATGGTCCAGGCGACGCCGAGCCGCGTGGCAAGCGGCGTGGCGAGCGGGGCTCCGGCGATCGAGGCGAGGCCGGCGACCGCCGTGTTGAGGCCGATCATCGAGGCCGAGTGGCCGCGCGTTTCGAGGATGACGCTGAGCAGCGGCATGCCGAGGCCGATGGCGATGCCGACCACGCTGATCGAGGAGATCGCCGCGATCATCGGCAACCAGTGTACGCGTTCGTCGCCCTTTTGCTGGGTATCGACCGTCATGGGATATGGATGCTCTACTTCTAAAGGACTTCGCGGACGAAGCGGTTTCGGATGAGCCGGAAGAACGGCACGGCACCGCCAGGGCGTAGCAAGGGATCGTGGGCGAGCCGTTTTTCCAGTTCTTCCAGGATCATGCGGGTAATGTCGGGAATATCGGCCTTGCGCGCCTCGGCGAGCGGCAGCCAGACGAGCTCTTCCAGCTCGTTGGTCGGACCGCCGCCCGGCAATTCCACGGCGACGCCCTCGCGCCAGGCGCTGAAGAAGCGCGTGTCGAAGCGGCGTACGCGGTTGGGCGGGGTGATGGCGCGGGCGATGAAGCGCAGGGCGTCCAGCGACGGCGTCACGCCGTGTTCGACGAAACCCTGCCAATCGCGCTTGGCGGTCGCAAAGGGACGCTTGCGGCCGATCAGCAGGCCGGCTTCCTCGTAAGTCTCGCGGATCGCCGACAAGGCGATGGCGCGTCCCCGCGCGGCGCTCGCGCGGCCAGGGCCGCTGGCGAGCCTTGCCTCGTCCTCGCGATGCAGCGGCGCAGCCACCGGAATGCGGCTGTCGGCGGGATCGGTGCGGCCGCCGGGGAAGACGAATTTGCCTGGCATAAAGGCATGCCCGGCATGGCGCCGGCCCATCAAAACCAGAACGTCGCTGCCGCTGCGGTCAAGCAGGATCAAGGTTGCGGCGTCGCGCGGGCGAAGCGGCCGGCCGCCGTGCACGGCCAAGCCTTTATCGAGCTTGTCGACATCCGCCTTGGTCATTCCTTCCATGCGCTCGACCTAGCGGAAACTTCCTGAATGCGAAAGTGGCTTGCGTGTTCGGGCCTTTGCACCAGCCCCGGACGAAAAGTCGCTACCGGAGGAGCTCCGGGGAAACCACGCGCAGCGGCTTTCCATCCGGAACTGTGTAAAAACAAATGCTTAGAGATGGTCGTTGTTTCTGTCAAAGGCAGAACCGCTGCAAGCTTAGGAATGCGGTTCAAACTCGTCCTTCTCGCCGCCGAAGCCGTGCATATAGAGCGCCCATTGCAGGCCGATGACGGCGCCTTTGACCGGCTGCAACAACGCGACGGCCAGACCAAGGGTCAGCGGCACCCAGATCAGCGCGTGCTGCCACAGCGTGAGCGTCGAAGTCGCCTCCACGCCCATGAAGGCGCCAACCACGATGTGGCCGACGATGACGATCACCAGATAGGCGGGAAGATCGTCGGCGCGGTGGTGATGCAGCTCCTCGCCGCAAACGCTGCATTTGTCGACGGACTTGGTGAAGGCATAGAACAGCTTGCCTTCGCCGCAATGCGGGCAGCGGCCAAACAGGCCGCGCTTGATCGCCGTCCACAGTGGGCGTGCGACGTGGCCCGAATGATGCTCGCCACCGAAAACCTGTTCTTCCATGCCCAATTCTTTCGGCATCATCTTCTCCTGCCGCGTGGCCCGAAACGCGACTGCGACGCGCGGGCGCGGCCCTTGGCCTTGTGGAACGACCGTCGCGAGCCAGGCAGCGGCTTCGGGTCGGTCAGCATCTCGAAACGCATCGCGCCGGCCATAGGGGCGACCTCGAGCAGCCGCACCTCGACGCGGTCGGCCAGCTGATAGCCCTTGCCAGTGCGTTCCCCAAACAGCGATCGAGCGGTTTCGTCATAGATATAGTAGTCGCCGCTCAAACTTGACACCGGGATGAAACCATCCGCGCCATATTGCGGCAATTGGACAAAGAGTCCCGCCTTGGTGACGCCGGAGATGCGCGCGTCGAAGGTATCGTTGATGCGCTCGGCGAGATAGGCGGCGATCAGCCGGTCGACCGTGTCGCGTTCGGCGGCCATGGCACGGCGTTCCGTGGCAGAGATCAGCGCTGCGACCTCCTCCAGCCGATCGGCCTCCTGTTGTGCCAGTCCGCCGGGACCGAGGCCGAGCGCGGCAATCAGTCCGCGATGCACGATGAGGTCGGCGTAGCGGCGGATCGGCGAGGTGAAATGCGCGTAGCGCCTCAGGTTGAGACCGAAATGGCCGATGTTCTTCGGCGAATATTCGGCCTGGCTCTGCGAGCGCAGCACCACTTCGTTGACCAGCGCCTCGTTGTCGGCGCCGCGCACGCGCTCCAGGATGCCGTTGAACTGTTCCGGCCGCATCTGCGCGCCGCGTGCCAGCGACAGGCCGAGCGTATGCAGGAATTCCCGCAGCGATTCCTGCTTGGCCAGCGAAGGCGCGTCATGGATGCGAAAAACGAGAGGCTCCTTCTTGCCTTCAAGCGTCTCGGCGGCCGCGACATTGGCCTGGATCATGAACTCTTCGATGAGCTTGTGGGCGTCGAGGCGCTCCGGCACGACGACACGGTCGACGGTGCCGTCGCCCTTGAGAAGGATCTTGCGTTCCGGCAGGTCGAGCTCCAGCGGCTGGCGGGCGTCGCGGCCGCGCTTCAGCACTCCATAGGCATCCCACAAGGGCTTCAGAACGCTATCGAGGATCGGCCCGGTCTTGTCGTCCGGTGCGCCGTCGATTGCCGCCTGCGCCTGCGGGTAGGCGAGCTTGGCCGCCGACTTCATCATGACACGGTGGAAGGAGTGCCTGAGCTTGCGGCCGTCCGCGGAGAAAATCATGCGCACGGCGATGGCCGGCCGATCCTCGCCTTCGCGCAATGAGCAGAGGTCGTTGGAGATGCGCTCCGGCAGCATCGGCACGACGCGGTCCGGGAAATAGACCGAATTGCCGCGCTTCAACGCCTCGCGGTCGAGCGGCGTGCCGTAGCGGACATAGGCCGCGACGTCGGCGATCGCCACGGTGGCGATGATGCCGCCGGGATTCTTCTCGTCGGTGTCCGGCGTGGCGAAGACCGCGTCGTCATGATCCTTGGCGTCGGCCGGATCGATGGTGACCAGCGGCAGGTCGCGCCAGTCCTCGCGACCGTCAAGCGTTGCCGGTTTCATCGCATCGGCTTCGGCAATCACATCGGCCGGAAAGACGTGTGGAATGTCGTGGGCGTGGATGGCGATCATCGAGACCGCCTTCTCGCTGGTCAGCGAGCCCAGCACCGCCAGCACCTTGGCGCGCGGCAGGCCGTAGCGCGAGGCGCGGGCCGGTTCGACCTCGACCAGGTCGCCGTTTTTGGCGCCGTTCTGGAATTCCTTGTCAACGATGAGCTCGGGCTGGCGCCGCTCCACCGGCTCGATCCGAAAGCTGCCGTCCTTCAGCGCGCGGAAGACGCCGAGCACCGCTTCGCTGCGCTTCTCGAAGACCTTCATCACCCGCCCGGTGTAGGCGGGGCCGCCATGGACGGCAGTTGCATCGTCGGTCGGGAAGGTCTTGGCGAGCACGCGGTCGCCGACGCCGGGTACGGGGCCGCTGGCGCCGCGCGAAATGCGGATGGCAATGACGGGCGGCGAGCCGGGACCGGTATATTCGCTCGGATTGGCCAGCAGCACGCCGTCGGCGTCGCGACCGACAATGTCGAGCACGGCGACATGCGGCACGGCGCCGGGTCGGGTGTGGCGTTTGCGGTCCTTCGTCAGCAGGCCCTCGTCCCGCAAGTCGCGCAACAGGTCCTTCAGCCAGATGCGGTCCTCGCCGCGCAACGCGAAAGCCTTGGCGATCTCGCGCTTTCCGGAGCGATCGGGATTCTCGGCGATGTAGCGCAGGATTTCGTCACGCGAGGGCCGGTAGTCGTCCTTGACACTGGCCCTGGTGTCGGCGCTGCGCGGATCGCCGTGGCTTCTTCCGGAGATCCTGCGCGCCACGTCCTGCTATCCTTTTTTGGCCGCCCTGCGGAACGGCTTCTTGCCGCCTCCGCCCTTGGCTTCCTTTTCGGCGATCAAAGCGAGCGCCTCTTCCATCGTCACCGACTGCGGGTCCTTGCCCTTGGGCAGCGTCGCGTTGACCTTGCCGTAATTGACATAGGGCCCATAGCGTCCGTCGCGCACAACGATCTTGCCACCGCCGTCGGGATGGTCGCCCAGTTCCTTCAACGCCGCCGGCGTGGCGCCGTTGCGACCGGCCTTGCCCTTCTGCTGCTTCTCGGCGATCACCGAGACAGCGCGGTTCAGGCCGATCGAGAAGACGTCCTCGATGCTTTCCAGATTGGCGTAGGTGCCGTCGTGCAGCACGAAGGGTCCGTAGCGCCCAAGGCCGGCGGAGATCATCTTGCCGGTCTCCGGGTGCTTGCCGACGTCGCGGGGCAGGGCCAGCAGGGCCAGCGCCTTTTCGTGATCGATCGACTCGGCCGTCCAGCCCTTGGGCAGGCTCGAGCGCTTGGCGTCCTTGCCTTCGCCGCGCTGGATGTAGGGGCCGAAACGGCCGCTGCGCAGCGTGATCTCCTCGGCCGTGTAAGGATCCTTGCCGAGCAGCTTGACGCCGTCCTCGCCATTGCCATTCTCGCCATTGGGATTGGCGGCGTCGCCAAGCTGGCGGGTGTAGGAACATTCCGGATAGTTCGAACAGCCGACGAAGGCGCCGAACTTGCCGAGCTTCAGCGACAGGTTGCCGGTGCCGCATTTCGGGCAGACGCGCGGGTTCGAGCCGTCCTCGCGCGCCGGGAAGACCAGCGGCGCCAGTTCGTCGTTGAGCGCGTCGAGCACGTCGCTGACGCGCAGTTCCTTGATGTCGTCGACCGCGCCGGAAAAATCCTTCCAGAAGTCGCGCAGCACATCCTTCCAGGCGAGCTTGCCGTCGGAGATCTCGTCGAGTTTTTCCTCGAGCGATGCGGTGAAGTCATATTCGACATAGCGCTCGAAAAAGCTTTCGAGGAAAGCGGAAAGCAGCCGGCCCTTGGCCTGCGGCACCAGCTTGCGCCGGTCGATGGCGACATAGTCGCGATCCTCCAGCGTCTTCAGGATCGCCGTATAGGTTGACGGCCGGCCGATGCCAAGTTCTTCAAGCTTCTTGATCAGAGATGCCTCGGAATAGCGCGGCGGCGGCTCGGTCGTGTGCTGGGTGGCGTTGATTGCCTCGCGGGCAAGCTGTTCATTGGCTCGGATCTCGGGCAGGCGGCGGCTTTCCTCGTCCTCGGCGTCCTCGTCCTTCTGGTCGGTGTAGGCGGCGATGAAGCCGTCGAAGCGCACGACTGAGCCGATCGCGCGGAGCTCCGCCGTGCGGGCGCCGTTGACGGCCTCGATCTCGACCGTGGTGCGCTCGATCTCGGCCGGCTGCATCTGGCTGGCGATGGCGCGCTTCCAGATCAGCTCGTAGAGCCGCGCCTGGTCGGCATCGAGATATTGCCGGACCGATGCCGGCGTGCGCTTGAAATCGGTCGGGCGGATCGCCTCATGCGCTTCCTGGGCATTCTTGGCCTTGACCGAATAGTAGCGCGGCTTCTCGGGCAGGTATTTTGCGCCGAACTCGTTCACGATGGCATCGCGCGCGGCATCGATCGCCTCCGGCGCCATCTGCACGCCGTCGGTTCGCATATAGGTGATGAGACCTGCTGTCTCGCCGCCGATGTCCATGCCTTCGTAGAGCTTCTGCGCCACCTGCATGGTTCGGTTGGCCGAGAAGCCGAGTCGCGAGGAGGCGGCCTGCTGCAGCGTCGAAGTGGTGAAGGGCGGTCCGGGGTTGCGCTTGGTGGGCTTGGCTTCGACCGACAAGGCCTTGAAAGTCGCGCCTTCCAGCATCGCCTTGATGTCGTCGGCCTGCGCCTTGTTGGCGATGTCGAGCTTCTGCAGCTTCTTGCCGGCATAGGCGGTCAGCCGCGCCTCGAAGCTGTCGTTGCGCGGCGTGTTGAGGATGGCGGCGATCTGCCAGTATTCCTCGCGGATGAAGCGCTCGATCTCGGACTCGCGGTCGCAGACGAGGCGCAGCGCCACCGATTGAACGCGCCCCGCGGAACGGGCGCCGGGCAGCTTGCGCCAGAGCACCGGCGAGAGCGTGAAGCCGACCAGATAGTCGAGCGCGCGGCGAGCGAGATAGGCGTCGACCAGCGGCGCGTCTATCTGGCGGGGATTGGCCATGGCTTCGAGCACGGAAGACTTGGTGATGGCGTTGAAGACGACGCGGCTGACCGGCTTGTCCTTCAGCGCGCGCTTCTGCCGCAGCACTTCCAGCACATGCCAGGAAATCGCCTCACCCTCGCGATCCGGGTCGGTGGCGAGGATCAGCCCGTCGGCGTCCTTGACCGCCTTGGCGATGTCGGCGAGGCGCTTGCCGGACGCGGTGTCGACCGACCAGGACATGGCGAAGTCCTCGTCCGGGCGCACCGAACCATCCTTGGCCGGCAGATCGCGGACATGGCCGAACGAGGCCAGGACCTTATAGTTCTTGCCCAGATATTTGTTGATTGTCTTCGCCTTGGCCGGCGATTCGACGACGACGACGTCCATGAGGTCTCTTATCAGCTGTGAGGCGGCGGAAGAACTCCGCGGCGCACGACGAAATCCCACTCTTTTCGTCGCTCACATGGCCGCGCTTTTGCAATCGGTCAAGGGGAAGGACCCAATTTGCGGACACGCCGGGGGCGATACACTCTTAGAGTGTATAACGAAGATCACATTTTTTGGGGAGGAAGGTTCGTATCTCGGAGCACGGAAGAATCGGGTCACCGATGCATGTCGACACACAAGCGATATCGACGCATGGGCGCCATCAGCGACGCGACCAGGCGGGCTGTCGAAAGGTGTCCGGCAGCCCGCCCGGGAAAAATCAGTCGGCCTTGACAACGTGCCATGCGCCGGCGACGCCTTCGCCGGTCATGTCGCCGGCCTTCTTGTCCTTGACGAAGGTATAGACCGGCTTGCCGTCATAGGCCCACATCTTGGTGCCGTCGGTGCGCTCCACGATCGTCCATTCGTCATCCGCCTTGGCGCCGGCCTCGGCCTTCAACGGCGGCCAGTTGGCGGCGCATTTGTCGTAGCAGTTGGATTTGCCTTTCTCGTCCTTGTCATAGGTGTAAAGCGTCATGCCCATGGCATCGGTATAGATCTTCTTGCCGCCGACTTCGGCCTCCTTCCACGCCTCGGCGGCGTGGGACGCGCCGGTGCCGAGCAACAGGGCCGCGAGCCCGAGTGCAATCGATTTCATGACAACCTCTCCCTGAGAACAAAGCACGCGGCAATCGCGCGCCGTCCAATCAACGCGTGAGAGAGGCCGTTTCTTCCTCGGCCGGGCGACCGCGTGCCACACAATGGTGATTGGCATGGAGGCCTGTGCATCGCTATATCGGCGCCAGCACAATCGGGGCCTGATGAAATGGCATTGGACATCGGCTATGTCAGCGCGGTCGGGGCAGGGGCGATCTCGTTCCTGTCGCCATGCGTGCTGCCGCTGGTGCCGCCCTATCTCTGCTACATGGCGGGCGTGTCCGTCGACGATTTCCGCGGCAATCGGGGCGTGACGGCACGGGAAGGCGCGCGCGGCGCGCTGCTCTATGCTTCTTTTGCCTTCGTGCTCGGCTTCTCGACCGTCTTCGTCGCGCTCGGCGCGGGCGCCTCGACCATTGGCCGTCTGCTGCGCGTCTGGCAGGAGCCGCTGGCGATGGTGGCGGGCGCGCTGATCATCGTCATGGGGCTGAACTTCCTCGGCATCTTGCGAATCCCGCTGCTGTCGCGCGAGGCGCGCTTCCAGTCGCAGGGCAAGCCGGCCAACATGATCGCCGCCTACGTCATGGGACTGGCCTTCGCCTTCGGTTGGACGCCTTGCATCGGCCCGGTGCTCGGGCCGATCCTGACGCTGGCCGGCGGCCGCGAGACGGTGGGCGAGGGTGCGTTGCTACTCGCCGCCTATTCGCTCGGCCTCGGCATTCCTTTCCTGATCGCGGCGCTGTTTTCCGGCGCCTTCATGCGCTTCCTCGGCAAATTCCGCGTCCATCTCGGCCGTGTCGAGAAGGCGATAGGCGCGCTTCTGGTCGTCGCCGGCGTGTTCTTCCTGACCGGTGGCGTGCAAAGCGCGTCCTATTGGCTGCTGGAGAATTTTCCGATGCTGGGGAGGTTGGGGTAAGCCGGGTTCAGGAACGGGCGCGAGCGTTCGCGTTGATGAAACCGAATCCGCGGACTTTTTCGCAAAGGAGCGATGCGGGCGAGATGATATCCAGGGCGGACGCCGAGACGTTCTTCAAGACGTATGCGAAGGTCTTCAACGACGCAATTGCCGGCGACGTCGGTCTGGACGACGTTGCCGCGATCTACTCAACCGGCTTTGTCTCGGTGACGCCGGCAGGTGTCATGGTCGGCGAGAATGGCCAGCGATTGAAGGAGGTCATGAAGAAGGGCTTCGAGGCCTATCGGGCGATCGGCACGAAGAAAATGACCTGCGGAGGCGTTACGGTGATGCCCATCGACCAGGACCATTGCGTGGCCAAAGTGCAATGGTCAGGCGACTACGAGCGCAAGAACAAAGATCGCCTTACCATCGACTTCGAGGTCAGCTATCTCGTCGAGAGGCGCGATGGCGATCTGAAGGTCTTTGGCTGGATTGCAGGTGACGAACAGGCTGAATTCAGAAAGCACGGCCTTTTGTAGTCGCCGCTGGAGACCTGCCAATTAAGCGTGAACTGCTCTTTCGTCTCACCGGAATTTAACCGCATTGGTACAGCATCACGCCGCTGTTAACATGCATTGATTCAGCTTTCATATGGTTGCCCTTTCATGAGCCAGAGATCCTGCCTGTCCGTCATCCTCGCCGCCGGCGAAGGCACGCGCATGAAAAGCGCGATGCCCAAGGTGCTGCATGCGATCGCCGGCCTGCCGATGGTGGCTCATGTGGTGAAGGCCGCCGAGGCGGCCGGTGCGACCGGTTTGGCGCTGGTGATCGGCCATGGCGCGGAGGAAATGCGCAAGGCGGCGCAGAAATTCGCGCCGAAGGCGGAAACCTTCGTGCAGGAGAAGCGGCTCGGCACCGCGCATGCCGTGCTCGCCGCTCGCGAAGCGATATCAAAAGGTTACGACGACATCCTCGTCATGTTCGGCGACACGCCGCTGATCGACGCGGGAGCGCTCGCCGCCGCGCGGCAGAAGCTAGCGGAGGGTGCTGCCGTCGCGGTGATCGGCTTCCGCCCGCCCAATCCGACCGGCTACGGCCGGCTGATCGAAAAAGGCGGCCGGTTGACCGCGATCCGTGAGGAAAAGGACTGTTCCGAGGCGGAAAAGAAGATCGGCTTCTGCAACGCCGGGATGATGGCGGTCGCGGGCAAGCATGCGCTTCGACTGCTCGACAAGGTCGGCAACAACAACGCGAAGGGCGAGTTCTATCTCACCGACATCGCCGAGATTGCCGGCGCGGAGGGCCTCGACGTTGTGGCCACCGAGGCGGGGTTCGAAAATGCGCTCGGCATCAACAACCGGGCCGAGCTCGCCGAGGCGGAAGGCATCTGGCAGGCGCGCCGGCGGCGCGAGGCGATGCTTGCGGGCGTGACGCTGATTGCGCCGGAAACCGTCCATTTCTCGCACGACACCGAAATCGGCGCCGATACGATCGTCGAACCGAATGTCTGGTTCGGGCTGGGCGTCAAGATTTCCACCGGCGCCACGATCCATGCCTTCAGCCATCTCACGGGCGCCACCATCGGGGAAAACAGCGAGGTCGGGCCGTTCGCGCGGCTGCGTCCCGGTGCCGATCTCAGGAAAAAGGCCAAGGTCGGCAATTTCTGCGAGGTCAAGCAATCGACCGTCGAGGAGGGCGCCAAGGTCAACCACCTGACCTATATCGGCGACGCGCGCGTCGGGGCCGGTGCGAATATCGGCGCCGGCACCATCACCTGCAACTATGACGGCTATTCGAAATTCTTCACCGACATCGGCGAGGGCGCTTTTATCGGCTCGAACTCGTCGCTGGTGGCGCCAGTCTCGATCGGCAAGGGCGGCTACATCGCCTCGGGCAGCGTGATCACCGAGAGCGTGCCCGACGATGCGCTCGCCTTCGGCCGCGCCCGCCAGAAGACCCTGCCCGGCAAAGGCAAGGAATTGCGGGAACGCTTCGCCTCCGTTGCGGCGGCGCGGAAGAAGGCTGCGGAGTAGCGCCGGCACGTGGTCCAGGTGGTTTTGCCGAAGGCCGCCGCGGCCGTGATCTGAGCCAAGGGAGGAACGATCGGAAACCAAGGCTCTAAAAGCCGAGCAATTCGAGTAATGGGATTGCAACGACGGCCTGGCATGGTGCATCGGTCGCAAAACCGTTCCGGCTGACATGGAACGAAACGCAAAGTGACTTTCGCGGCAGTCCGGCGATCCCTAGATAACGCTGGATTTCTGCAGGGAATCGGGGGCAGGGCATGTGCGGTATCGTTGGAATTGTCGGCCATTCGCAGGTCGCGCCGCTGATCGTCGATGCGCTGAAGCGGCTCGAATATCGCGGCTATGACTCGGCCGGCGTCGCCACCATCGAAAAGGGCGAGCTCGGCCGCCGCCGTGCCGAAGGCAAGCTGATCAACCTCGAACGCCGGCTGAAGGAAGACCCGCTGGAAGGCACGATCGGCATCGGCCATACGCGCTGGGCGACGCATGGCGTGCCTAACGAAACCAATGCGCATCCGCATTTTTCCGATGGCGTCGCCATCGTCCACAACGGCATCATCGAAAACTTCGCCGAGCTGCGCGACGAGCTTTCCCGCGATGGCTACAAATTCTCCTCGCAGACCGACACCGAAGTCGTCGCGCATCTGGTGGCGCGGGAACTCGCCAAGGGGCTGAAGCCGGTCGAGGCCGCGCATCAGGCGCTGAAGCGGCTCTCGGGCGCCTTCGCGCTGGCGATCATGTTCAAGGGCGACGAGGACCTGATCGTCGGCGCCCGCAACGGTCCGCCGCTCGCCGTCGGCCATGGCGACGGCGAGATGTTTTTGGGATCGGACGCCATCGCGCTGGCGCCTTTCACCAACGCGGTCACCTATCTGGAAGACGGCGACTGGGCCGAAGTGCGTCGAAACAGCGTCACCATTTATGACATCGACGGCAACAAGATCGACCGCAAGCGCCAGCAGTCGCTGTCGACCAGCTTCATGGTCGACAAGGGCAACCGCCGGCATTTCATGGAAAAGGAAATCCATGAACAGCCGGAAGTGATCTCGCACACGCTGGCGCACTACGTGGATTTCGTCGCCGGCGTGTCGAAGCCGCTCGAGCTGCCCTTCGACTTCGCCAAGATCGGCCGGCTGGCGATCTCGGCCTGCGGCACCGCCTATCTCGCCGGGCTGATTTCGAAATACTGGTTCGAGCGCTATGCGCGGCTGCCGGTCGACATCGATGTCGCCTCGGAATTCCGCTATCGCGAGATGCCGCTGTCGGCGAACGACGCGGCCTTCTTCATCTCGCAGTCGGGCGAGACCGCCGATACGCTGGCCTCGCTGCGCTATTGCCGCAAGGCCGGCATGAAGATCGGCGCGGTCGTCAATGTGCGGGAATCGACCATGGCGCGCGAATCCGACGTCGTGCTGCCGACGCTTGCCGGCCCGGAGATCGGTGTCGCTTCGACCAAGGCCTTCACCTGCCAGCTGTCGGTGCTGGCTTCGCTGGCTGTACGGGCCGGCGTGGCGCGCGGCTCGATCTCGCGCGACGAGGAAAAGCAGCTGGTGCGCGAGCTTTCCGAGGCGCCGCGCTACGCCACCCAGGTGCTGAAGCTCGACGAGCAGATCGAACGCATCTCGCGCGAGCTCTCCCGCTACAAGGACGTGCTCTATCTCGGTCGCGACACCAATTTCCCCCTCGCCATGGAAGGGGCGCTGAAGCTCAAGGAAATCTCCTACATCCATGCCGAAGGCTATGCCGGCGGCGAGCTGAAGCACGGGCCAATCGCGCTGATCGACGAGAACATGCCGGTGATCGTGATCGCGCCGCATGACCGCATCTTCGAAAAGACGGTGTCGAACATGCAGGAAGTGGCGGCGCGCGGCGGCAAGATCATCCTCATCACCGACGCCAAGGGTGCGGCGCAGGCGGGCATCAAGACGATGGAGACGATCATCCTGCCCGATGTGCCGGAGATCATCACACCGATCATCTACGCGCTGCCGATCCAGATGCTCGCCTATTTCACCGCCGTGTTCATGGGCACGGACGTCGACCAGCCGCGCAATCTGGCGAAATCGGTGACGGTGGAGTAGGCTTCGCCAGCGGTGGACCGAAACGCACCTTCGTCATCCACGGGCGGAGCAGGAGCGGAGCTCCTGCGCAGACCCGAGGATCCATTCCGTGACCTTACAAAGAATGCAGCCCATCAGAATGGTCGCTTGATCATCCATCCGTTATACTTCATGCATGACAGGTTATGTTTATATGACTGCGAGCAAGAAGCGCGACACCCATCTACATCGGAGTAACAAACGATCTGGCCCGTCGAGTGCCAGAGCATAGGTCCGGCGAAGGCTCGCGCTTTACCGGGCGTTATGGCGTGCAGCGCTTGGTCGGGTACGAGGAATATTTCGACATCCGGGATGCCATCCAGCGCGAGAAGTCGCTGAAACGCTGGCCGCGCCAATGGAAGATCGAACTGGTCGAAAGGACCAATCCGGAGTGGTTTGAGCTTTTTCGCGGCACCGGGTGTAGCGCCTATTCTGCACCGCTTCTATCCGGCCGAAGCGTCACGGAATGGATCCTCGGGTCTGCGCGCGTCGCTTCGCTCCTTGCTCCGCCCGTGGATGACGAGGGGAAGGATGTTTCGGCTAATCGCGAACCTAAGCAGCTTTCATTTGGAGCGTTGAAAGCCGTTACCTTGCAGTTGGCTTTGTACCATAGCATGATACATGCTGCGAGGTGCACTTGCCCTAACCCTTTGAGGATACCGAGCTATGGTCAAGTTCGCACGCCCTATCCACCCTGGAGAATTCCTGCGCGAGGAGTATCTTGTTCCCCTTCGCATGAGCGCCGGCGCATTGGCGCGGAAGCTCAACCTGCCGTGTATCGTATCGAGCGTATCGTAAAGGAGGAGGTCGGCCTTACTTCCGATACAGCCCTTCGACTTGCCAGATTCTTCAACACCACACCCGAGTTCTGGATGAACTTCCAGAAGGCCTACGAGCTTGAGACCGAGGCGAGAAAGATCGCGGCGGAACTCGAAAAGATTGTGCCGCTGGACGCAGCGGCATGACCAACGTTCTTTAAAATCTTCGCAGTTCCAAACCGGCTCGCGGTTCATTAATCTCGGCGCTGCAACCTGCGCCGCGGTGAACCTATGTCCGATGCTCTGAAGACCTCTGGCATGACCCGGCTCAGGAACTATTTCCTGACCGGCTTCATCGTCTGCGCGCCGCTGGCGATCACCGCCTATATCGCCTGGTCTCTCATCGGCTGGGTCGATTCCTGGGTGAAGCCTTACATTCCCGCGCGCTACAATCCCGACACCTATCTGCCGTTCCCGGTGCCCGGCTTCGGGCTGATCGTGGCGCTGGTGCTGATCACGCTGATCGGCTTCCTGACGGCGAACATCGTCGGCCGCGCCATCGTCAATTTCGGCGAGCGGTTGCTCGGCCGTATGCCGCTGGTACGCGGTATCTATGGCTCGCTGAAGCAGATCTTCGAGACAGTGCTGTCGAACAAGGGCGATATGTTCCGCCAGGTCGGCCTGGTCGAATATCCGCGCAAAGGGGTCTGGTCGCTGGTCTTCGTGGCCAGCGAGAAGGAAACCGAGATCAACCAGAAGCTCGATCAGGAAGGCGATCCGCTGATCGCGGTGTTCATGCCCTGCACGCCGAACCCGACCACCGGCTTCCTGATGTATGTGCATAGATCCGAGATCGTGCTGCTCGACATGACGATCGAGGACGGCGCCAAGCTGATCGTTTCGGCCGGCATGGTGGCACCGGAGGTCAAGGCCAAGCTGGTGACGCTGAACGGCGAGCCAGTCGAGGGGACGCTCGCCAACCCGGCGCTGGGTGTCGCTCAGCCGGCGCGCAGAAGCCGCACTGCCTCGTCGCGCCCGAACAGATAAAGCAGCAGCCGGAGCGCCTGGCCGCGTTCGGACTGCAGTTCCGGATCGCGCGACAGGATCAGCCGGGCGTCGTCGCGCGCGGCCTCGAGCAGATCGGCATGGAACTCGATGCGCGCTACCTGGAAGCCTGGGGTGCCGGACTGGCGGGTGCCCAGCAGCTCGCCTTCGCCGCGCAGCTTCAGATCTTCCTCGGCGATGCGGAAGCCGTCCTCGGTCTCGCGCATCACCGACAGCCGGCGCTTCGCCGTCTCGCCGAGCGGATCCTTGTAAAGCAGCACGCAAGAAGAGGGCCGGTCGCCGCGCCCGACCCGGCCGCGCAACTGATGCAATTGCGCAAGCCCGAAGCGTTCGGCATGCTCGATGACCATGATCGTCGCGTCCGGCACGTCGACGCCGACCTCGATGACGGTGGTTGCTATCAGGATGCGCGTCTCGCCCTGCTTGAAGGCGCGCATCGCCTCGTCCTTCTCCGCACCCTTCATTCGGCCATGCACCAAGCCGATCCGGTCGCCAAACAGCGGTTTCAGCGACGCGAAACGGTCCTCCGCCGACATCAGCTTGATCTCTTCGGATTCCTCGACCAGAGGGCAGATCCAGTAAATTTTCTGACCTTCGGCGACGGCATCGCGCATGCGCCCGACCAATTCGTCCAGCCGCTCCATCGGCAAGGTGACGGTGCGGATCGGCTGGCGGCCGGCTGGCTTCTCGGTGAGCTTCGAGACGTCCATGTCGCCAAAGGCGGTCAGCACCAGCGTGCGCGGAATGGGGGTCGCCGTCATCACCAGCATGTCGGGGGCATCGCCCTTGGCGGTAATCGCCAGCCTCTGATGGACGCCGAACCGGTGCTGCTCGTCGACGACGGCAAGGACGAGGTCATGAAACGTCACCGTCTCCTGGAACAGCGCATGCGTGCCGACGACGATGTCGATCGCGCCACTGGCAAGGCCTTCGAGCGTTTCAGCGCGCTCGCGGCCCTTTTCGCGGCCGGTGAGGATGGCGACGCTGAGGCCGGCTTTTTCCGCGAGCGGCTCGATAGTCGCCAGGTGCTGGCGCGCCAGGATTTCGGTCGGCGCCATCAGCGCCGCCTGGCCGCCGGCCTCGACCGCGCGCCCCATGGCGAGCAGCGCGACCACCGTCTTGCCCGACCCGACATCGCCCTGCAGCAGGCGCAGCATGCGTTCGGGATCGGCAAGATCGGCGTTGATTTCGCCGAGCGCGAATTCCTGGCTGGGTGTAAGCTTGTAGGGCAGGGCAGCGCGCAGTTTCTCGACGACGCGGCCGTCGCCGGTGAGCGGCCGGCCCGAAAGACGGCGGATTCTGGCCCGCACCAGCGCCAGCGACACCTGGCCGGCCAAGAACTCGTCGTAGGCAAGGCGTCGCCAGGCCGCGCCCTCGACGGCAACGTCGATGGGGTCGTTCGGGTAATGGATGCGGCTGAGCGCATCGCCGAAAGACGGAAAGCTGTGCCGGCGCATGAAGGCCTCGTCCTGCCATTCCGGCAGCTCCGGCAGGCGGCCGAGCGCCTGTCCGATGGCGCGGCGCAGCACTTTTGCCGACAGGCCTGCGGTGAGCGGATAGACGGGCTCGACCAGCGGCAGGCCGTCGGCCTCATCGATCGGCGCGATATGGTCGGGATGGACCATGGTCGGGCGGCCGTTGAACCATTCCATGCGGCCGGAGATCACGACACGTTCGCCCTCGGGCAGGATTTTCTGCAGATAGGCGGCATGGGCATGGAAGAAGGTCAACGCGACCTCGCCGGTGTCGTCATGGGCGTAGACGCGGTAAGGCACGGACCTGTTGCCGCGGGGCGGCGGCTGATGGCGGTCGACCCGCACCTCGAGGGTTACGATCTGGCCTTCGGCCGAAAGCGCGATGCCCGGCCGGTTGCGGCGGTCGATCACCGTGTTGGGCAGCACGAACAGAAGATCGCCGGCGCGCGCGGCGCGATCGCCGAGATCGGCCGGCACGACCCGCTCGATCATGGTCGCGACTTTCGGACCGATGCCGGCGAGCGAGGTGATCGGGACGAACAGGGGATCGAGGACGGAAGGACGCATGGTGTCAGCTTATGTCGCGACGGCCGCAGCGCAAAGGCTGACACCGGTCGCTATCCACGCTATATGCGCCGCTTCGAACAGGGATACGGTGCGATGACCGGAACACAGCGATCAAGCGAGGGGTTGGATGCCCGCCGCCGCAAGCTCCTGTTCCGCTCCTGGCATCGCGGCATGCGCGAGATGGACCTTATCCTCGGCTCCTTCGCCGACACCGAGATCGGTGCCTTGACCGGCGACGAAATCGACCAATATGAAAAGCTCCTCGAAATCCCCGATACTGAATTCCTGCCGATGATCACCGGCGAACGCCCGGTTCCGCCCGATATCGATTGCGCGGTGCTGCAAAAGATCCTGGCGTCGCGCCGGACCGTGACATTTTGAAAAACGCATGAGCCTCATTCCTTCCATCGGCCTGCCCAAGGGCCGCGCCGGTCAATTCATCGTCGACGGCGTCGCCGACGGCTACGAAGCCTTCGCACTGGTGCGAACGGCGCAGGAGATCGCGCCCGACAAGCCGGTGCTGTTCGTCGCGCGCGACGGCCAGCGGCTGCCGGCGATTATCGATGCGCTCGCCTTCGCGGCGCCCGGCCTGCCGGTGCTGGAACTGCCGGCGTGGGATTGCCTGCCCTACGACCGTGTCTCGCCGGGCGCCGATGCCGCCGCGCGGCGGCTCGACGCGCTTTCCGCCCTTATTGCGCTCGCCAAGAAGCCGCATCGCGCCGTGGTTCTCACGACGGCCAACGCGCTGTTGCAACGCATTCCGCCGGCCGGGCTGATCGAAGCGCAGACTTTCCATGCCAAGCCCGGCAACCAGATCGATATGAACGTGCTGATCGCGCGGCTGGAGACCTCCGGTTTCGAGCGCGTGCCGACCGTGCGCGACGTCGGCGAATTCGCGGTGCGCGGCGGCATCCTCGACCTCTTCGCACCCGGCTCGAGCGAGGCGCTGAGACTGGACTTTTTCGGCGATACGCTGGAATCGATCCGCGTCTTCGACGTGGCGACCCAACGCACCACGGGGCAGCGCAAGTCGATGGCGCTGCAGGCGATGAGCGAGGTGGCGCTGACGCCGGAGACGATCAGCCGCTTCCGCCGCGCCTACATAGAGGCCTTCGGCGCGCCGTCGCGCGACGACGCGCTCTACGCTGCCGTCAGCGAGGGTCGGCGCTTCGCCGGCATGGAGCACTGGCTGCCGTTCTTCTACGAGCGGCTGGAGACGGTGTTCGACTATCTGCCGGATGCGCCTGTCATCTTCGACCATCTGGCGCATGAGGCATTGGCCGAGCGTCACACGCTGATCCTCGATCATTACGAGGCGCGCCGGAAGCAGGCCGACGGCGCGCTGAAGGATGCGGTGCCCTATAAGCCGGTGGCGCCGGACCTGCTCTATCTCTCGCCGGAGAACCTCCGCGCTTCGCTCGGGCCGCGCGAAGACATCGACTTCACCGTCTTCGATGCGCCAGATGTCGGCGGCAAAAAAGTCTTCCACGCCGGTTCGCGGCAAGGCCGCAGCTTTGCCGAGGAGCGCGCCGACCCCAACATCAACGTCTTCGACATAGTGGTGAAGCACATTGCCGACGAGCGCGCCGCGCGCCGCCGCGTCATCGTCGCCGGCTGGACGGAAGGCTCGCTCGACCGGCTCGGCCAGATTCTGGCCGAACACCATCTCGGCAACCTCAAGCCGGTCGCGACGCTTGTCGAGGCTGAGAAGCTCGAGGCCGGGCAAGCGGGCCTCGCCGTGCTGCCGCTCGAATCCGGCTTCGAGACCGACGATCTGGTCGTCGTCGCCGAGCAGGACATTTTGGGCGACAGGCTGATCCGCCGCTCGAAGCGCAAGAAGAAGGCTTCCGATTTCATCGCCGAAGCCTCGTCGCTGTCTTCCGGCGACATCGTCGTCCATGCCGACCACGGCATCGGCCGTTTCGTCGGCCTGCGGACTATCGAGGCCGTCGGTGCGCCGCATGACTGTCTCGAGATCCACTATGCCGGCGACGACCGGCTGTTCCTGCCGGTGGAAAACATCGAGCTTTTGTCGCGCTATGGTTCGGATTCGGCGGAAGCGACGCTAGACAAGCTCGGCGGCGGCGCTTGGCAGGCGCGCAAGGCAAGGCTGAAGCGGCGCCTGCTCGACATGGCCGGGCAGCTGATCCGCATCGCCGCCGAGCGGCAGATGCGTGCCGCACCCACGATGATCCCGGCCGAAGGCCTCTATGGCGAGTTCGCCGCGCGCTTCCCTTACGAGGAAACCGACGACCAGCAGACCGCGATCGATTCCGTCATGGGCGACCTCGGCGCCGGCAAGCCGATGGACCGGCTGGTTTGCGGCGACGTAGGCTTCGGCAAGACGGAGGTGGCGCTGCGTGCCGCTTTCATCGCGGCGATGGAAGGCTTCCAGGTCGCGGTCGTGGTGCCGACGACGCTGCTGTCGCGCCAGCATTTCAAGACCTTCTCGCAGCGCTTTTCCGGCCTGCCGATCCGCATCGCTCAGGCCTCGCGCCTAGTGGGTGCCAAGGAACTGGCCGAGACCAAGAAGGGGATCGCCGACGGCACGGTCGATATCGTGGTCGGAACGCATGCGCTGCTCGGCAGCTCGATCTCGTTCAAGAATCTCGGCCTCCTGATCATCGACGAGGAGCAGCATTTCGGCGTCAAGCACAAGGAACGGCTGAAGGAGCTGAAGAACGACGTGCATGTGCTGACGCTGTCGGCGACCCCGATCCCGCGCACGCTGCAGCTGGCGCTGACCGGCGTGCGCGAGCTGTCGCTGATCGCCACGCCGCCGGTCGACCGCATGGCGGTGCGCACCTTCATCTCGCCCTTCGATCCGCTGGTCATCCGCGAGACGCTGCTGCGCGAACGCTATCGCGGCGGCCATTCCTTCTATGTCGTGCCGCGCATCAGCGATCTTTCGGAAATCCATGATTTCCTGAATGAATCCGTGCCGGAGCTGAAAGTGGCGGTCGCCCACGGGCAGATGCCGGCCGGCGAACTCGACGACATCATGAACGCCTTCTACGACGGCCAGTACGACGTGCTGCTGTCGACCACCATCGTCGAATCCGGCCTCGACATTCCGACCGCCAACACGCTGATCATCCATCGCGCCGACATGTTCGGGCTGGCGCAGCTCTACCAGCTGCGCGGCCGCGTCGGCCGCTCGAAGGTGCGCGCCTACGCACTGTTCACGTTGCCGGCCAACCGCAAGCTCACCGATACGGCCGAGCGCCGGCTGAAGGTGCTGCAGTCGCTCGACACGCTCGGCGCAGGCTTCCAGCTCGCCAGCCACGACCTCGACATCAGGGGCGCCGGCAATCTGCTGGGCGAAGAACAGTCCGGCCACATCAAGGAGGTCGGCTTCGAGCTCTACCAGCAGATGCTGGAGGAGGCGGTGGCCGAAGTGAAGGATTCGGGCGAAGTGCAGGACGGCGGCTGGTCGCCGCAGATCGCGGTCGGCACGGCGGTGATGATCCCGGAGAGCTATGTGCCGGATCTGCAGCTCAGGATGGCGCTCTACCGCCGCCTCGGCGACCTCGAGACCACCGAGGAGATCGATGGTTTCGGCGCCGAGTTGATCGACCGGTTCGGGCCGCTGCCGGAGGAAGTCACGCATCTCCTGAAGATCGTCTTCATCAAGGCGCTTTGCCGCAAGGCCAATGTCGAGAAGCTCGATGCCGGCCCCAAGGGTGTCGTCATCCATTTCCGCAAGCGCGAGTTTCCCGATCCGGTCGGGCTGGTCAAGTTCATCGGCGAGCAGGGCTCTCTGGCCAAGATCAGGGCCGACCACAGCGTGGTCTTCATCCGCGACTGGCCGAATGCCGAGAAGCGCCTGGCGGGCTCGGCCGTCGTCATGACGCAACTGGCGCGGCTGGCCGACAAAGCCGCCTAACGGCTCCAACACAACGCTCCGGTGGCCCAAGTCATTCGCCACTGCCGAAAATCCCGGCTAGAATAGGAAATCGGCTTCGTGTAAGGAGCCGCCACCTCATACCGGGGCTGAAATGGCGAGCGAGGGCGTTCGCCGGTTTGTTTGACGCAATTCCGGAGGGCGGGCTACGGCGAAGTCGCCGAGCCTAACCGCTTCGCATTTCCGGGTATTGCTCTGAAAGGGCGTTTGGGTGCAGCGATGACGAAATGGTCGCCGAATTCGTGGAGAGCAAAGCCGATCAAGCAGGTCCCGGCCTATCCGGACATTGCGGCGCTGCAGGCCACGGAGGCCCGGCTCGCCACCTACCCACCGCTGGTCTTTGCCGGCGAGGCGCGCAAGCTTAAGAAGCAGTTGGCGGCGGTCGCCGCCGGCGAAGCCTTCCTGCTCCAGGGCGGCGACTGCGCCGAGAGCTTTGCTGAGCATGGCGCGGACAACATTCGCGACTTCTTCCGCGTCTTCCTGCAGATGTCGGTGGTGCTTACCTTCGCCGGCGCGCAGCCGGTGGTGAAGGTCGGCCGCGTCGCCGGCCAGTTCGCCAAGCCGCGCTCTTCGGACAACGAGACCAAGGGCGGCGTGACGCTGCCGAGCTACCGCGGCGACATCATCAACGGCATCGAATTCGACGCCTCCTCGCGCGTCCCGGATCCGGCACGGCAGGAGATGGCGTACCGCCAGTCGGCAGCGACGCTCAATCTGCTGCGCGCCTTCGCGCAGGGCGGCTATGCCAGCCTGGAGAACGTGCATCGCTGGATGCTGGGCTTCGTCGCCGACAGCCCGCAGGGCGAGAAATACGAGTCGCTCGCCAACCGCATAACCGAGACGATGGATTTCATGCGCGCGGTGGGCATTACCTCCGAAACGAATTTCGCGCTGCGCGAGACCGATTTCTACACTAGTCACGAGGCGCTGCTGCTCGGCTACGAGGAGGCGCTGACGCGCGTCGACTCGACCTCCGGCGACTGGTACGCGACCTCCGGCCACATGATCTGGGTCGGCGACCGCACCCGGCAGCCCGACCATGCGCATGTCGAATATTGCCGGGGCATCAAGAACCCGCTCGGCTTGAAATGCGGTCCGTCGCTGACGCCGGACGGCCTGCTCGAACTGATCGACCTGCTCAATCCGGAGAACGAGCCCGGCCGGCTAACGCTGATCGCGCGCTTCGGCTCCGACAAGGTCGCCGAGCATCTGCCGAAGCTGGTGCGGGCGGTGAAGAAGGAAGGCCGCAACGTGGTGTGGTCGTCCGACCCGATGCACGGCAACACGATCGAAGCGGCCGGCTACAAGACGCGGCCGTTCGACCGCATCCTCAAGGAGGTGCAGACCTTCTTCGAGGTGCATCGCGCCGAGGGCACGCACCCGGGCGGCATCCATGTCGAGATGACCGGCAAGAACGTGACCGAATGCACGGGCGGCGCCCGCGCCATCACCGCGGAAGACCTGCAGGACCGCTACCACACGCATTGCGATCCGCGCCTCAACGCCGACCAGGCGATCGAACTGGCCTTCCTAGTCTCGGATCTACTCAAGAAAAGCCATCCAGTCCAACACAAGCAGGCCGCCAACGCCTGAGCCGCTTGCCGGCGATCGGACCAGGGCGCCGGAGAGATCCGGCGCTCGTTTCGTTTAGGGCTCGGTCGGCGAGGCGCCGTCCGCCAAACCTTACGAAAATTTATAGTTCCACGACCATCGCGAGACCAAGATTGAGGTGGAGGTGTCGCCGCCGCGGCCGAGAAAGCCGCGCACACGGCACAGGTTCCACGATGCGTCACGAGCATGCAATCATCCATCACCGCGCGATAGACTTCTGGTCGGCGCGGGCGGTGCTTGTCGTCATCTGCCTGCAGCTTCTCGTCATCAACGATCTGTCGTTCGGACCGCGCTGGCTCGCGCCCGCGATCGAGGCGGCGCTGCTCGTGCCTTTGTCGATTGCAACGGCCTGGACGCAAATGGCGACGCACAAGGCCGTCGACCACGAGCATTGGTACGCGATCGGGCGGTTCCGCGTCTTCATCCGCCGCACCGCCTTGGTCATGACCGGCGTCATCAGCATCATGAATTGCGGCTCGCTGGTCTTTCTGGTCCAGAAGCTGCTCGAAGGCCATGCCGGCGCCGGCACGACGCTGCTGGTCGATGCGCTCAACATCTGGGTCACCAACGTCATCGTCTTCGCGCTGTGGTTCTGGAGCACGGATCGAGGCGGCCCGCCGACCTGCGGCCTGGTCAAGCGCGCGCATGCCGATTTCCTGTTCCCGCAGATGACGCTGCCCGATCGCGAAACCCGCGACTGGCTGCCCGGCTTTGTCGATTACACCTTCCTGGCGTTCACCAACGCGACGGCGTTCTCGCCGACCGACACCTTGCCGCTCAGCCAGCGCGCCAAGCTGTTGATGATGGCCGAAGCGATGATCTCGCTGCTGACGATCGCGCTGGTGGCCGCGCGCGCCGTGAACATCTTGGCATGAGCCTTAAAGCGCGTCGCGATCTTTCAGATTCGCTCCATGCGCTTTAGGTTTTTGATTTTACGCATGTCTTTATCCCGAAACCGGTTCCCACTTTCGGGAGACATGCTTTAACGTCCGCGCTCCCAGCGCATGTTCGCCAGCCTGGGATCAGCAAAGGCCGTCCTTGAGAATTCGAGCCGCTTGTCCGGGAATTCGCAGATCGCCTGGACGCCGCGCGAGCCGATGCGGATGCGCCAGGTGTGAGGTTCCAGCGGCTTGGCCTTGGCAAAACCCCTGCACGTCAGAAGCGCGATGTTGGCGCCCTTCGGGTCGCGCGCCGAGCGGTAGCGGATCGCCTGCATCTCGGCCTCGCGCGCGACATCGGCGATGGCCTGGCAGGCGGCATAGTCGGTCGGATGCGTCCATGCCTTCTCGTCGCGGTCGAGCGGCGGCCTGGTGAGGTCGATGGCCTTCTCGCATTTGATCGACGCGGCAAAGGCGGTGTATTCGGCGGCGTCGTTCGGCCATTGCGTCTGCGGCGATTCGGCGAAGAACAGCAGGCGATAGAAGGCCATCTCCGCCACCGCCGTCAGCACCGTCTCGGCGGCATAGTAGACACCCTTCGTCTTGCCGGCGCGGCGGAAGCGCGAGCCGTACGGATAGATCGAGCCGTAACGGAAGGGCGTCGCCAGAAGATAGTGGAGATGGCGGCATTCGAGCGGGATCTGCGGCTTGGTCTCCTCGATCAGGTCCTCCAGCAGGCCCTGCTCGTCGAGCGTGTCGATGAGCTTCAGGGTCGAGACGCGGTGCTGCGCCTCGACCATCCGCCAATACTTGCCTTCGAGCCTGACGGCCTCAGACGAGAGCGCGTCGGGAGTCCAGGTAGGCGATGACATCGACAAGTCCGGCAATGGTCAGGATTTTTTCGAGCGGCGTGCCGTCGAGCGCCGTGTTCGGGTTCTTCAGCCATGCCCGGGCGACGGCCTCGTCGCCGCCGACGATGGCGTCGAGCGAGCGGAACAGCCGGACGAACAGCACCGCAAGCTCGAACGGCTTGGTGCCGCGCTCGAGCAGGAATTCCTGCTTGCGCATGCGCGAGACGGTCGCTTCCGAGACGCCGATGACCAGCGCCAGCGTTCTCGCGGTGATGTCGAGCAGGTCGGCCGCGCGCAGCGTGGCCTTGGTGATGACGGCGTTTTCCGCCGCCGTCGCGGCGGCGACTGGACGTTGCATTTAGTGCACCCTTTCATTTCTGTGGAAAATATAATCCACGAAAATTCATTTGGAAAGGGATAGTGTCGAATGCGTCCGCCGAAATATCAGTCTTTCTTGTAGAGCAGCCAGCCCTTGCCGGCGCGGCCGGCCATGGTGGAATGCCTGGTCACGCGGTTGCGGCCGCTGACCTTGGAGCGATAAAGCGCGCGATCGGCCTTGGTGTAGAGGTCTTCCGGGCTATCGGCCTCGGAAGCCATGCAGATGCCCATGGAAACCGTTACCGTGCCGTAGTTCATGCCGGTCTGGCTGCTGGTGAAGGGCGTCTGTTCGATCAGCACGCGGATGCGCTCGGCAATCTGGTAAGTGGCGTCCTCGCTGGCACCTTCGACGATGAGCGCGAACTCCTCGCCGCCGGTACGAGCCACGAACATGTCGGCGCGAATGCTGCTTTGAAAGATCTCGGCGACGATCTGGATGATCTTGTCGCCGACCGGGTGACCGTAACGGTCGTTGATGTCCTTGAAGCGATCGATATCGGCAAGGATCAGCGCATTGAACAGGATGCCGCGGTTGCTGTTGTAGATGCGCGTGATTTCCTTGTCGAAGGCGCGGCGATTCCAGATCTGCGTCAGCGGATCGGTGTCGGCGAGCCGCTTGTATTCCTCGAGCTTCGATTTGACGCTCTCGAGCTCGGCGGTCTTTTCGCTGAGCGTGCTGGAGATCTGACGGTTGTGATCCAGCGTCGAACTGGTGGCGGCCGACATGGCGCCGGCGATCTTCTGCAGCAGTTCCTGCGAAAGCAGGCTGCGATTGCTCAGGCCGCTCGACGTCTCGTCGAGGATGCGGCCGTACTTCTCGATGTGCGAGCGCTCGCTGCGCAACAGCGCGGCGATGTCCTCGAGTTCCTTGGCGACCATCTCGCGGGCGTGCTCGACGATGGCTGGCCCGTGGTGCTGCGGGAAGAAGGTGCGCCCGATGCCGTCGAGATCCTCTTGCGTCGGCCGGTTGCTCAAGGAGACGACGGCGAGGCTGAGCTCGTGGTTGCTGCCGCTCAGCGCCTCGTAGAAGATTTCATAGTTGCGCGGCAGGCCGAGCACGCCGAGCTGGCGCATGGTCGCCACAACGGTGCTGGCGATGTCGCCATTTCGGTCGGTCGGGACGGCTGCCGGTTGCATAGTCTTTCACTACCCTTCAGTGCGACCGGAGACCTGCCACCGCCGGGAGTCGCCTACGCGGGGATTTGAATGAGAATTGCGAATGCGACGGCGCGTCCCCAACACGACCTTCGCTTGCAGGAATCATAGATGCAGTTGCGCTAAAGTTTCCTTAATGGCCTGCATTTCCTCATCGTCTCTGCTACCACAGGCTGCAATTCGGTGCCGGCGTGGCTTTTGAAAGGCGCCTTTTCGGTGTCGCATTTGCCTGCGCCCGGCAGCCGCAAAACTGGAATCTTGTCCGGCACGATCGAGGCGAACGGCCTCGAAGGAGGCCGGGATGGACGAAAATCACAGTGGATCGTGCCTGTGCGGGGCGGTGCGCTTCAGGACGAGGGGCCCGTTGCGCGGAGTGGTCTATTGCCATTGCTCGCAATGTCGCAAGCAAACCGGCCATTTCGTTGCCGCGACGTCCTCGAGAGACGCCGACATCGACATAGAGGGGGCCGGCACGCTCGCCTGGTACGGCGCTTCGGACGTTGCGAAACGCGGCTTCTGCCGCAGCTGCGGCTCCGTGCTGTTCTGGAAGCACAACGAACTGGATACCATCTCCATCATGGCCGGCTCGTTCGACAAGCCGACCGGCCTTTCGGCCGAAAGCCACATCTTCGTCGGCGACAAGGGAGATTACTACGCGATCGACGACGGACTGCCGCAATTCGAGAAGTCGACGCCGTCGATCAAGGTCGCGGACGAATGACTTTGGAGTGACTGCCTTATTCCCTTGACCCGGCCGTTGCGATAATCCCCTGACGGTGATTCAAAACGGGGCTGGGCATGCAGCGGCTTATCGACGCTTTCATCAATTCGGTGCGGGCCTTCCGCAAGCTGGCCGCCCACGAAGCGGCATTCCAGCAGGAACTGCTGCTGCTCGCTCTTGCCCTGCCGGCCGGCTGGTTCATTTCGGTGTCATGGCGCGGCTATGCTTTGCTGATCGGCGCGGTCCTGCTGATGATCATGGTCGAGGTCATCAACACGGGCATCGAAGCCGCGTGCGACGCCATTTCCCGCGAATTCCACATCGAGATTCAGCTTGCCAAGGACTGCGGCTCGCTGGCCGTGCTGATTTCGATCGTGATTGCCGCCGGTGTCTGGGGTATCGCCCTGATCGAACGCATCGTCGGGGCGCCGATCTGAGCTTGCCGGCATAGGCTTAAGACGGGCGATCCAGCTGATCGCCTTCCGCGTCCTTGGCGCGTTCCCTTCCGGCAACGCGGTGCGCGACCAGCCACGCAAGAATCGCGACGCCAAGGCCGACCGCAAGCGCAACGAGCAGGCGCTCGTGGCGAATGAGCGCCTGGCCGATCAAATGCTCCGCGCTGAGGCCGAAGACGTAGCCGAGGGTGCCGAACAGCGCGGCCCAGACTGCCGACGAGACGGCGTTCAGGATGACGAAGCGTGGCAGCGACACGGTCGACAATCCTGCGGCGATGCCGCCGACAAGACGCATGCCATAGATATAGCGGTTGGTCAGCACGTAAATGTTGGGATGGGTATTGAGCAGCCGGTAGGCGCGGCGGAAGCCCGGCCGCCGGCGCATCCTGCGTACGTAGGGATGATCGGCGAAGCTGCGGCCGAGGATGAAGAAGAAGGTGTCGCCGGCGAAGGCGCCGAGAAAGGCAGCTGCGAAAGCCTGCCAGAGCACGAAGACCTGCTGGTGCGCGAAGAAACCGCCGAGGATGGCAGCGCTTTCGCCCTCGGCGACGCAGCCCAGAAAGACCGCGACAAGTCCATACTGCTCGATGAGACGGTGGATGGTCTCGGTCATCAGCTTGGCGACCGTGCCGCGAGCTTCTCGTCGATCCGCCTGATCTGCTCGGCCATGCGCAGGATCTCGTCGCGCATGCCGATGATCTCGCTGTGGCGCAGTTCATCGAGCTTCTCATGCAGTGCCATGATCTCGATCTCCGCCTTCAGGTTGACCTCGTAGTCGTGCGCGGCATCGATGCGGTCGCGCTCGGTCTGGCGGTTCTGCGACATCATGATCACCGGCGCCTGCAGCGCTGCGACCATGGAGAGCACTAGGTTCAGGAAGATGAAAGGATAGGGGTCAAAGGCGTCGCGGGTCAGCAGCCAGGCGTTGCCGAAGGTCCACAGGATCAGAAAGGCGATGAAGCCGAGGATGAAGGACCACGAGCCACCGATACGGGCGATCGTGTCGGCGACGCGGTCGCCATAGGTGGAGTGGAAAGCAACGGCCTTGTTGGTGTCCCTGGTGATGGTGGTGCGGTCAAGCGCGCTCTGCAACACTCTGCTCTCGAGGGCCGTGAGGCCGTCGGGCTTTCGCTTCAGCCAGCGGTTTGCCAGATCGTCGATCGTCTTGTGCATGGTCCCTCCATCCCTCAGTCTGTCATCTGTTCCCGCGCAATTCCGGATGGAAACTGCAACACACTTTTCGTGGAATGCTCTTGTTCTCACGCAATTCCCACGGAAACCCGTGCGTAGTTTTTCCTGGAATTGCTCATAGAGGTAGAGGCTACCGAGCCCGACGGGAAGTGATAGATTGGTTGGAACAGACGAGGGCGGAGATGGCCGATTTCCAGAAAATTCGTACCCGGGCGGCAAAGCGCAAGGGTGGTGAAGAGGCGCTGGCATCGTTGCTTGGGCCGATGCCCAACAACGCGGCCGTGGCGAAAGTTCCCGACGACCGCATCCTCTCCACCATGGCCGAACGCATCTTTGCCGCCGGCTTCGTCTGGCGCGTGATCGAGCAGAAATGGCCAGGTTTCGAGGAGGCGTTCCTTGGCTTCGAGCCGAAGCGGCTCCTGTTCCAGCCGGACGATTTCTGGCACGAGCTGGCGTCCGACAAGCGCATCGTGCGAAACCCGCAGAAGATCAAATCGGTTCGCGACAATGCGGCCTTCGTCGACCGCGTCTCCAAAGAGCATGGCGGCTTCGGCAAGTTCCTCGCCGAATGGCCGGCCGACGATCAGGTCGGGCTGACCGCCTATCTCGGCAAGCATGGAAGCCGTCTGGGTGGCAACACCGGCCAGTACTTCCTGCGCTGGCTGGAGTGGGACACCTTCATCGTTTCCGCCGACATGGCGGCGGCGTTGCGCGATGCCGGCCTCGACATTGCCGAGAGCCCGACCTCGAAGCGGGACCTCGACAAGATCCAGGCGCAGCTCAACCAATGGTCGGCCGAAACGGGGCTGCCGCGGCGGCACATCTCGCGCATCCTGGCAATGTCGATCGGCGAGAACCATTCGCCGGAGACACTGCACGAATATATGGGCGAGCCGACCTGACCGGCTGCGACCGTAGTGCGGAAATCGTCGGCGCTTGCCGATCACGTACGAGGTGGCACAAGCAAACGTCATTGCCCGGCGAATTCCACCACGCTAAATCCACGTCATGACCCAAGCCGCCCCAGACATCCTGCGCATTGCCGTCGCCCAGCTCAACCCTACCGTCGGCGACGTCGCCGGCAACCTCGCCAAGGCGCGCGAGGCGAGGGCGGATGCGGCACGTCAGGGCGCCGACCTCGTGCTCTACACCGAGCTCTTCCTCGCCGGTTATCCGCCGGAAGATCTGGTGCTGAAGCCGGCCTTCCTGAAAGCTTGCGAAAAGGCGTCGCAAGATTTCGCCAAGGACACCGCCGATGGCGGTCCCGGCGTCATCATCGGCACGCCGCTGAAGCGCAAGAGCGGCACGCATAATTCGATCGTCTTCGCCGACGGCGGCAAGATCATCGCCGAGCGCTACAAGCTCGACCTGCCGAATTATGGCGAGTTCGACGAGAAGCGCGTCTTCCAGGCCGGGCCGCAGCTGCAGGGGCCGGTGAATTTTCGCGGCGTGCGGCTGGGCATTCCGATCTGCGAGGACATCTGGGGCGACATCGCCGTCTGCGAGACGCTGGCCGAAAGCGGCGCGGAAATCCTGCTGGTGCCGAACGGATCGCCCTACTATCGCGCCAAGATCGACGTCCGCCACCAGGTCGTCATCCGCCAAGTTATCGAAACCGGCTTGCCGATGATCTACGCCAACCAGCTCGGTGGCCAGGACGAGCTTATCTTCGACGGCGCGTCCTTTGCCATCGGCGCGGACAAGACGCTTGCCTTCCAGATGAGCCAGTTCGAGGAAGCAGTCGCCGTCACCACCTGGAAGAGAAGCCGCGTCGCCACCGGCGCGCAAAATGCAAACAATTCCGACCATTGGGTCTGCTCCGAAGGCCCGATGTCGAAGATCCCCGAACGGGAGGAGGCGGATTATCGCGCCTGCATGCTCGGGTTGCGCGACTACGTCAACAAGAACGGCTTCAAGAACGTGGTGCTCGGCCTCTCGGGCGGCATCGACTCCGCGATTTGCGCCGCACTCGCGGTCGACGCGCTTGGCGAGGAGCGGCTGCGCACCGTCATGATGCCCTACCGCTACACGTCCAAGGACTCGCTGAAGGACGCCGAGGACTGCGCCAGGGCGCTCGGCTGCCGCTACGACATCGTGCCGATCTCCGAGCCGGTCGAAGGCTTCAAGCATGCGCTGACCCAGCTTTTCGAGGGCACTCAGGAGGGCATCACCGAGGAAAACCTGCAAAGCCGCGCGCGCGGCACGATCCTGATGGCGATCTCGAACAAGTTCGGTTCGATGGTAGTAACCACCGGCAACAAGAGCGAGATGTCGGTGGGGTACGCCACGCTTTACGGCGACATGAATGGCGGCTTCAACCCGATCAAGGACCTCTACAAGATGCAGGTCTACGCGCTCTCGCGCTGGCGCAACGCGCATGTGCCGCCGGGCGCGCTCGGCCCATCGGGCGAGGTAATCCCGAAGAACATCATCGACAAGGCGCCGTCGGCGGAACTGCGCGAGAACCAGACCGATCAGGACTCGCTGCCGCCCTATCCGGTGCTGGACGACATTCTCGAATGCCTCGTCGAGAACGAGATGGGCGTCGACGATATCGTCGCGCGCGGCCATGACCGGGCGACGGTGACGCGCGTCGAGCACCTGCTCTACATCGCCGAATACAAGCGCCGGCAGGCGGCCCCGGGCGTGAAGATCACCAGGAAGAATTTCGGCCGCGACCGCCGCTACCCGATCACCAACCGGTTCCGCGACCGCGGCTAACCTATTTCACGACAGACCAGCAACCATGCCTGACGTTGAAATCAGCTTCGACCCGTCACGGATCGATTTCCGGGCGACCTCGGACCAGTTGATGGCGAGCTATTGGGGCAGCGCGCGCAACGACGAGATGCATCGTCGAGCCTTCGCCCACTCGCTTTGCGTCGGCGCCTATGTCGACGGCAAGCAGGTCGGCTTCGCCCGAGCGATCACCGATTACACGGTCTTTGCCTATCTTGCCGACATCATCGTCTGGCCGGAGCATCGCGGGCGTGGCATCGGCAAGCGGCTCGTCCAAGCCCTCCTCGACCATCCCGAGGTGAAGACCGTGTCCCATTGGAGCCTTACGACCAGCGACGCCCACAGCCTATACCAGAAGTTCGGGTTCGAGACCGACGGGCGCTACATGCGACTGGAGCGCAACCCCGTAGCCTGATGGCTCGGATCGGGCACAACCGGCCGTTGTTGCAAATTCATCGCAGTGCTTGGGCCAAATGCCGTTTTCGCGACAGTCTGTCTTGGCGAGGTGGTGAGCCGCCTCTATAAGAGGCTCTCCGCGATTCCCTTTCGGGAGGACCGTATGGCAGGATTTTACATCGTTATGCGAGGCTGCGAAGCCTAGGTCTGCACTGGCTGCCCGAAATCCCTTCGGAAAGCCAGACGCGGAAAAGGCATTTGCCCTGCCGGTCGCCGCCTTCGCGCGGGCGCCAACCATACTGAACCTCCCGCTTTAGAGGGCGCCGACGGCGCCGACGCGGGTTTTCCAATTTGACTTTACCGGGACCGGGCCTGTCTGCGCCCGGATGACATCATGTCTCGTTTCAAGATCGACCTGCGCGCAAGCGCCTTTCGCAGCGTGCTCGGCTTCACGTTCGACCACTGGCGCTGTCAGCCATGGCGGCTGTCGCTCATCATGGGCGCATTCCTGCTGGCCACGCTCGCCGACGTGCTGACGCCGCTCTACTCCGGGCGGCTGGTCGACGCGGTCGCCAGCAGCGGCGGGGCCGACGAGGTGGCTTGGCGCGCCGCGATGACGGCGTTCTCCATCCTGGTAGCGCTGGCGTTGGCCGGTGTCGTGCTGCGCAACGTCGCCTTCATGTGGATCGTCGAATTGACGTTGAAGATGATGTCGACCATCGCCGCCGGCGCCTTCCGCCGCGTCCAGCGCTTCTCGACGGACTGGCACGCCAACAGCTTCGCCGGATCGACGGTGCGCAAGATCACGCGCGGTATGTGGGCGCTCGACTTGCTCAACGACACGATCTTGATCGCACTGCTGCCTTCGGTCGTCATGCTCGTCGGATCGACGCTGCTGCTCGGCTGGTTTTGGCCGATGATGGGATTGGTGGTCGCCATCGGTTCGGTGCTGTTCATCGCCGTCACCGCAATGCTGTCGCTCGGCTATGTCGCGCCGGCGGCACGCCTTGCCAACAGCTGGGACACGCGCCTCGGCGGCGCGCTGGCCGACGCGGTGAGCTGCAATGCGGTGGTCAAAGGCTTTGGCGCCGAGACCCGCGAGGAGGCGCGCCTTGCCAGGGTCGTGGCCAAATGGCGCCTGCGCACGGGCCGCACCTGGATGCGCGGCACGGTCAACGGCACCACGCAAGGCGCGATGCTGCTCCTGATGCGGGCCGCGGTGATCGGGCTGGCGCTGGTGCTTTGGACATGGGGCGAGGCAACCGCCGGCGACATCGCCTTCGTGCTGACCTCGTTCTTCGTCCTACAGGGCTATCTGCGCGACATCGGCACGCATATCCGCAACCTGCAGCGCTCGATCAACGACATGGAGGAATTGGTCGATTTCCAGTCGGAGCCGCTCGGCATCGAGGACCGGCCAGGCGCTCGGGCAATCCGGATCACCGAGGGTCGCATCACGTTCGACAAGGTGACGTTCCACTATGGCAATCACCGGTTGCCGCTCTACCGCGACTTCTCGGTCGACATAGCGGCAGGCGAACGCATTGGACTGGTCGGGCATTCGGGATCCGGCAAGACGACCTTCGTCAAGCTGATCCAGCGCCTCTATGACGTGAATGCAGGCAAGATCCTGATCGCCAGGACATCTCGAAGGTCGCGCAGGCATCGCTGCGCGGCCAGATCGCCATCGTGCAGCAGGAGCCGATCCTGTTCCACCGGTCGCTGGCCGAGAACATCGCCTATGCCAGGCCGGGCGCCACGCAGGCAGAGATCGAACATGCGGCGAAACTCGCCAGCGCGCATGACTTCATCGCCAACCTGCCCAAAGGCTACGGCACCCTGGTCGGCGAGCGCGGCGTGAAGCTGTCGGGCGGCGAGCGCCAGCGCGTGGCGATAGCGCGCGCCTTCCTGGCCGATGCGCGCATCCTGATTCTTGATGAGGCGACATCGAGCCTCGATTCGGAATCGGAGGTGCTTATCCAGAAGGCGATGGAGCGACTGATGGTCGGGCGCACGACGTTGGTCATCGCGCACCGGCTCTCGACCGTGCGGGCACTCGACCGGCTGCTGGTCTTCGACCGTGGCCGCATCGTCGAGGAAGGCTCGCATGACGAGCTGATCAGGCTGAATGGCGGCATCTACCGGCGGCTGTTCGAGCGCCAGGCGCTCGAACAGACCAAGGGGCTCGTCGCGTGAAATGAACGGCATCCGGCTTCGGCCGGGTGCCTTCCCGGCTAAAGCGCGTCGCGATCTTTTGGATTCGCTCCCTGCGCTTTAGGTTTTGATTTTATGCAGGTCTTTGTCCCGAAACCGGGTCCCACTTTCGGGAGACATGCATTAGCGGGCGGACCGTCAGCCGTAATGCAGCCTGGGCTTGGGCTCGGTGCCGGTGAACTTGACGCCGACGCGGTCGTTGCGGCGCCAGCAGACTTCCGCCCGATAGGCCACGCCGTCAACCGGAACATAGAGCAGGAAATGATCGGGGACGCGCGATTCCGGCGCGACTTTCAGCTCAGCACCGCCGGGATTCTGATTGCGCAGCGTACAACTGACCTCGGAATTCTGTATGCCCGTGATGATCGTCCCGCCCTTGAGCACGCGCTGGCGATGCTCGCGCCGGTGTTCGCCGGAGGTCTCTTCGAGTGGTTGCGCGGGGTTCATCATTGATCGACGCCATTAGCCGAATCGGCACCTGCAGCGGCAACAAAGCACCGATGCCCGTGCACCGCAAGGCGCGGTATGCTCGTGGCGCTGCATATGTGATTATGTGATCGATGATTTAGGCGAATCTATGCGGATCGGCGCAGAAATAGGCGATGATCTGGCAAAGATCGGGCTCGTTGACCATGCTGACGGCCTCGGCGGAGCCGACCCATTTGCGGGTGCGGGCGCGCTTTTCCTTCCAGCGGTCGGCGACACGGTCGACCTTGAGCGGGAAGACCAGGACCTCGCAAGGCACTTCCTCGCCGGAGGCCAGAACCTTGCCGTAGAAGTAGCGCCCGGCTTCGAGATGCGAGACGGCGCCGCGCAATCCCGCCTCTTCGCTCGCCTCGCGGGCGGCAGCCTCGCAGAGCGGCTCCCTTGCCTCCGGCCAACCTTTGGGCAGAACCCAGCGTCCGGTGTCGCGGCTGGTGATCAGCATGATCTCGACGCCGCTTTCACCTTTGCGCCAGGGCAGGGCGGCAACCTGCAGGCGGCACGGCGCCGTGCCGAAGAGTCGCCGGACTCTTTCGGCCATCTGGTTGTGCGTCGTCGGCCTCGTCAACATTGGAGAAGCTGCCCCCAGCCTCCGGAATCGTTTGCCACCTTACGAATCTTACGGCGAATTATGAGCTTTAAAAGTAAAAAACTTCACTCGTTCTGGAAAATCCCCCCAGAAAAAGTCGATCTCACAAAGTACTAGGCCCATGAGGCGCAAATCTTGGGCCTGCGCACGCCTTCGCGGCCGGATTCTTGGAAGATATGGCGGCTACTCAACCGGCGTGATCGTCGGCGATCGGCTTCTGATAGGTGAAACCCATGTCCCAGGGGAAGTAGATCCAGGTGTCCTGGCTGACCTCGGTGACGAATGTGTCGACCAGCGGCCGGCCCTTCGGCTTGGCATACACGGTGGCGAAATGCGCCTTTGGCATCATCGCGCGCACGATGCCCGCCGTCTTGCCGGTATCCGTGAGGTCGTCGATGATCAGCACACCGGCGCCATCGTCGGCAAGGAGCGAGGGCGAAATCTCCTTCAGCACCTGCAACTGACCCTGGCTGGTGTAGTCGTGATAGGAGGCGACGCAAACCGTCTCGATGACGCGGATGCCGAGCTCGCGGGCGATGATGGCCGCGGGCACCAGGCCACCGCGTGTGATGCACACGATCGCCTTCCATTGTCCCTTGCTGGCGCCGGAGAGCCGCCAGGAAAGCGCGCGGGCATCGCGGTGGAACTGGTCCCAGGAGACCGGGAAGGCTTTTTCGGGAAGGGACATGGTTCGCGCACTCCTGAAGCGCGCGCCGTGGCGCGCAGATACTATGGAATGCAGGCGGAATTAGCCGGAAAGCGCCAGGCTTGGCAAGGTGGCAGCCAGCGATGGCTGTGGACTTGGAGCGCGTCGCGCTGAAACGCGTTCAAGCGACGCGCTTCAGTCTTTGTTCTGATGCATGTCGTTTTCCCAAAACCGCTGCGCACTTTGGGCGACATGCATTACGTTCTTGTTCGATGCAGGTCTTTGTCCCGAAATCGGTTCCCGCTTTCGCGAGACATGCTTATCTCGACAGGAAGGCCGTCACGTTTGCCGTGCGCAGCACGGTGCGGGTGACGCCGCCGAACAGGAGCTGGCGCAGCCAAGAGTGGCTGTAGGCGCCAAGCACCAGCAGATCGGCGCCGGATTCGGCGATCCTTTCCTGAATGATGTCGTCGACGGAGGCTCCGTTCGATTTCTGCACCGAAACGCTGACATTGGCGCCGTGGCGGGACAGTGCGGCCGCGATCTCGGCGCCGGCCGCCTCGGGAGCTTCGTCGAGCGTTTCCGGCGGATCGATGACGAGAATGTCGGTCTTGTCGGCTTCGCTGATGAAGGGCAGGGCGTCGAAGGCGGCGCGCGCCGCCTCCTTGCTGCCGTTCCAGGCAAGCAGCACGCGCCTGAAGGTGGTGACCAGCGGCCCGGCATGCGGAACGACCAGTACCGGCCGGCCGGCGTCATAGACCAGCGTGTCGACATCGGCGCCCGGGTCGCCACCGGACTCGCGCTGCGCGGCGACGATCAGATCCGCCGCCCGCACGCTCGATATGCCGGTCAGCGCGCTGTCGCCGGAGAAGCTCTCCAGGCTGCGCCATTCGAAGGACAAGCCGGAATCCTCGACGCGCCTGAGGAAGACCGCCTGCAGCTTGTCGGCGCGCTCCTTGTTCATCTCGGACGAGACCTGCAGGAATTCCGTGTCGGGGAAACCGGTGGCCGACGTATAGGGGACCGGCAGCGCTTCCGCATGGATGCCGACGAGGTGGCTCTCGAACCGCTCGGCGAGGGGGATGGCGCAGTCGAGCACGCGCTCGGCGTCCTGTTCGTTCTGCAAAATGGCGACGATCGTCTTGAAGCGCATGACGTCCCCCCTCAATGGCCGGCACGAGAATGCCGTCTCAGAAACGCCAGTGTAGCCTTGCTGGTTCCGGAGATCAGCTTGCGGCCGACAAGCCCGCCACCATGGCCTCGACGTCCTTGCGCGCGGCCTCGAGAGCCTCTTCGCTGCGGGCGCGTACCACAAGCTCGGTCCAGAACTTGCCGTCGCCATATTTCGGGTAGGAGCCGATGATGGTGTCGGGATGCGCCTTCTGTATGTCGGCCAGCGGTCCGCCGATCAGGCCTTCGCCGAAAGGGCAATGCACGGTGGCCGACAGCATCTTAGTGCCGGTCTTCAGCGTCGGCACGACATTGTCGAGCATCGCCTGGAAGATCGACGGCACGCCGGCCATCACGTGAACATTGCCGATGCGGAAGCCGGGCGCGATCGATACCGGATTGTCGATGTGGTCGGCGCCGCGCGGCATGCGCGCCATGCGTTTGCGCGCCTCGGTGAATTCAATGCCGCGCTGTGCATAGCTTGCTTCGAGCATGGCATAGGCCTTGGCATCGTATTCGCAAGGCACGCCGAAGGCCCTGGCTATCGAATCGGCGGTGATGTCATCGTGCGTGGGGCCGATGCCGCCGGTGGTGAAGAGATAAGTGTAGCGGGCGCGCAGCGCGTTCACCGCGGCGACGATCTCGTCCTCCTCGTCGGGAACGACGCGCACTTCCTTCAGATCGATGCCGATCGCCGTCATGATGTCGGCGAGATGGCCGATGTTCTTATCCTTGGTCCTGCCGGAGAGGATCTCGTCGCCGATGACGAGCATGGCGGCGGTGACAATTTCAGGCATGGCTCACTCCGGTAACAGGCCGCCTGAGATAACGCGGCCGGCAGCCGGCCGCAATGCGCAAGCAGGGTAGCCTCTTGTGGCAGAGGCGGTTACGGGCAAAGTGCCGGTGTGACCTGAATTTCGACGGCGATTGCGCCGAGCCGATGATCCGGCCGCTCACGGCCTCGTCACACAAACGTGTCGCACGTCCCGCTCTCACGCCGATTTTCTCTTGGAACTTTTGGACCCAACCCAGGGTTTCATTGGCGTCGCCGTCACACCCCGGCGACCAACCAAATGGAGTATCCAATGCTTACGAAAATTCTTGCAGCCTCCGCACTCATACTGGGTATGGCAACCTCGGCTATGGCGCAGTCCTCGGACATGTGGTCGTGGTGGCACCATGATCGTCCGGTCTCGAACGAACGGACAGTGCCGGTCGATCCTTACGCCACCGGCAGTATCTCTTCGAGCAGCGAAGCCACCGGCCTAAACAGCCTCGGCAATCCAGGTCCCATCGGCCCATGCGCCTCGAATACGCCCGGACCCGACGCCAATGCCGGGCAGAACGTCAACGATCAGTACTGCGGCAAATAACAACTGACGCGTCCGCCAGCGGCCGGCATGAAGGCAAGGGCATGGTCGGCCGCGGCGCGGGCGTAAACACTAGTCGGAGACTTCGGTTTGTGGCCGGTCGCGGCCGTCGGCCAGTTCGTCATGCCAGACGCCCTCGGAGTCCTCATACTGGATGCCGTCGGTGTTGCCGGCGACCTGCTGCTCGGCCGAAGCAATCTCGGCGGCGCGCAGCGCGTCCTGGTGCGTGGGAAATGTTTCTGAAAAAGTCGAGCCGACCTTGTAGGCCCAACCGCCATCATGCTCGACGATCTTGTAAGTCAGTTTCGCCATGGAAATCCTCCGGTAGGGAAACCCCTTAATGTTCAATGCAGCTTTTCGTCGGGCAACCTGTCTTCGGGAACCAGCACTTCAGATTCCTCGGCTGCCTCGATCAATGCGCGGCGTGCGTCCGCAGTCGAACGATAGCCCTCCAGCGCCTTGAGGCAAGTGTCGAGAGCATCACGATGCCGCTGGCCGCGATTGAGCGGCCAGACTGTCATCAGGCACTCGGCGGCTTCGCGGGTGCTGCGGATCTGGCGATATTTGCCGACATGGCCGAGTTCGACCACCACCGGCTTTTCAAATGGCTTGTTGTCTGTCATGGCGCGCCAACGCAAAACGGCCAATTTGGTTGCAATCGTGGCGAGACCCCTGCGCCCAAAGGTCTCAGCCCTTGCGTCACCTATCGATGCCGTCAGCCGGCTGCCTTCATCCAGTGCTGCATCGTCGTCACCGAGCGCGCCAGCTGCGGGGCCGGGCGGATTTCCTCGCCGAACGTCGCCGCCGCGCGCCAGCCCCAGCGCGGATCGGCAAGGAAGGCCCGCGCCAGCGCCACCATGTCGGCGCGGCCGTCGGCCACAATCGCCTCGGCCTGCTTCGGATCGTCGATCAGCCCCACCGCCCGCGTCGGAATGCCGGCGCCCTTGCGCACGGCTTCCGCCAGATGCACCTGATAGCCAGGACCGCTGGGCAGCTTCTGCAATGGCGAATTGCCGCCGCTGGAGCAGCAGAGATAGGCGATGCCTTCCGCCTTCAGCGCCTTGGCTACCTCGATCGCCTCTTCGACGTCGAAACCGCCGTCGACCCATTCCTTCACCGAAAGACGCGCGCCGAGCATCAGGTCTGGGACGGCTTTCTTCACCGCCCTGGCGATCTCGACGGCGAAGCGCATACGGTTCTCCAGTGAGCCGCCCCAGCGGTCGGTGCGCTGGTTGGAAAGCGGCGACAGGAACTGGAAGATCAGATAGCCGTGCGCGGCGTGCAATTCGAGGAAGTCGAAGCCGGCGCGCTCGGCTCGCTTGGCCGCGTCCGCGAAATGTTGGATGACCTGCAGGATCTCATTCTCTTCAAGCGCATGGGGCACCTGCCAGCCGCTGTCGTAAGCGATCGCCGAGGCCGACACGATCGGCCAGGGATCCTGATCCGGCTTCAGCGGCCCGCCGCCTTCCCAGGGACGCTGGCAAGAGGCCTTGCGGCCGGCATGGGCGAGTTGGACGCCGAATTTGGTGCCGGGCGCGGCGACACGCCTGGCGGCATCGAGCGTGCGCCTGGCCGCTGCCTCATTGTCTTCGGAATAGAGGCCGAGGCAACCGTGCGAGATGCGGCCGCGCCGTTCGACGTCGGTCATCTCGACGGTCACCATGCCGGCGCCCGAGATAGCCAGGTTCATCCAGTGGTGGAGATGCCAGTCGCTGGCGGAGCCGTCCTCGGCTGAATACTGGCACATCGGCGCCACGGCGATGCGGTTGGGGAAGGTGAGGTTGCCAAGGGTGATCGGCTGGAAGAGCGATGATGCCATGAAACGGGCTCCTGGGAGAGATATCGCTATCTAAGGAGCCGCGGCACTTCACGCCAGACACGAGCTGGTGAAAGTCCTGCTGGACCAGCCGGTTTCCAGGATTGCGCAGGCGCCCGTTCGCCGCTAACCCTTGCCGCCGGCAGCATGGAGTTCACCATGGAAGATCGCGTCCGCATCCGCTCGGAAGAAGTCCTGTCCGACGACTGGGCAGTGCTGAAGAAGACAGTGCTCGACTATCGCCGCCGCGACGGACGCTGGGAGACGCAGACCCGGCAGACCTACGACCGTGGCGACGGCGCGGTCATCCTGCCCTTCGATCCGGAGCGCTCCACGGTGCTCCTGGTGCGGCAGTTCCGCTATCCGGCCTATGCTACCGGCCACCGCGAGCCGCTGATCGAGGCCTGCGCCGGCCTGCTCGACGAAAACGATCCGGAAACCTGCATCCGCAAGGAAGCGGAGGAGGAGCTCGGCTACCGGCTGAAGGACGTCGAGCGGCTGTTCGCGCCCTTCATGAGCCCCGGCAGCGTGACGGAACGGCTCTGGTTCTTCACCGCGCGCTATTCGCCGACCGATCGCATCTCCGACGGCGGCGGAGCGCCGGAGGAGGGGGAGGATATCGAGGTCTTGGAAATGCCCATCGACGAGGCGCTTGCCGCCATCTGCGACGGCCGTATCGTCGACGCCAAGACCATCATCCTGATCCAGCATCTGAAATTGAACCCGATCACGCCCTGACGGGCGTCACCGCGCTACGGCTCATCTGCTCGCGACAGGGCATTGGCCGGATGGACCGCCTGCCGCCGGATATCGATAGATGCGCAGCAGGCCGGCAACGGGACACTCCACCAGCCAGTCTGGAGGCTTTCCTGTGGCCAATCGGCTGGCCAACGGAAACTGAGCTTCGACCGGCTTGAGGGTCTCTTCCTCCACACGGCAGACCGCAACATGGGTGGCCTTGGTTTCATCAAGCAGCCGCGCCGGATCGGGCGTAGCCGGATCGAAAAATCGCAGGACGCGCTCGATGCCCTTGGCCGATGTGTGAAAAGGGACGGCCACGACCTCGAGCCCGACAGGAGATCCCAAGGCGGCGGCCCCGATATTGGGAGGCGCGAACAGCCGCGCGCCGTCCGGCCAGACGAAACCGGCGCCGGCTTTCTCGCAGGCCCTGGCGATGTCGATGCCGAGAGGCCGCATTTCCGCCGGGGGCCAAACCATTTGGACTAGAAAGAGGACGGCGATGATCGCCACGCCCGGAGCGGCTAGAAGCGAAACGCCCGGCAACCCGTCGTCGGACCTTGCGCCGAAATAGCGCCGCAGCGACAGCCGGGCAGGAAGGCCTTGGTGGACAAGCAGGGCGACCCCTGGGCCGACGAAGAGCGGGAAAAAGCGGAGATATCGCAGATAGAGCAGTCCCAGCAGGAGGCCGACCGTCGAGAAGGCTGCAAGAACGATCCAGGCTCGCCTTGTTGTCTTGCCGGAAATGGCCAAAACGCATGTCGCCGCAGCGCCCAGGACGGCGAGGAAAAACCTGGCGAAACGATCGGAGCTCAGAAAGTCCGGGCTGAGGAAAGCGCTGTGCTCCTGTTTGATGCGCGAAAGCCAATTGTCGCGTGCGTAGTCGCTCACCCCGACGAGCGGACCGCCGGCGCACTGGGGGAAAAAGAAGATAAGCAGCGCGGCGGTCGCACCGGCGCCGGCGAGGAGGCACAACGCCCGTATCCGCCAGCTTCCAGCTCTCTCCGCCGCGGAGACGCCCGCAAGCACGACGCCGGTGACCGCAAGCGCGGTGAGGTGCAAAAGCGAATAACGGTCGCAGGCGGCGCTTGTGTAGGCGTGCGGGCCCACCACCACAAAGAACGCGGCCGTGCCGGTTGCCGCCAGCACGAGACCGTATGCCCGAAGGTCTTTGTCAGTGTCTTTCTTCCCGGCGATGAACGTCAATGCGTAGAAGCCGGCCGGCAGGGCAAGGAAAGGCGCCATTTCGGCGCTGATGGCCGTAGACAGAGCCATCAAGGCGCCGTTCAGCCCGGCGGCAAGGCGTCCGCCTCGGATCGTCAGCAGTGCTGCCGCCAGGAGGATAAGCATCTGCAGATTGTGGTAGTCGATACGCCAGGGTTGAAATTCCGCAAATGACGGCAATCCGGCGAAGGCGGCGACGGCCAATACCGCGCCGGGGTGTTCGAATTCGAACTCCCTGATCACCAGGAAAAGCAGGGTTATCGCGACCAGGAGCAACAGCGGCGGCACGATGAACGCGGCGGTGGAGACTGCAGCTTCCATCCCGACGAAAGGCGCAAGCGCGACAGCTAACAGCGCATAGGGCGCGTCGACGATCCACGGCCAGTGCGAGACCATGGGTTCGGGCTGAGCGATACCGGTCAGCGTCCTGTCGAACGGATTGCCCGTTTGTAGAAGATGCCTGATTTCATGCAGTTTCAGCAGGTCGTCGACGTCGCCGTTGGGCATCTTGCCTTGCAACAGCAGCAGGCTCAGAACGGCGCTGAGCGCCAGCCAGACGATTGCGACCGACGGGTGGGTACGGCGGTAAATCGCCCCGATTGTCGACATCCCAAGCCCTTCCCATGCGCGCCAGCGATAGATGCATGGAAAAGCTTTCGATCGGGTAACCGCCCCCGGAGGCTCGAAGAAGCGAAGGATGGTGCGGACGACGGGAATCGAACCCGTACGATCAGAGATCGAGGGATTTTAAGTCCCTTGCGTCTACCAATTCCGCCACGTCCGCAGGCGAGCCCTTTTCAGATGCCAGCCCGAAGCCGTCAAGCCATGTTTACGGGCGTGAGGTCCTTCCGCCAAGCACGACGGCGCAAAAAAAGGCACTGTGGCGGCAATATATTAGTGATGTTTAAAATGCGAGATTGCCCGCACCGATATCGTTAGCGTTTCCTTGCCAACATTCCAGCCTGCATTGACGGCAGATGCGTGTGACAATGCGCGGGGCAGGGTGGATCAAGGGATTGCGGGAAGCCGAGGCGCGGGAGTTGCGGCGCCAGATCACCCAGCTCGAGCTCGATTTGATCGAGGCCGCGAACTCGGGGGGCAAGGGGAAGCTTCACGACATTGCGCACAGCTTGCGGTGGCAAAAGGCGCGCCTGGAGCGGCTGGAGGAGTGCCTGGCCGCCATGCCCGCCGGCAAGACCATCGGGCCTGATCCTTGATAGTGGCGTGATCGCGCAATTACGCCTTCCGAGGCGTTCGCTACGGTCGCCGTCGTGGTGGATTTGATCCGCCGCGGCCGGCGTCCTTCAGGACCCTACCCATTCCCCCCGCCCCCTGCGGGCGCCGGCCACCTTCGTTCCGTTGCTGCTCCGCAATTCAGAACTTGTAGCTGAAATTCACGCCTAGCGTGTGCAGCTTCACGTCCTGGTCGCGATCGGAGAAGTCGTCCGGGACGTCGAAATGCTCCTTGCCGAAATCGTAATAGCGGTACTGCGCGCCGACGACGATATTGTTGCTCAGCGCATAGTCGACCCCGGCGCCGATCGTCCAGCCGGTGCCGGCGCGGGTCTTGGCGAAGCCGGTAGCGGCATCTTGCGAGGTTTCGATACCGGCGAAGGCGACGCCGCCGACGCCGTAGACCAGCCAGCGATCGGCCGCCAGGCCAGCCTCGGCATTGACCGAGCCGAGCCATTTTATATCCGTGCCGACAGAATTTCCGGGACCAAGGAGGGCCGAGCCGTCGATCGAGGCATAGTTGAGCTCGGCCCGCGCGCCGATCACCGCCTGGTTGAACTGCCAAAGGCCGGCGACATGGCCGCCGACAAAGCCGCCATCGAGATCGGGCGAAGCGGCGAACGGCTCAGTACCGGAGATGTCGGAGGAGCCCCAGCCATAGCCGGCCTGCAGGCCCGCATAGTAGCCCGTCCAGTCGAAGCCTGGCGCGGTCATGGGCAGGTCGGCGCCTGCGTCCGCGGCCAAGGCCGGTCCGGACAGCAGTGCAAGAAAGCCGGCACTGGCGAGCGTCAAACGACGCATCGAGCTCCCCGAAATGGCGGTTTCGAAAGACTCCTTTGCCGCAGCCTAACCTCATTCGTAGCCGAACGGAATTGCATGGCTGCAACAGTGGTTTACGTCGGTGGATTGCGGACGCGGTCTTCCAGGTCGCGCTGCTTCTCCTCGGGCGAGGCCAGCCGGCCGAAAGCATATTCGGCGAGCAGCGAGCCGGCGATGAAGAGAGCGATCGGCGCCGCCCAGGCCCAGAACGAATGCAAGGTGAAGAAGGCCAGGCTGGCGCAACACGCCGACAGCACGAAAATTGCGAACCGCATCGCGTGTGCCATCTCTTCCGCGCCCCGAACGGTGGCCAGAGCGTCCAGTCTAGGCGATTTCGTCCTGCCGGAGGAGATATCTGTCTTAAAAACAAACCAGTTTTGCCAACTGGTCAAAACCGCGCCCGCTTGGCACAGTCGGGCAAACAGGAGTCCGTCATGGCGAGCCGCACCAATCCAACAAAACCCAAGCCCTGGACCGAGGCGGCGACGCATCTGGTCGACGTCGCGATGGGGCGCAAGCCCGCCGATCTGGTCATCCGCAACGGACGCTGGGTGAATGTCCATTCGGGCGAGATCATCCCCGGCACCGATATTGCGATTGCCGCCGGCCGCTTCGCTTATTGCGGGCCGAATGCCAGCCACGCCATCGGGCAGGGGACCAAGGTGGTCGATGCCGGCGGACGCTATCTGGTGCCCGGCCTCTGTGACGCGCATATGCATGTCGAGAGCGGCATGGTGACTGTGACGGAGTTCTGCCGCGCCGTGATCCCGCACGGCACGACCTCGATGTTCATCGATCCGCACGAGATCGCCAATGTGCTGGGTCTGCCGGGTGTCCGCCTGATGCATGACGAGGCTGTCGCGATGCCGATCAACGTGCACGTGCAGATGCCGTCCTGCGTGCCCTCCGCGCCTGGCCTGGAGCATGCCGGCGCGGAGCTTACGGTCGCCGATGTCGCGGAGGCGATGACCTGGGAAAACATCATCGGGCTTGGCGAGGTGATGAACTTTCCGGGCGTCGCCGCCAACGATCCGGTGATGTCGGGCGAGATCGCCGAGACGGTCAAGGCCGGCAAGACGGTCGGCGGCCATTATGCCTCGCGCGACCTCGGCCTGCCTTTCCATGGTTATGTCGCTGGCGGCGCCGAGGACGATCATGAAGGCACGCGGGCCGAGGACGCGATCGCGCGCGTGCGCCAGGGCATGAAGGCGATGCTGAGGCTGGGTTCCGCCTGGTACGACGTCGCGGCGCAAATCAAGGCGATCACCGAAGGCGGTATCGATCCGCGCAACTTCATCCTGTGCACCGACGACAGCCATTCGGGCACGCTGGTCCATGAAGGCCATATGGACCGGGTCGTGCGGCACGCCATCGGCCAGGGGCTGAGGCCGATGACGGCGATCCAGATGGCGACGCTCAACACCGCCCAGCATTTCAGGCTGGAGCGCGAGATCGGCTCGATCGCGCCGGGGCGGCTGGCCGACCTTTTGATCGTCTCCGATCTCGCCCAGATGACCATCGATGAGGTCTATGGCCGCGGCGTCAGGCTGGCGAAAGCCGGCAAGCTCGAGATCGACATTCCCGCCTACGACTATCCGCGGACGGCGAAGAACACGGTCAAGCTCGGCAAGAAGCTCGCGGCAACGGATTTCGATATCGCGGCGCCTCAAGGCGCCAACGAGGTGCGGGCGCGGGTGATCGGGGTGATCGAGAACCAGGCACCGACGCGGGCGCTGGAGGCGGACCTGCCGGTGGAGGACGGTCTGGTTGCCATGGATCGCCGCAATGACATCTGCCAGATCGCCCTGGTGGAGCGCCACAGGGGCACCGGGGGCGTCACCAATGCCTTTGTCTCGGGCTTCGGCTATGTCGAGGACTGCGCGATGGCCTCGAGCGTGGCGCATGACGCGCACCACATCATCGTCGTCGGCACCAACAAGGAGGACATGGCGTTAGCCGTCAACCGGCTGAGCGAGGTCGGCGGCGGCGTCGTGCTTTATTCCAAGGGCAAGGAATTGGCGCTGGTCGAAATGCCGATCGCCGGACTGATGTCGGACGAGCGCGCCGAGATCGTCGCCGCCAAGGCCGAGCAGCTGACGGAAGCGATGCGCAAGGTCGGCTGCTCGCTCAACAATGCCTACATGCAGCACTCGCTGCTGGCGCTGGTGGTCATTCCGGAGCTCAGAATCTCCGACGTCGGTTTGGTCGACGTGACGACGTTCCAGAAGGTCGATCTTTTCGTGTGAGGGGGTTGCCGTTAGCGGATCATTGACCGCCGGTGGCGATGGTCAGCACCTTGAACGGCGTGGTGATCACCACTTCGGCGACCGATCCCACCGCTTTGCCGAGACCCTGTCCTATATTGTCCAACCCGGCCCCTTGAGGTTCGTCCGCCCGCAGGGCTGCCGGTGTACGCAGCCGGTCGCCAAGCAATTGTACCAGGACCGGATTGTCGGCGAACTTGGCGTGGTTCAAACGGTCGCCGCCTTTGGTGTTGGTCAGATCCGCAACGACCACGCCGTAGCTCGCAAGATCGGCCGCGTTGCCGTAGTCGCCGACGCGCGGCTTGTCGCCGGAAATGAAGCTGGACAGCTTGAGCGCCCGGTCGTCGCCCGAGAGCAGGATGGCGAACGGCTTGTCGGGCTTGCCGTAACGGATCATCTGCTTCTTGAAGACATCGACGTCGATGTCGGGCGAAGCGAGGATGACGTAGCCGAGCTTGCCGTTGAGATCGCGGTCGCCGGTGATGGCGAGCTGGCGCAAGGCTTCCATCGTCAGCCAGGTTCCCATCGAATGGGCGATGATGTCGATGCTTTTGGCGCGCGTCTTGGCAAGCATCCGCAGCGTCGCCTCGAGGTCGTCGCGCGCCGCGGTGGAGCTGTCCTTGTCATAGATGTAGCCGGTCGTCTTGCCGCTCGACGCCCATGAGAACAGCACCGGCGTACCCTGGTATTTCGTATCGTGCGCAATCTGGGTCAGCCGGTAGACGCCGTCGTCGAAGCCGTTGTTGAAGCCGTGCACGAAGACCAAAGCGCGGTCGCCGCGTATGGCAATATCGGCACCGACCGCCTTGGCGAATTGCGAGGCGTCGCCGTAGTGCACGACATCGGTGGCAGTGAACTGCTTGGCCGGATTGCTGTCGGCCGAACCCTTGGCGCGCTCGATCGCGCCAACCTGATGGATTTTTGGAACCGTGACGTCGACACGGGCGTAGCTGGCGGTCAGCGAACGGTCGCCGTCGAACACCTGCCGCGGGTCCTTGGTCGCCTGCTGGCGAGTCGTGGCGACGAAGATTTCATGGGTGGCCGCAATATCGGAGGCCGGCACCGCGACCGCCTTCCGGTTCAGAAGATCATGCGTATTTCCGCCGGCGCAGCCCGCCAGGGCGAGCGCAAGGGCAAGGCCAACGCCGATCTTCAAACACACGATCACCCGGGGTCCCCCAAGGGCGGCGAACCTCTCTGGCTACTTCGATAAAGCCAGAGGGCGGCTCGGTCCAGTTCAAAGTCGATGCAGGGCGGCCGCGTAAGCACGGTTACTGGGTGGCGAGCTGGCTGATGCGGTCGGTGACATCGCGGTCGCTGGCAAAGCCATCGTCCTCGCGCAGCCGCTGGCCGATCATCTTCACCAGCGCCGGGTTATCGGCGAATTTGGTGTGGTTGAAGCTGTCGCTGCCCTTCTCTTTGGAAAGGTCGACGACCGTGACGCCATAGGAGGCGAGATCGGCCGCGTCCCTGTAGTCGCCGACGCGCGGGCGGGAACCGGCAATCAGGCCGGAGAGCCTCAGCGCCCGGTCGTCGTCCGACAGGAGCAGGATGAATGGCTTGTCGGGCTTGCCGTAGCGGCGCATCTGGCTCTTGAAGACATCGACATCGATGTCGGGCGAGGCCAGAACGACGTCGCCGAGCTTGCCGTTGAGATCGCGGTCGCCGGTGATGGCGAGCTGACGCAGCGTCTCCATCGTCACCCATGTCCCCATCGAATGGGCGACGATGTCGATGCGCCGCGCGCCCGTCTGCGCGAGCATTCTCAGCGTCACTTCCAGCTGGTCGCGGGCGGCGGCGGCGCTTTCCTTGTCATAGACGTAGTCGGTGGTTTTGGCGCCCGAAGCCCAGGAGAACAGCACCGGCGTGCCGGGATAGCCGGAATCGTGGACGATCTGGGTCAGCCGGTAGACGGCGTCGTCGAAGCCGGTGTTGTAGCCGTGCACGAAGACCATGACGCGGCCTCCGCGGGCGTCGATATCGGCATTGAGCGCGCTGGCGAATTTCGGCTGGGTGTCGTAGCCGACGACCTCGGAAGCCATGAAATATTTGGTCGGGTCGTTCGACGTGCCGCGCGAACGCCGCTCGATCTGGCCTGTCTGGTGGACGGGCGGCACCGTGACGCTGACGCGCGCATAGTTCAGCGTCGCCGAACGCTCGCCGTCGAAGACCTTGTTCGGATCGTCGGAGCGCTTGCGCGTGGTGGCGATGAAGATCGAGTGGTTGCCGGCGATCTCGGTCGCCGCCGTCGGCACGACGACGCTGCCCAGAATTTCCTGTGTCTGCCGCCCCGCGCAGCCTGCCGTCAGCAGAGCCAGGGCAATGATCAAAAGCGTCTTCAAATGCACGTCCAACAAATCCGCTCCGGCCGCAATTGGCCATCCACCTCCGCGAAATCTCCCGGACAGGCGAAGTGCGGCGGAAGTAAGTCGTGTCCAGCGGAAATTTGCTCGGCGGTTGGCGACGGCCGCGACACTGTTGCGCGAAAGCCAAATACGCTGTGCCGCTGCATCGGTGGCCGCAAGCGTCGATTTGTGCGATAGCCAGCGTTTCGCGCCATGCAATCCGAGGGCGATCGCCTCATGAACAGCTTCTCTTCTCGCGTCGCCGCTGCCGCCGAGGCGATCCGCGGGATATTTCCGGAAACGCCGCTGCAGGAGAACGACTATCTGTCGAAGAAGACCGGCGCCCGCATCCTTCTGAAGCGCGAGGACCTGACGCCGGTCCGCTCCTACAAGATCCGGGGCGCTTTCAATTTCTTTCGCAAGGCGCTCGCCGCCGGCAACAATGCCGAGCTGTTCGTCTGCGCCTCGGCCGGCAATCACGCCCAGGGCTTCGCTTTCGTCTGCCGTCATTTCGGCAAAAGAGGCGTGGTGTTCATGTCGGTGACGACGCCGCAGCAGAAGATCGACAAGACGCGGCTGTTCGGCGGCGATTTCGTCGAGATCAAGCTGGTCGGCGATTTCTTCGACGATAGCTATCGCGCCGCCTTCGAATTCACCGAGACCGCCGGCGCGCATATGGTGCCGCCCTTCGACCACAAGGACATCATCGAGGGCCAGGCGACGGTTGCCTATGAGATCGCGGCCCAAATGCCAGGCGGGCGCATGCCCGACATCGTCATGCTGCCGGTCGGCGGCGGCGGCCTGGCGGCTGGCGTCACCCACTATTTCTCCGACCGGCATCGCGACACGCGCTTCATATTCTGCGAGCCGGCGGGCGCGCCGAGCCTCAGCGAGAGCCTTTCCAGCGGCAAGCGGGTCAAGCTCGCCAAGGTCGACAATTTCGTCGATGGCGCAGCGGTCGCCGAGATCGGCCGCGAGCCGTTGCGCCATCTCAAGGAGTTCACCGCCGACTCTGTGCGCCTCGTCCCGGAGAACCGGCTCTGCGCGACGATGATCGAGATGCTCAATGTCGAGGGCGTGGTGCTGGAGCCGGCCGGCGCCTTGGCAATCGACGCGCTCAAGGATTTTTCGCGCAAGGAGATCAGGGGCAAGACCGTCGTTGCGGTCGTCTCCGGGGGCAATTTCGACTTCGAGCGTCTACCCGACGTGAAGGAGCGGGCGCTGCGTTTCGAAGGTCTGAAGAAGTATTTCGTCATCCGCTTCCCGCAGCGGCCGGGCGCCCTGCGCGACTTCCTCGAGATGCTCGGCCCGGACGACGACATCACGCGCTTCGAATATCTCAAGAAATCGGCACGCAATTTCGGCTCGGTGCTGATCGGCATCGAAACCAAGGACCGGCGCAACTTCGATCTGCTGAAAGCCAATTTCGACGCCGAGGGCGTGCAGTATCAGGACATCACCGACAACGAGACGCTGGCGGGGTTCATCATATGAGCGGACCAAGAATGAGCGACAAAGGGACGGTTTTCGTGGCGCTGTTTTCCGGCATCAATGTCGGCGGCAACCGCGTCGTCAGGATGGCGGAACTGAAGTCGTTCTTCGAAAGCCTCGGCTTCAGCGACGTTGCGAACTATGTGCAAAGCGGCAACGTGGTGTTTCGCGCGAAGAAGGGCGACGCGACAGCGCTGGCAAAGCAGCTCGAAGCGGCCTTCGAGAAGAAATGGGGCTTCAATTCGCGCATCATGGTGCGCGACGCCGGATGGTTCGAACGACTGGTCGAAGGCAATCCGTATCCCGAGGTCGTCGACGAGCCGACCAAGCTGCACGCCTACGTGCTGGAGCGGGAGCCGACCGCGGAAGAGACCACGCGGCTCGCGGAAAAATGCACCGGCCCGGAGCGGTTCGAGATCAAGGGCGACGTGCTCTACCTGCACGCACCCGACGGGGTCGGCAAATCGGTGTTCGCCAATCTCATCCCGCGCACGCTGAAGGTACCGGACACGGCGCGCAACTGGCGCAGCGTGCTTGCCCTGCGCGAAATGGCGGGCAAGGCAGGCGGCTGATTGTTCATTCTGCGCAATCCGGACGGAAAAATCGCGAGGCACTTTTCCTGGATTGCACGGGCTCAGGCGGCCTTTTGCCAGTCGAAGGTCAGCTCCTCGCGGAAGGCGAAGCGCTTGATGTGGTCGGCAACCACGGTTTCCAGCCGCTTGAGCGAGGCGGGATCGTCGGCGGCAACCGCGATGTGAAGAGCCTTGTCGTCGGCATCCATCACCGTGCGGCCGAGCGAGAGCTGTATGGCGCCGTGATGCGGATCGAACTCGACCGGAAACTTGTGCGCCCAATGCTTGCAGAGCTGCTGCAGATAGCGGCTGGCGTGTTCGGTAGCGACGTCGGCGCGGCTGGTCGGCATGGAATTCTCCTGGCGGCTCAAAGAAAGCGCCAGCCCGATCAGGCTGGCGCCGCAAGCCGGTAGATAGGCACCATTCGGCGAAACACCATGGACCGGCCGGTCAAATCCTCGGGATGGGCCGACGCCTACCAGCTTCCGGTGTTCGGCATCGAGGCCCACGGTTCGGCCTTGGCCTTTGCCGGACCTTTCTGCAAAAGCTCGATCGAGATGCCGTCAGGCGAGCGGATGAAGGCCATGTTGCCGTCGCGCGGCGGCCGGTTGATGGTCACGCCACTGTCCATGAGCTTCTGGCAGGTGGCGTAGATGTCGTCGACCTCATAGGCGAGGTGGCCGAAATTGCGGCCGCCCTTATACTCTTCCGGGTCCCAATTGTAGGTCAGCTCGACCATCGGTGCCTTTTCACTGATGCCGCTTTGCTCGTCCTCGGACGCGGCGAGGAAGATCAGCGTGTAGCGTCCCTGCTCGTTCTCGTAGCGACGCACTTCCTTGAGGCCGAGCTTGTTGCAGTAGAAATCGAGCGATCGATCGATGTCGGCGATGCGGACCATTGTATGGAGATAGCGCATGTCGGTTTCCTCGGAGCGTTGCGTTGCGGCGCACCATAGGAGCGGCTCCGTCAAAGGGCAATCGTCCGACAAAACCGGCGAGCGGTCGATTTCGAGCTGCACCGTTGCTTGCCGACCGGCGCCGGCAAACAACTATTAAGGCTTTCCCGTGCGCAACGGTGAAAAAAGGCACGTCAGGTCTTGCACACCCCGGAAGCCGCAGTGTTAATCTCATGGCAAGAATCAGTCGTGGTTGCAGTTGGAAAAGGGGGCATTCTTATGGGGGAAAAAGCCTCTTTCATGGGGCGGGACGGAAGCCTTGACGACGCCTTGAAGCGGGACAGCGGCGGCGATACCGAGCTTGTCGAGATCGCCGGGGCTATCAAATGGTTCGACGTGGCCAAGGGCTACGGCTTCATTCTTCCGGACGATGGCGTCTCGGGTGACGTTCTCCTCCATGTGACATGTCTTCGAAGGGACGGCTTCCAGACTGCGCTGGAAGGCGCGCGCGTGGTCTGCCTCGTCAAGCAGGGCGAGCGTGGCCTGCAGGCTTTCCGCGTTCTTTCCATGGATGCCTCGACAGCGGTGCATCCGGCGGAGCAGGAGCAGCGCACGCACGTCACCGTGACGGCGGAGAGCGGGCTCGAACGGGCGCTGGTGAAGTGGTTCAACCGCACCAAGGGCTTCGGCTTCCTGACCCGGGGCGAGGGCACCGAGGACATCTTCGTCCACATGGAGACGCTGCGCCGCTACGGTATCACCGAACTGAGGCCCGGCCAGGTCGTGCTGGTTCGCTTCGGGCGCGGCGACAAAGGCCTTATGGCCGCCGAAATTCACCCCGATATGGGCACCTTGCCGGTCTCGCATTAGGGCTTCCCCGACACGATCAGGATGGCCCGTGCAAGGCCAATCTTTGTCCGAAAACCGGTTCCACTCGCCTGGATCATGGTCTAAAGCGCATCGCGACCTTTCAGATGCGCTCTGTGCGCTTTAGGTTTTCGATTTACGCATGTCTTTGTCCCGAAGCCGGTTCCCACTTTCGGGAGACATGCTTTAGGACGGCCCGGACGAGGTATCAAATGGCTCACCGCAACTGGCTGACTGCAGGCGCGCTTTGCGCCGCCATCGTTTCGGCCGCCTATTTCAGTGCCCTGAAACCGAGTGCGGCGGACGGCCAGGCCATGATGCTGCCGGTCGATCCGACGCCGCTGGTCGCGATGACCGGCTCCGGCAAGCACTCCTTCTCCATCGAGATCGCCGATACCTCCGAAGAGCGCGAGGCCGGGCTGATGTTTCGCGAGGACATGGCCGACGATCACGGCATGCTGTTCGTGTTCGAGAAGCCCGGCGAGGTGAATTTCTGGATGAAGAACACGCCGATGCCGCTCGATCTGGTCTTTGTCGGCCAGGACGGCAGGATCAAGGCCATCAAGCGCGGCGAACCGGAATCCGAAGCCATCATTTCTCCGGGACAGCCCGTAAGCTTCGTGCTCGAGCTCAAGGCGGGAACGGCCGCCAAAGACGGTCTCAGGGACGGCGATCTCTTGCGCCATCCGGCGATCGCCAAGGTGTCGGGCGCCGGTTCCAACTGACCGCGGCAACACCAATGCAATTTTTTTCCCATGACGGCTTCGAACTCGCCTATCTCGACCGCCAGCCGGCGTCCGGGCAGGGCGATCCGGTGCTGATGATCCATGGCTTTGCCTCGAGCCACTACGTCAACTGGGTCTCGCCCGGCTGGTTCAAGACGCTGAACGACGCGGGCTACCGCGCCATCGCCTTCGACAACCGCGGCCACGGCTCCTCGTCGAAGAGCTACGACGAGGCCGACTACACGCCGGTCAGGATGGCCTCGGACGCGGCCGCGCTGCTCGATCGCCTCGGCATCGAACGCGCCCATGTCATGGGCTATTCGATGGGCGCGCGGGTATCCGCATTCATGGCGTTGTCCAATCCGGACAGGGTTGCGACGCTGGTGTTGGGCGGCCTCGGCATCGGTCTTGTCGACGGCGTCGGCGACTGGGACCCGATCGCCGATGCGCTTCTGGCCGAAGATCCCGGTACGATCAGGCATGCGCGGGGCCGCTCGTTTCGCGCCTTCGCCGACCAGACGCGCAGCGACCGCCGGGCGCTCGCCGTCTGCATCATCGGCTCGCGCGCGTCCATGAGCGAGGACGATGTCGCGCGCATTGCCCAGCCAACCCTGATTGCCGTCGGCACTAAGGACGACATCGCCGGTTCGCCGGACGAACTGGCCGTGCTCATGCCCAACGCGAAGGCTTTTCATATCGAAGGCCGCGACCACATGCTTGCCGTCGGCGACAAGAGCTTCAAGCAGCGCGTGCTGGAATTCTACGCCGAGAACCCGCTCTGAGCGGTATTATCCGGCTTCGAGCGCGGCCAGCGACCGTTCCAGGTTCTGCCTTGCCCCAGACTCGAAACGCTGCCGGAATTCGGCGGTATGGAAAATATGCGGGCGGGCCAGAAAACCCTTCAGGACGGCGGCGCGGCCGGCGCGCCACAGCGGCTCTTCGACCCAGCCATATTCGCGCCGGACCGCCTTCTCATAGGTGTCGAAGACGTCCGGTTCGGCGCCAAGGATTGCCAAGTCCATGTCGAGGAACAGGGCTGCGTCGTTTGTCGCCTTCTCGTCGTCGAGCTGCGGCAACTGATGCGTGGCGGTGGCGTCGATCATCGCCACAATGCGGCTGAGACGCTCCGGGCTGACGCGGTCGGACAGCCTTTGCTCCGCCAAGGCCGCGCTTTTGGCCTCGTTGTCCTTGGCGCGGCTGTCATAGATCGCGTCGTGGAACCAGATCGCCGCTTCGACGGCGTCCGGGTCATGGAGCAGGCGTCGGCATTCTTCGGCCAAAGCCAGCATGGCCTCGACATGGGCGAGGTCGTGATAATGCCTGTCTCCGGCCTGATAGAGCGCGGCAAGCTCGCTTTTCAGTGCTTCGTCGATCAAGGGTTCGTTTTCCATTACGGCTTGAATTCCCGTGAACCAAGTCCATTTGACAAAGCACTAAGGAAAATTGAGTTCAACCGTGCTACGATCTGGCCTATATGTGCCGCCGGATGAACGAGCAGGCCGGAGACCGTCGATGAACAGCGTTACGATAGCCCGCCCCAGCATGGTGCAGCCGGTCGATCCGATCTGGCGCGCGATCCGCGACGAGGCGATGGAAGCGGTGAACCGCGACCCGCTGCTTGCCGCTTTCCTCTATTCGACCATCCTCAATCAGGAAAGCCTGGAAGAAGCGGTCATTCATCGGCTGGCCGAGCGCCTGGCGCACCAGGACATCGGCTCCGACCTCATCCGGCAGACCTTCAAGGCGATGCTTGCCGACGATCCCGAGTGGAGCGGGACCGTTCGCGTCGACATCCAAGCCTATTACGACCGCGACCCGGCCTGCGACCGCTTCATCATGCCTGTGCTCTACTTCAAGGGTTTCCATGCCATCCAGACACACCGGCTGGCGCATTGGCTATGGAACCAGGGCCGCAGGGACTTCGCGCTCTACCTGCAGAGCCGCTCATCCTCGGTGTTCCAGACCGACATCAATCCGGCCGCCCGCATCGGCAAGGGAATCTTCCTCGACCACGCCACCGGCCTGGTGGTCGGCCAGACGGCCGTCATCGAGGACGATGTCTCGATACTGCACGGTGTGACGCTCGGCGGCACCGGCAAGGCCAGCGGCGACCGTCATCCGAAGATCCGCCGCGGGGTGCTGATCGGCGCCGGCGCCAAGATCCTCGGCAATATCGAGATCGGCCACTGCTCGAAGATCGCGGCTGGCTCTGTGGTGCTGTCGCCCGTGCCGCACAACAAGACGGTCGCCGGCGTGCCGGCCCGCGTCGTGGGAGAAACGGGCTGCGACCAGCCTTCGCGGCAGATGGACCAGCTTCTGCCCTCGCAGACGATGGACCACGTCGTCAGCTTCGACATCTGAATTCGGCAGTCATCGGCCGCGGCCGGAATCCGGCCGCCATTTCGGGTGCCGGTTGTCCCGTGTTATGCTGCCAGCTTGCCTTTACATCGCCATCGTCGGCGTGCCAGAAGCGCGTTCCAACGAACAAGCCGACATTTCGGAGAAGACTTTTGAAGCCGGACGAAATCAGAAAGCTGGACGCCTATTTCAAGCGCGTCTTCCAGAATCCCAAGCTGCAGGTGAAGGCGCGCCCGCGCAAGGAAGACTCGGCCGAGGTCTATGTCGGCGACGAGTTCCTCGGCATCGTCTTCAAAGACGAGGACGACGGCGACTATAATTTTTCGATGGCGATCCTTGACGTCGACCTGGCCTAAACCGGGTATTTTCGTCCGGGCGCCACGAGCGGCCCGGACGTACGTATGTCTTTGCCCCGAAACCGGTTCCCACTTTCGGGAGACATGCTTTAGTCCGGGCAGTGCCGCGGGATGTGCACCCGCCGCCAGTCGGTCGAGCCTTCCCGCACCACCACCCGACGAGCCACGGTCCGGTATGAAGGCGGGATGTCGGTGATGCGCCGCTCTTCCGGCCGCACCAGCACCTCTCGGGCAACGCCTTCAAATTCGGCCGGGAGAACGACGCGCCGGACGCGCTCCGGCTCGACGATGACGGTTTCGGCGACCCGCGCGTAGCGCGCCTTGCGCCACACTTTGCAAAGCACCTTGCGGCCATGGATGACGCGCCATTCCCAGGCGTAGCCGCCATCGTCCACCTTGACCGTGTGGTAGACGGTTCGCGTGACCGCGGGCACGACCTCATAACTGACGCGGGGCGGGGCGATCTGCTCCAGGCCTTCGCTCGTGCCGTAGATCGGCGGGTCATAGTCGACGAGTTGGCCGCCTGGGCTCACCATCACGTCTTCGTAGACGGTGTCATAAAGCGCCGGCCGGCGCACCGGCTCGTAGCATTCGAGCGCGCGGCCGCCGGCCGGGGTTTCCGACACGGTGGCAAGCATCGCGACCGCGGTGAGCGATGCGGAACCCTTGTAGAACATGACATTCCCCCGTTGAAAAAGGACGCCCATTCAACGCAGGAGCGTATCGGAAGGTCCGCCCCCGGACAGGGATTTCAGGGCTTGTCGTTAAGCAGCGCGGTTAAGAAACTGCTACCTTGGCGGAGCCGCTCTTCGACGCGGGATAATTTGCCTGCCCATCAGCGGCATTCCTTGGGCCGAGACGCTTGATTCGACTTAACCAGATGGCTAGGAGGGGCGGCCTTGCGCTAGGGTGAGCCGACATCCTATTTAGGACCTAACGATCCAGAACCGATTCCGCCCGATTTCTCATATTTCACGGCGCCGGAATCCATCCAATAAGGGCAGTCCATGAAGAACCCCGTCGAAACCTATATGAACCTCGTTCCGATGGTGGTCGAGCAGACCAATCGCGGCGAGCGGGCCTACGATATCTTCTCGCGCCTCTTGAAGGAACGCATCATCTTCATCACCGGCCCGGTCGAAGACGGCATGGCGACGCTGGTTTGTGCACAGCTTTTGTTCCTCGAGGCGGAAAATCCCAAGAAGGAAATCAACCTCTACATCAACTCGCCGGGCGGTGTCGTCACCTCGGGCATGGCGATCTACGACACCATGCAGTTCATCAAGCCGGCGGTGTCGACGCTCTGCATCGGCCAGGCGGCCTCGATGGGCTCGCTGCTGCTTTGCGCCGGCCACAAGGACATGCGCTTTGCCACGCCGAACGCCCGCATCATGGTCCATCAGCCGTCAGGCGGGTTCCAGGGGCAGGCGTCGGACATCGAACGTCATGCGCAGGACATCATCAAATTGAAGCGCCGCTTGAACGAGGTCTATGTCAAGCACACCGGCAAGAGCTATGACGAGATCGAACGGACGCTCGACCGCGATCATTTCATGAGCGCCGACGAGGCCAAGGACTTTGGTCTGATAGACAAGGTCATCACGACGCGCGAGCTGGGCGAAACGGCCACCGCATAGGCCCTGATTGGCAGCTGAATGGCGGGATAACGCGCTTTTGGCGCGGCTTGCGGCATTTCGGCCACAATTGCCTGTTCCCTCGAAGGCTGGGATTGCCTACGTTAAGGCTATGTTGATTTTCGACGGCTTAGCTTTGCATGGGGTTGCTGCGAATCATTGTCGCGTTTTCTGATTTATGTTTCGTACGGAATGCGCTGTGTGAGCCGGGACACTGGCGGTGGCGGATTGCCGCGATAGATTGGTGAGACGCCAAGCGGCCAGACCATCGGCGAGCAGGCGGTGAAAGGACAGAAAAATGAGCAAGGTTAGCAACAACGGCGGCGATTCAAAGAACACGCTCTATTGCTCGTTTTGCGGCAAAAGCCAGCACGAAGTGCGCAAGCTGATCGCCGGTCCGACCGTGTTCATCTGCGATGAGTGCGTCGAACTCTGCATGGACATCATCCGCGAGGAGAACAAGACCTCGATGGTGAAGTCGCGCGAGGGCGTGCCGACCCCGCAGGAGATCCTCAAGGTCCTCGACGATTATGTCATCGGCCAGCCCTACGCCAAGCGGGTGCTGTCGGTCGCCGTCCATAACCACTACAAGCGCCTTGCGCATGCCGGCAAGAACAATGACGTCGAACTGGCGAAGTCGAACATCCTGCTGATCGGCCCGACCGGCTGCGGCAAGACGCTGCTCGCGCAGACGCTGGCTCGCATCATCGACGTGCCCTTCACCATGGCCGACGCCACGACGCTGACCGAAGCCGGTTACGTCGGCGAGGACGTCGAGAACATCATCCTGAAGCTGTTGCAGTCGGCCGACTACAATGTCGAGCGTGCCCAGCGCGGCATCGTCTATATCGACGAGATCGACAAGATCTCGCGCAAGTCGGACAATCCCTCGATCACCCGCGACGTGTCGGGCGAGGGCGTGCAGCAGGCACTGTTGAAGATCATGGAAGGCACGGTCGCTTCCGTGCCGCCACAGGGCGGCCGCAAGCACCCGCAGCAGGAATTCCTGCAGGTCGACACCGCCAACATCCTGTTCATCTGCGGCGGCGCCTTCGCAGGGCTCGACAAGATCATCTCGGATCGCGGCCGCAAGACCTCGATCGGCTTCGGCGCTACCGTGGCTTCGCCCGAGGATCGGCGCACCGGCGACCTGTTCCGCCAGGTCGAGCCCGAGGATCTGCTGAAATTCGGCCTAATTCCGGAATTCGTCGGCCGTCTGCCGGTTCTGGCGACACTGGAAGACCTCGACGAGCCGGCGCTGATCCAGATCCTGACCGAGCCGAAGAACGCGCTGGTCAAGCAATATCAGCGGCTGTTCGAAATGGAAAACGTCGACCTGACCTTCCACGAGAACGCGCTGTCGGCGATCGCCAAGCGCGCCATCGAGCGCAAGACCGGCGCCCGCGGCCTGCGTTCCATCATGGAAGCAATCCTGCTCGACACGATGTTCGAGCTTCCGGCGCTGGAAGGCGTGCGCGAAGTCGTGATCTCGGAAGAGGTGGTCTCCGGCAACGCCCGGCCGCTCTACATCTATTCCGAGCAGAAGGAAAAGAAGGGCAACGTCAGCGCCTGACATGACAGCTGATCGGCAATTTTTTCATGGAACGGCGCCCGTGCGGCGCCGTTTTGCTGTGAGGGATGTGCCGCTTGGTGATGGAGTGGATAAGCGGACCATGTTAACCCTTGATCTTTGCTCCGCCCGCATCCACCTAACAGCGGAAGGCCGAAGCGCCGAATTCTGTGCTGTAAAACTCCCGTCACAAACGGTGGTAGGCGGAACGACGCTCGGTCGTTAATATGAGATTCGCGGTTGGCTCAATTAGCGGCCGCGACATGAAAGGTTGGACAATGGCCAAGATATCCAAGTCTTCCAGCGACGGCGTTTTCGCAGTCCTCCCACTGCGCGATATCGTCGTGTTCCCGCACATGATCGTTCCGCTCTTCGTGGGCCGTGAAAAGTCGATCAAGGCGCTGGAAGAAGTGATGGGGCAGGAAAAGCAGATCCTGCTTGCCACCCAGATGAACGCAGCCGACGACGATCCTGAGCCCGATGCCATTTTCGACATCGGCACGCTCGCCAATGTGCTGCAGCTCCTGAAGCTGCCCGACGGCACCGTGAAGGTGCTGGTCGAGGGCGCCTCGCGCGCCAAGGTCGTCTCGTTCACCGACCGTGCCGATTTCCACGAGGCCCGCGCCACGGCGCTGGTCGAGCCGGAGGAGGAAGAGGTCGAGATCGAGGCGCTTGCCCGCTCGGTCGTCACCGACTTCGAAAATTACGTCAAGCTGAACAAGAAGATCTCGCCCGAAGTGGTGGGTGCCGCCAGCCAGATCGACGACTATTCCAAGCTCGCCGACACGGTTGCCTCGCATCTCGCCATCAAGATCCCCGAGAAGCAGGAGATGCTCGCCACGCTCTCCGTCAAGGAGCGTCTCGAGAAGGCGATGGGCTTCATGGAAGCCGAGATCTCCGTGCTGCAGGTGGAAAAGCGTATCCGTTCGCGCGTGAAGCGCCAGATGGAGAAGACGCAGCGCGAGTACTACCTCAACGAGCAGATGAAGGCGATCCAGAAGGAGCTCGGCGAGGGCGAGGACGGCCGCGACGAGGCCGCCGAGATCGAGGCGCGCATCAAGAAGACCAAGCTCTCCAAGGAGGCCCGCGAGAAGGCGGAAGCCGAATTGAAGAAGCTGCGGTCGATGTCGCCGATGTCGGCTGAATCCACTGTCGTGCGCAACTATCTCGACTGGCTGCTGTCGATCCCGTGGGGCAAGAACTCCAAGGTCAAGCATGACCTCGCCTTCGCGCAGGATGTGCTCGACGCGGATCACTTCGGCCTCGACAAGGTCAAGGAGCGCATCGTCGAGTACCTCGCCGTGCAGAGCCGGCAGAAGAAGCTGAAGGGACCGATCCTGTGCCTCGTCGGCCCGCCCGGCGTCGGCAAGACGTCGCTCGGCAAGTCGATCGCCAAGGCGACCGGCCGCGAGTTCATCCGCATGGCGCTCGGCGGCGTGCGCGACGAGGCCGAGATTCGTGGCCACAGGCGGACCTATATCGGCTCGATGCCCGGCAAGGTCATCCAGTCGATGAAGAAGGCCAAGAAGTCCAACCCGCTCTTCCTGCTCGACGAGATCGACAAGATGGGCCAGGACTTCCGCGGCGATCCGTCGTCGGCCTTGCTCGAGGTGCTCGATCCCGAGCAGAACTCGACGTTCATGGACCATTACCTCGAGGTCGAATACGACCTGTCGAGCGTGATGTTCGTGACGACGGCGAATACGCTGAACATCCCTGCGCCTTTGATGGACCGCATGGAGATCATCCGTATCGCCGGCTATACCGAGGACGAGAAGATCGAGATCGCCAAGCGTCACCTGATGCCCAAGGTGATCCGCGATCACGCTCTGCAGCCGAACGAGTTCTCGGTCGGTGAGGACGCGATCCGCGGCATCATCCAGACCTACACAAGGGAAGCCGGCGTGCGCAGCCTGGAGCGCGAGCTGATGAAGCTCGGGCGTAAGGCGGTGACCGAGATCCTGAGGACGAAGAAGAAGACGGTGAAGATCACCGCGGACAACCTTGCCGACTATCTCGGCGTTCCGCGCTTCCGCTTCGGTCAGGTCGAGGCCGACGATCAGGTCGGTGTCGTCACCGGTCTGGCCTGGACGGAAGTCGGCGGCGAGCTGCTGACGGTCGAAGGCGTCATGATGCCCGGTAAGGGCCGCATGACGGTGACCGGCAACCTGCGCGACGTGATGAAGGAATCGATCTCGGCGGCGGCTTCTTACGTTCGCTCGCGGGCCATCGATTTCGGCATCGAGCCGCCGCTGTTCGACAAGCGCGACATCCATGTCCACGTGCCGGAGGGCGCGACGCCCAAGGACGGTCCGTCGGCGGGCGTGGCGATGGTGACGGCGATCGTGTCGGTGCTCACCGGCATTCCGGTCCGCGCCGATGTGGCGATGACCGGCGAGGTGACGCTGCGCGGCAGGGTGCTGCCGATCGGCGGCCTGAAGGAGAAGCTGCTTGCCGCGTTGCGCGGCGGCATCAAGAAGGTGCTGATCCCGGAAGACAACGCCAAGGACCTGGCCGAGATTCCGGATAATGTGAAGAACAACATGGAGATCATTCCGGTCTCGCGGGTCGGCGAGGTGCTGAGGCACGCGCTGGTCAAGATGCCGGAGCCGATCGAATGGGTCGAGCCGGTGAATCCGCCGGCCGGCGTGGATGCCGGAGACGACGCCGGCAAGTCGCTTGCACATTAGCATTTTCTAACATTGCAACGCACAACGAGGGAGCCGGGCTTCCAGCCCGGCTTTTTCATGTGAAAAATCTCCGAAAAAGTGGAAAAAAGCCCGGAATTCCGCGGTTTTCGGCTTGGGTTCCGGAACGCTTCTTTCTAAAGTCCGTTTCCTGCCGGATGAGTCGTACGTTCCGGTTTTCTCATGGAAGGGAATTTTGATGAACAAGAACGAACTGGTGTCCGCTGTCGCCGACTCCGCAAGCATTTCGAAGGCTGATGCGCAGTCCGCCGTCGATGCGGTGTTCTCCGTGATCACTGGCGAACTGAAGAAGGGCGGCGATGTCCGGCTTGTCGGCTTCGGAAATTTCACCGTGTCAAAACGCGCTGCTTCGACCGGCCGCAACCCGCAGACCGGCGCGGAAGTGAAGATTCCGGCGCGCACCGTGCCGAAGTTTTCGGCTGGCAAGGGCCTCAAGGACGCGGTCAACTAAGACCTTTTCTTTAAGCTCAGAAGAGCCGGGGCCTGCCCGGCTCTTCTTTTTTGTGCCCTGCGTCCGCGGGCGTGCGTTCAGCCGGTCGGCGCGTCGGCGCGCATCAGGTCTTCCTGCTTGAGATCCGCCCACAAGGCTGCCGGGATCTTGACATCGAGCAGCGCGCGGTTACTTTCGACCTCGGCCGGCCGCTGGCCGCCGGGGATCACCGACATCACGGAAGGATGCTGCAGCGGGAACTGGAGTGCCGCCTCGATCAGCCGCACGCCATGGCGCTTGCAGACCGCCTCTATGCGCGCCACGCGGTCGAGCACGGCTTGCGGCGCCTCTGTGTAGTTGTAGAAAGCGCCCGGCTTCGGCCCCGTCGCCAGGATACCGGAATTGTAAGGGCCGCCGAGAACGATGCCGATGCCGCGCTTCTCGCAGAGCGGCAGGAAGGTCGCCAGCGCTTCCTGCTCGAGAAGCGTGTAGCGGCCGGCGAGCAGGAACAGGTCGAAATCGCCGCGCTCGGCGAGCGTCTCGCAGACTTGCCATTCGTTGATGCCGCCACCGAAGGCCTTGATCACACCCTGGTCGCGCAGTGAAAGCAGTGCGTAATAGCCGGACGCCATGAACTCCTCGATGCGCCTGTCCGACGCCTCCTTGCTGCCGTGGGTGAAGATGTCGACATCGTGCACATAGAGGATGTCGATGCGGTCGACGCCGAGGCGCTCCAGCGATGCCTCGAAGGAACGCATCACGCCGTCATAGCTGTAGTCGTAGACTTCCCGGCGCGAGGGCGTCTCGAAGAACTTGCCGATGCCGGTGCGCTGGTCGGGTGCAGAGACGCGCATGAGGCGGCCGACCTTGCTCGACAGCACATAATCGTCACGCTTCTTGCCGCGCAGGAAAGGGTTGAGCCGGGTTTCGGAGAGACCGAGGCCGTAGAGGGGAGCGGTGTCGAAGTAGCGGCAGCCGGTCTTCCATGCCGCCTCTAGCGTGGCATTGGCATCCTCATCGGAGACGGCGCGGTAGAGATTGCCGAGCGGCGCGGTGCCGAAGCCAAGTTCGGTGAAGGTGATGCCGCCATTGCCGATGCGGTCGAAATGCCGTGTCTTCATATTCTCAATGTCCCGGATCGATTTGTCTGACATGACACTATCACGCCGCTGGCACAGCAAAAGCACCGAGGCTCGTTGGACAGCAATTTTCGCAGTGATAGCATGAACAAAAACAAGTGTTTCGCACGAAAAGCGATCGCGGCGTCGCAAGCCTAATCAAGCCTAAGCAGAATGGATGTACCCGTCATGACGCAAGCTGGATCGGAGATGTTTGTGACCGCGCTGGACGAGCTTGCCGCCGTGGTGCGGCGTATCGATGACGACCGGGTCGACGCCGCGTGCGCAATGCTGGCCGATGCCGGCAAGATCGTCGTCTATGGCTGCGGCCGGGAAGCACTTCAGGTCAAAGGCTTCGCCATGCGGCTCTATCATCTAGGCCTACCGGTTTCGGTTGTCGGCGACATGACCACGCCGCCGCTAGGCGAAGGCGACATCTTCCTCGCGAGCTCCGGACCGGGCGAAACCACCACGGTCTTGACCTTGATGCGTGTCGCCCACGACGCCGGCGCCAAGGTGCTGCTGCTTACCGCCGAACCGGCGGGCAGCGCCGCGAAGCTTGCCGACTTCACGCTGCTCGTTCCGGCCCAGACCATGGCCAGCGACCAGGGCGCTGCCAGAACTTCGGTGCTGCCGATGGGCTCGCTGTTCGAGGGCGTGCTTTTCCTGCTGTTCGAGGTGATGGTGCTGAAGCTCAAGCTGCTGACCGGCGCGACTCCTGAGGCGATGCGCGCCCGGCACACCAACATGGAGTAGGGACATGCGCTACGAATTGATGCTGCCGCACCAGATCCGCAAGGCGATCGAAGAAAACTGGCCGGTCGTGCTGCCGCTCGGCGTGCTCGAATACCATGGCGAGCACATGGCGGTCGGCATGGACACGCTCGCCGTCATCAAGACGCTCGAACTCGTCGAGAAGGAGAGGGATATCGTCATCCTGCCGCCCTTCTACTATGGCGCGGCGAGCTATGCCGTGGAGCCCCCGGAAGGCAGCGGCTCGGTACAGGTCAGCGGTCCGGTGCTGGCGCCCTTCGCGGAAGAACTGTTCTACGGACTGCTGCGTATCGGCTTCCGCAACATCCACACCATCATCCATCACCAGACCGAGAATTTTGTCGCCGGCATGCCGACCGATCTCGCCTTCAAGAGCGCGGGCCGGCAGGCGATCTTCCGCTTCCTGGAAAAGGAGCGCGGCGAGGGCTGGTGGGGTTCCGACAAGATGGCCGACTATTATGCCGGCCACGCCCGGGGCGAGAACGTCTTCAACTGGGTGCAGGTGCATCCGCTGATGCCACCCGCGATGAACGGCCAATATCCGTTCGACCATGCCGGCATCGGCGAGACATCGCTGATGCTGGCGCTATGCCCCGAGGCGGTGGATGCCGGCCATTTCGCCGACAATACGGGCTGGTACACGAAAAGCGCGCCGGAGGCTTCGGCCGCGCTGGGGCAAAAGGGTGTCGCGATGATCCTCGATCACCTGCGGGCGATATTGATGCGCTAGGTGCGAACTCCTCCTTCTCCCCTTGTGGGAGAGGGTGTCGCCGAAGGCGACGGATGAGGGGTGTTCCAGCGGAGTGAGACGCTGGCGTTCCCTGGAACATCCCTCATCTGTCTCGGCGCCAACGCGCCGATCCACCTTCTCCCGCAAGGGGCCTGCAAGGGGAGAAGGCAAAGGGGCCTACTTCACCGAACCGGCTGTCATGCCCATGATCAGATAACGTTCGAGCGCGATGCCGATGATCGCCAGCGGTGCGATGGCTGCCGTGGCAAGGGCGGCCATCGACCACCAGTTGATGCCTTGCGAGCCGGTCTGGCTCGCCACCATGACGGGGATGGTCTTGGCATCGGTGGAGGTGAGCAGCGCGGCGAAGAAATATTCGTTCCAGCAGAGCACCATCGCCAGGATGAAGGCGGCGACCATGCCGGGAAGCGCGATCGGCATGACGATGCGGAAGAAGGCACCCCAGATGGTCAGGCCGTCGACGAGGGCCGCCTCCTCGAGCTCGACCGGGATCGAGTTGAACTGATCGCGCATGATCCAGATGACGATCGGCAAGACCATCAGCGTGTAGAGGAGCACGAGCCCGATGCGCGTGTCGAGCAGCGCCACTTCGCGGTAGAGCACCAGGAAAGGCAACGCCAGCACGACCGGCGGCAGGATGAGCTGCGACAGGAAGAAGAAGGAGATGTCCTCGTTCTTGAACCACGCGAACTTGTAGCGATAGCGGGTAAGGCCATAGGCGGCGAGGCTGCCAATAACGATGGCAAGGCTCGATGCGCCGACCGAGGTGATGACCGAGTTCATGAAGCGCTTGAGGAACTCGTCGCGCACGGTCGAGGTCTGGAAGATCGAATCCGGCGACAGGCCGAGCGAGCGCCAACCTTTCCAGTCCGGCTGGAAGTCGACGAAGGGGATGAGGTGGCCTTGCGTGACGTCGACAGCCGATTTGAACGAGGTGGTTATCGTCCAGTAGATCGGGAACAGGCAGACGAAGGACCAGAACCCCAGCGCGCCATAGATGAAGACGCGACTGGTGATGAAGGCGGCCGGCGAGCGGATTTCGGAAACGGTGTATTCGGTGGTCTGGACGCTCATGATGCCGCTCAGTTGACGTTGCGGACGAAACGGCCGGCGATCTTCAGCAGCCAGGTGACGAACACGACGATGATGATCAGGTAGACCATGGCGAGCATGGTGCCGTAGCCGACATTCGAGCGGTCGCGATACTCGCGGTAGATGAAGCTCGAAACCGAATCCGTGGCGCCGCCGGGGCCGCCGGACGTCACCGTGATGATGATGTCAGCAAGCTTGAGCTTGAAGATGATACGCAGGATCACCGCCGTCAGCGACACCGGCAGCATCAGCGGGAACGTGACCTGCCAGAAGGTCTGCCATGCGTTCGCGCCGTCGACGCGCGCCGCCTCGATCACCTCGCGCGACATGGCCTGCAGGCCGGCGAGCAGCATGATCATCATGAACGGAATGAAGGTCCAGGCGTCGAGCACCATGATCGAGATGCGGGCGATGACCGGGTCGGAGAAGAAGGCCGGATTGTTCCAGCCGAGATGGCGCGCCAGCGTCGATGCCGGTCCGAACCGGTACTCCATCAGCGATTTGCCGACCATCCAGGAGACGGCGACCGGCGACAGCATGAGCGGCAGCAGAAAGACCACGCGGAAGAATTTTCTGGCGCGGATCTGCGCGTTGAGCAGCAGCGCCAGTCCGAATGCGATGACGTATTCGACCAGCACCGCCAGCACGTAGAGCACCATGTTGAACAGCGCGTTGCGGTAATAGGGGTCGCCCAGCATCTGCCAGAAATTGTCCAGCCCGTTGAACCTGCGGCCGGAAAACGAGCTGAGATTCCAGTCGGTCAGCGCGATGTAGAAGCCGAACAGCGTCGGGAAGATCACCATGGCTATGGTGAAGAGCAGCGCCGGCAGCAGGAACAGCGCGCGCTGGCCGTCCTCGCCGCGCGTTAGCACCTGCCAAGCGCCGAGCGCGACACCCCACAGCACATAGGCGTAGACCACGGGACGCCAGGTGTAGAAGCCGACCGTGTCGACTTCGGTCTTGTAGAGGATCTGCATCACGATCGTCGCCAGCAGCGCGAGCGTCGCGGCAATCATCAGGGCCCAGCCGAGGCGCTTACGTCCAGCCGGTATAAGATCGGCCGGAGCAGGATTTGCCGGCCACGCATTCGCGGTCGAAGTCTGGTCAGCCACGCCTATCCCTTTTTGCGCAAGTAACCGGGCGATGCCGGTCAAGATGCGGCCCGGCGACGAGGTGTCGCCGGGCCGCGACTTCTCACGAGACAGCCTACATGCCGAGCGAGGCTTTGTAGAGCTTGATCTGGTTCTCGCGTCCGATCTGGTCGGTCAGCTTCTCCCAGGCGGCGGCGATGGCATCTGCGCCTTCCTGCGCCTTCATCTTGCCGGCGAAGGTGTTGGCCAGGATGTCCTCGGCAGCGCTGTAATACTGGAAGATGCCGGGAATGCGCGGCTCGATCGCCGCGTTCGGATGGTTGTAGGAGTCGCCCTCCGACTTCAGATACGAGGTGATGAAGGCCTCGTCATAGCCGGCCGCCACCCATTCCGGAATGTTGAAATGGGAGTTGCGGTATGGCTGGAAGCCGGAAGGATAGGCCGCGCACCACAGCGACAGATCCTTACCGCCGAGATGGGCCGCCGCCGACCAGGCAGCCTTCTTCTTCTTCTCGTCGCTGTCGACGCGGGCCATGACATAGACGCCCCAGCCGAGATAGGCGCAGTTCGGCGAATAATTCGGGCCGCTGGCCAGCTTATCCCACTTGCCTGTCTTCGAATTGTAGACGTCGTCCGATCCCGGCAGGATCGAGAAGCCGGTGACGTCGCCGACGACCGAGGAGTCGTTGGTCTTGACGTTGGAGCCGATGTCGCCCCACCAGGGGATCATCGAGCCGGTGCCGGCCAGGAACTGCTGGAAGCCGGTGGTGTTCGGATCTGCGTTGATCTGATCCGGCGGCTCCGAGGGCAGGGCGTCGATCACGTCCTGGATGGCCCGCACCCAGGCCGGGTTGTTGATGCGCGGCTTCATCGTATCGGCATCGAACAGCCAGGCCTTGTCATCGGGATGCTTGGCATAGGCTGAGGCGCGGCTGCCGAGGAAGTAGAACCCAAAGCCGCCCCAGGGCTTGGGCGCATCGAGATAGCCATAGACGTCCTGGCCCTTGAACTGCTTGCCCTTGAGGAACTTGGTGACGGCCTGCACCTGCTGCCAAGTCTTCGGCACGCCCCATTCCGTCAGGCCTGCCTTGTCGCCGCCGTCGGCTTTCCAGGCTGCCGCCAGATCGGAGTCGGAGAACACGTCGGTGCGGTAGTTGAAGTTGTGCGTGTCGCCGTCGATGGTCACGCGGTATTGCTTGCCGTCCCAGGTGCCGACCGGCGGCTTCAGGTAGTTGACGAGATCGTCCATGTCGATCTGCTTCTTGACCCAGTCGGGCATCTCCGAGGTGAGGCCCTTGCCGCAGACGTCGCCTTCGAAGGGCGCACCCATCTCGATGATGTCGAAGTCGACGGTCTTGGTTGCGATCGACTGCTGCAGACGGGCGTTGTAATCGGCCTGGGCAAGGTCGATCCAACTGATCTTGGCGCCCGTATAGGCCTCCCACGGCTTCAGGAAGCCACGGAACAGCACGTTGTGCAGGTTCTGGTTGTTGAGGCCCATGAAAGTGAGTTCGACGCCGGCGAATTCACCTTCCTTAACGTTGGCCTTGGTCGCTTCCAGGCAAAGCTCGCCGACTTTCTGAAAGTCGGCGTCCGTCGGCTGGCCTTTGCCGACGCCGGGTATCTGCAGGATTTTCGCGCGCAGATCATCCGCGGCGGCAGCGGGCTTGGTCAGCGCGCCGAGGCCGGCGCTTGAAGCCGCCGCAAGCGCGGCCACGCTGGCAGCGCCCTTCAGCACATCGCGGCGGGTCGCCCCGGCCCGCACCAGTTTTTCGTAAAGATCGACTCTCATCTCAGGTTCCTCCCAGAACTTCAGTCGTGAATTGATTTTGCCAATCTCTCGGACGCCGAAGCGTCTGCGGTTCTCCTATACCATAGGGGGACGTGGGACCCCACCCTGCGTCGCCAGGAGATCCGATTTCCGGTACAAGGACCATGCGTCGGATTGGCACTCGCCACTATTCGCGTAATCGATTACCTTGTCAACAAGAATGGCTTTTTATCTATAAGATACCGACTTGCCCTTGCCGTTGGCAATGGCTAGCTTCACCGAAAAAAGATAGGGGAGACGATGGCCCAAGTCGCTATCACCAATGTGGCCAAGGCATTCGGAACCGTCAAGGTTCTGCACGAGGTCAGCGTCGATATCGCCGACGGCCAGTTCGTCGTACTGGTCGGTCCTTCGGGATGCGGCAAGTCCACGCTGCTGAGGATGGTGGCGGGGCTGGAAACCGTCTCCGGCGGAACGATCTCGATCGGCGACCGCATCGTCAACAACCTGCCGCCGGCGAAGCGCGACATCGCCATGGTGTTCCAGAACTATGCGCTCTATCCGCATAAGACGGTGGAGCAGAACATGGCCTTCGCGCTGAAGCTGCGCGGCACCGATCAGGCCGTGGTCGCCGAGCGGGTCAAGCGGGCGGCCGATATCCTCGACCTCAATCCCTATCTCAAGCGCTATCCGCGCCAGCTTTCCGGCGGCCAGCGCCAGCGGGTCGCCATGGGCCGCGCCATCGTGCGCAATCCGCAGGTGTTCCTGTTCGACGAGCCGCTCAGCAATCTCGACGCCAAGCTGCGCGTGCAGATGCGCACGGAGATCAAGGAACTGCACCAGCGGCTGAAGACCACGACCATCTATGTCACCCACGACCAGATCGAGGCCATGACCATGGCCGACAAGATCGTGGTGATGCGCGACGGCCGTATCGAGCAGGTGGGCGCGCCGCTGGAACTGTTCGACCGGCCGGCCAACCTGTTCGTCGCCGGCTTCATCGGCTCGCCGGCGATGAACCTGCTCAAGGGCACGGTAAAGAAGAGTGAAAAGCCCATCGTCGACATAGCCGGCTTGGCTTTTCCGATGCCCCCCAGAATCACGGCTGCGGACGGGCAGGCCGTCGTCTACGGCGTGCGCCCGGAGCATCTGGGGATTCATCCCGACGGTGTGGCGTCCACGATTTCGGTGGTCGAGCCGACAGGCTCGGAAACCCTGGTGTTCGTGCGCTTCGGCGAGGGCGAGATGGTGGCGCTGTTCCGCGAGCGCCACGACTTCAAGCCGGGCGATACGTTGAAACTCAGGCCGCGGCTCGACCACGTCCATCTCTTCGACGCGGAGACCGGCAAGCGCCTTTAGGGCTTTACGCAATTCCGGACGGAAAACCGCTCACACTTATCCGGGAATTGCTCCAGACCGCACACAGACTTCCAAGAGGAAACCATGCTCAAAGGGATCAATCCGCTGCTCAATGCCGATGTGCTCCAGGCGCTGCGGGCAATGGGGCACGGCGACGACCTGATCATCGCCGACACCAATTTCCCATCCGACTCCGTCGCCAAGCAGACAGTGCTCGGCAAGCTGCTGCGCATCGATGCGCCGGCGGCCGAGGTGGTGAAGGCCGTGCTGTCGCTCTATCCGCTGGACAGTTTCGTCAACGACGCGGCCGCGCGCATGGAGATCGTCGGCAAGCCGAACGAGATCCCGCCGGTACAGAAGGAGGTGCAGAAGGAGATCGACGCGGCCGAAGGCAAGTCCTGGCCGATGATCTCGATCGAGCGTTACGCCTTCTACGAGCGTGCCAAGAAGGCCTATTGCGTCATCCAGACCGGCGAGCGCCGCTTCTACGGCTGTTTCGCCTTCCGCAAGGGCGTCATTCCGCCGGACGCGGAGTAAGAAGATGGCCGCCGGCAAGCCAGTCGTCATGAAACCTGTTGTGATCTTGGGCGTCTTCGTCGCCGACACCGCCTATCGCGCCGACCGCCAGCCGCGCATGGGCGAGACGATCCTCGGCAACTCGTTCAAGCTCGGACCGGGCGGCAAGGGCTCGAACCAGGCGGTCGCCGCCGGCAAGCTCGGTGCCGACGTCACGTTCCTGACGAGGCTCGGCGTAGATGCCTTCGCCGACATGGCCAAGCAGACCTGGAAGGCGGCGGGCGTGAAAAGCGCCGTGATCGACACGCCGGACAGCTATACGGGCGCCGCCTACATTTTTGTGGAAGAGGGTACCGGTAACAACGCCATTATCGTCAGCCCGGGTGCTGCTATGCTGATCTCGCCTGCCGACATCGAGGCCCATGCCGATCTGATCCGCTCGGCCGGCGTCTTCGTCACCCAGCTCGAGCAGCCGATCGACGCGGCGCTGAAGGCGCTCGAGATCGCACGCGGGGCAGGGGTGACGACCATTCTCAATCCGGCGCCGGCAGCCACGCTGCCGGACAGCATCTACGCGCTCTGCGACTATGTCACGCCGAACGAATCCGAGGCCGAAGGGCTGACCGGCATCACCGTCGCTTCGGTCGATGATGCCCGCCGCGCCGCCGACAGTCTGCTGGCGAAAGGCGTCGGCGCCGTCATCGTAACGCTCGGCGAGAAGGGCGCGCTGCTCCACACCAAGGACCGTTCCGACCATGTCGGTGCCGTTAATGCCGGCCCGGTGGTCGAGACCACGGGCGCGGGCGACGCCTTTAATGGCGGCTTGGCGGCGGCGCTCGCCAAGGGCGTCCAGCCCTTGGAGGCGGTACGCTTCGCCTGCGCCGTCGCCGGCATTTCGGTGACCCGTCCGGGCACGGCTCCGTCGATGCCGACGCTGCAGGAGGTCGAGGCGCTGCTGGCGAGGGCTTGAAGTCGCCAACCTCACGTACGGCTCATCAGGTCGGGATCTCTCAATGGGCGCCCACCACGAGCCTTGTAATTCAGTGTCTTACGACGACATGGTTGCATATTAGCAACTGTTAATATTATTCGACGCCAACGCCTTGCTTCGACCGCGCAGCTGTCCCGTAATGGTCACTGTGTCTGGCATCGTCATTGCATTGCCAGCAATGCCGGAGTGGACCGCGCTCCGGTAGCCGGGGGCAAATTTGGGGGGCCCGCCGCTCCGCGAACGGGGCGGCGGGCTTTTTGAAAATCGAGTTGAGGGTCGCCTGGAAAACGCCAAAGCCTTGGGTGCCGTGCTGATGTATTTTCCTCAATTTTTGATGGGTATGTTCGCGACGTCGTCGATCGTTGCGATCTGGGCTGAGCTGGAGACCGGCTCCATATGGAAGGCGCTCGGCTGGGCCATCCTTGCGTTGATCATCCTTCAAATTGGATACTTCGGACTGGTGGTCCGGTTGATCTACAAACGGGGAACGGAAGGTACCAAGGCTGCCTTGGTATCGACAAATTCCACGCCGTCGGTCCATCGAGCGCGTCCGCGTTAGTGGACGTCCGCGCCATCCCGCCTTCGGTCTGGCTCGCATCAGCTGTCAATCCGCTCCTCGGAACGCAACGAGTGCGAGCGCGTTCACTGTCTTGATCGAACACAAGGCAGCCCGGTTCCCGGAACGGTGAGATGAAAAAGCCATATGAAAAGCCGACGCTTGTAAGGCGCGAGAAGCTCACCGCGCGCACCGCCCAGATCGTCGCCTCCGGCGTCATATTGGGCGAGTGAACCGGCAGCGTGGCTAAAGAATCTTGCTGGTCAGTTCGAGCGTCGTCGTCGCGCCTTGCTCGCTGCCGGGAACATGCACCACGCGCATAACGCGAAGGTCCCTGTTCGATCCCTCGATCAGCAAGGACAATTCTTGGAATGCGAGCTCGTCCACCTCGCTCGCATCGTCAATCGAAACGCGGCACAGCACAGCCATCTCAATCTCCCGTCTTTCGCCCTGTGCGGAACGAGACAGCTACGCAATAGCTCCGATAGAGCGGACATGCACGAGATTTGGCCCGATGGTCGCAGCGCCGCTGGCATGACATCGCTGCTTTCGGTTACCTGAACTCGCGATCCACGGCGCCGCCGCTAGAGAGCGGGGCCCGGCCGAATGGCGCTGCCGTCAGAAAAGCGCGACAGGCGGAAGCGGGTGAGGTCGTGCCCGATCTCGTTTCCCTGGATCATGTCGGAGACGACCCGACCGATTCCCGGCCCGATGCCGAAGCCGTGACCGCTCATGCCCGTTGCGACGACGAGGCCGACGATCGCCTGCACGCGATCCACTACGGGGACGACGTCCGGCATCGCGTCGATCATGCCTGCCCAGCTCGCCTTCAGGCGGACCGGCCCGAGCTGCGGGAACAGGCGCCTGAAATTGCGTTCGATCGAACGCAGGCCGGAACGTTCGGGAGCCGGATTGAGCACCCGCATTCTTTCGAAGGGACTTTGGGAATCCGGCGCCCATTGACGCGGCGTCGACCAGCCGTCCGGGTAACCCGCCGGCGCGGCCGGCGAATAGCGTGAGCCGAAAGGATTGGCGATCAGGGCGGGAAGGTATTTCGTCGCATGCCGGAATGCGTCGGGCCCCAGGTAGAGCAAATGGCTGCCTCCCGGAGCGAGCGTGTATCCGCCATCCTGTCGGCGTCTGAAGGCGATATGCTCTCCTGCCGCGGCGCCTGCATGGATTTCAGGCAGCGGCTCCGTTGCCGCGGCGGTCGACCTGACGCTGAGCTGGGGGATGGAAACGCCATGTCTTCTCAGGAACAGGGAAGACCACGCACCGCCCGCGAGCAGAACGCTGGACGTCTCGATGTGACCAGCCTCGGTCCAGACACCGCTGACCCTGCCCGCCGAGATTTCCAGGGTTCGCGCCGCGCAATTCTCCACGATCTTGACGCCTTTGCGGGCCGCAAGCCGAGCGAGAGCGGGCACGGCCATCCAGGGCTCCGCCCGCATGTCGGAAGGCGTCGTCATCGCGCCCTTGAAACTGCGTGACATGCCTTTGATGAGGCCGGCGGTTTCCTGCGCGTTCAGAAGGCGAGTGTCGATCTTGTGGACGGCGGCGATCTTCATGAATTCTTCGAAGCCGGCCATTTTGTCTTCCGAGCTTGCCAGGTAGGTCACGCCTGTCTGCTTCAAGCCGATGTCTTCGCCGCATTCTTCAGCCAGCTGCCGCCAGTGGCGGGATGCCTCGATCACGATCGGCAGCTCGTCCGCATCGCGTCCCTGCTTGCGGATCCATCCCCAATTGCGGGAGGACTGCTCGGCAGCAATCCGGCCCTTTTCCACCAGCGCCACCGAGATGTTGCGCCGCGCGAGAAAAAGCGCCGTCGTCACACCGATGACGCCGCCGCCGATGATCACCACGTCCGAACTTTTCGGCGGGGGACCGGGATATTGAATCGGGTTCGCTTCGGAGAACGGGAAAGCAGGCAAGTGGCGCATCCTGAAAAAAGACGACGAAAGCTATGGCCCACCGGCCACCATCCTTTCTTGAGGCAGTTCAAGCAAAGGTGAAGTACAGGCCGCCTGGCGGGCGCCCGGTATTCGCCCAAAACAGAGGGGGGTAGTCGGCGCATGCGCAGCCACGATTCAACCCTCGATCACATCGGATAACGTTTGCGTTCCACCTCCATTTCAACGCCGGGGTGGCCTCTATATCTCGCCGCGGGCCGAGAACCGCCGGCGGTGAGTGGCTGCATCGCGACACGACGCGACCAGACGGCCCATTTCGGAGAAGCGGTACAACCGCTTCCTCCACCTTAGGGAGAAGCCATCATGCGCTCTTTCACGCCAAAAATCGTCGCGGCCGCATCGATCTTCGCGGCCATACCGCTTTCGAACGCCTATGCGGTGCATCGTCACCACAAGGCGCAGGTCGACACCATGACCACGGCATCGGTGCCGGCGGATCCAAAGGCGAAAGCGGCGTTGGATCAGTTGCTGAACGTGAGGCAGGGTATCCGAGCGGCAAGGCAAGCCGGAAAGATCACGCAGGACCAGGCACGCGACCTGATGCAGGAGGCGGATACCATCCAGCGTACCGCGCTGACTTCCGGAAACCGTTCGGCGCTGGGGCAGATCAACGCGCTGGATCAACGGCTTCAGAATGCCACCGGGCAAGGCACCTATATGGGTGACGGCGCCGACGGCGGCTATTACCCGAACGGCTGACGAAGCTTCAGAAGGTGGCAGCCGGCGTGGGCAGCAACTCCTCTCAGGGGCCGCCGGTGAAAGGCGCCTGACGATCAAGCCTTTCTCGACCTCATGCCGGATGCACCACCGTTCTCTGGGATGAGCTTGACGCCTGCCATTTCAAGACGCAGACCAAACGCGTCGAGCTGGCCGCAAACTGCTCGACCGGGACCACAACGCATACAAAAAGTTGAAACTCTCCGAAAATGAAAGTTGAAACTTTTCGGAGGGTAGGGCCTAAGCCCTTGAAAAGAATGGCGCGAGTGACGGGGCTCGAACCCGCGACCTCCGGCGTGACAGGCCGGCACTCTAACCGACTGAGCTACACCCGCGCACTGACGAGCACGTGTCAGGCGTGTTCGTCGTTGGGGCGCTGGATAAGGGGTTCGTTTGCGGGTGTCAAGCGCAGCATGTGAGCATAACGGCAATCAGCGGAAGGTTTTTTGACAAGTGAGCCGGCGTTGGGGAAATCCGCCTGACAGCGGGTGCGCCGGCCGTTCATTGGGCCTTGCGAACGGAGCCCTAACTGCTTAAAGGTCCGGCCCGGAGCGGGCGATTAGCTCAGTTGGTAGAGCGCTTCGTTTACACCGAAGATGTCGGCGGTTCGAGCCCGTCATCGCCCACCAGCTTCCCGGCACCGATCAAAGAATTACGGCGGCGTCAGGCGGAAATCCTGGCCTTCGGGCAGGAGCTGGCCGCCATCGACGACGATCGTCGTGCCGGTGATGTAGCTGGCGTCGTCGGAAGCCAGGAACAGGAAGGCGTTGGCGACGTCGCGCGGCGTGCCGAGGCGCCCGAGCGGCACGGCGTCCTCCATGCTCTTGATGAAGGCGGCATCGCGGTGCAGCTTCATGCCTTCGGTCAGGATGTTGCCGGGCTCGACACCGTTGACCGTGATGCCATAGCCGGAAAATTCGAGCGCCGCGGCGCGGATGAAGCCGTTGATGCCGGCTTTGCTGGCCGAATAATGACCATGGCCGGGGCTGCTCACCTGCGGGCCGGTGATGGAAGAGGTGAAGAGCATGCGGCCGCTGCGCTGGGCCTTCATCGGCGTGAGTGCCGCACGGGCGGTGTTGAAGCTGCCGCGCAGGTTGACCGCCATGACGCGGTCCCAGTCTTCCGGACTGGTATTCTCGATGAGCTGCCAGGGGTAGATGCCGGCGTTCTGGACGATGATGTCGAGATGGCCGTGGCGCTGCAGCGCCAATGCCACCACCGCTTCCGCGTCGGCCATTTTCGAGATGTCGGTGTGGATGAATGCGGCGCCCACCTCGTCGGCGCTCGCCTTGCCGGCCTCGGCTTCGCTGTCGGCAAGGACCAGTCTCGCGCCTTCCTCGGCGAAGCGCTGGGCTATGCCCTTGCCGATGCCGCGCGCGGCGCCGACGATCGCCGCCACCTTGCCTTCGATGCGTCCAGTCATGCGAGCCGTCCTGTCATGCGAGCCTTTGGCGAATGGTCTGCTTGAAAGCGTCGAGCAGCACGGCCGCCAGCACAAGCAAGCCGTGGATGACCTGGGTGAAGTTGGCCGGCAGGCCCATGAGGTTGATGGCGGTGTTGATGGCCGACAAAAGCAGCACGCCGGCATAGACGCCGGGCAAGGTGCCGACGCCGCCCTTGAGGCTGACGCCGCCGATGACGACGGCGGCGAAGGCATTGAAGAGCAGGCCGACGCCGAGATTGGCTGTGGCGCCGGAGGTGCGGATGGCGAGCAGCCAGCCGGCAAGCCCGGCGATGGCGCCGGCAAGCACGAAGGCGATGATCAGGTTGCGGTTGACGCGGATGCCGGCGCGGAACGTCGCCGTCTCGTTGCCGCCAATCATCACCAGATGCCGGCCGAACGGCGTCTTGGCCAGGATCAGCGAGAAGACGACGAAGCAGCCGACGGCGATCCAGGCGGTGAGCGGCAGCCCGGCGAGGCGCTGGATGCCGAACCAGCGGATGGCCGGCGCCAGGTCCTGTGCCGATCGCCCGCCCGAGACCACCAGCACGAGGCCGCGCACCCAGATGTAGGAGGCCAGCGTGATAATGAAGGCGCTCATCTTCAGCCTGACGATGAGGAAGCCGTTGATGACGCCGATGATGGCGCCGACCGCAAGCGCGATGGCGAGCGACACCGGCACCATCAGCCACTCCGGATGCAGCTGCAGGCCAAGGCCGATGCCGGACGAGCAGAACATGATGCCGACCGCCATGGCGCTGAGGGCCGCGACCGATTCGACCGAAAGGTCCATGTGACCGGCGATGATGACCAGCGCCAAGCCGATCGACATGACGCCGAGCACGCTGGAAGCCTCGATGATGTTGGCGAAGATGCCGAGCTGGAAGAAGTTGGGAATGAAGATCGAGAACACCGCCAGCACGAAGACCAGCATGAACCAGACGAGATTGTCGAGCACGAGCTCGAGGATATGGCGGGTGCGTGGGGTCATCGTGTGATCCGGGTAGGGCCGATCCGGTTGACGTCAGGACTGGATGCGCGGCCGCTGCTTGCGGACGCGCCGAGAGGCTCCGGGCCGGCAGGCCCGGAGCTCGATGCGGCAAAGCCTATTCGACAGACTTCACCGTATCCGTCGGCGGCTTCTGGTTGCCCCAGAAGGCGGGGTTGTCGACGTTCGCCTTGGTGATCGCCGCGCCCGGGATCTTGATGTTCGGGCCCCAGGCTTCCTTGGTCACGACCGACTTCAAGCCGAGCACGTCATAGTCGCCGGGCTTGATCTCCTGCTTGTTGGCGACCTTGTCCATGAACATGGCGACCGCGGCGGCCTGCGCGTAGAGCGGCTGCTCGACCTCGACGTTGAGCCAGCCCTTGCGGATCAGGTCGAGGCCGACCGGCGCGCCGTTCGAGCTCATCAGCATCACGTCTCCCGGCTTCTTGCCGGCGGCCTCCAGCGAGGCGACGGCGGCGACCGAGAGGTGGGCGGCGTGGCTGAAGATCAGGTCGATGTCTGGATTGGCCAGCATCTGGTCGGCGACGATGGTGCCGGCGTTGCTCGCCTCCCACTGCATGGCCGGAAGCGAGATGATCTTGACGTCCGGAAACGCCTTCATCTTCTCCTCGAAACCCTTCTGGATGTCGAGCGTATACGGGTCGCCGGGATCGCCGAGCACCTGCAGGATCTTGCCCTTGACCGAGCCGTTCTTGGCCTTCAGCAGCGCTTCGGCCTGCTCGGCGGCGATGTGGCCGATCTCGACCGTGCCGGCGACGGAGGTGAAGTCGGACGGCGTCGCGGTGATCTGGCGGTCGAACTCGACCACCGGGATGCCGGCCGCGCGGGCGGCTTCAACGGATGGTTTCAGCGCGTTGAAATCGACCGCGGCGAGGATGATCGCCTTGGGCTTCAGCGCGATGACGTCGTTCATCTGCGATTGCTGGGCGTCGGTCTTGTTGTCGGCGTTCAGCGTCTTCATCTCGTAGCCGACCTGCTTCAGGAACAATTCCAGCGCGCTCACCGAGCCGGTCTGGAATTCGTCGAGCAATGTCGGGACAAGGTAGTAGACGGTACCCTTGGACTGGGCGAATGCCGGCGTGAGCGTGGCAAATGCCAGGGCCAGGATACCGAAGACAGAAAGTAGCAGTCGCTTCATGTCGTTGGCTCCTCTTTTCGCCGGACCCCTCATTTGTCCCTCAGCCCGCCGGTCCGGCACCGGCGAGCGTCTCCCCGGTGATCATGTTGATCACCGCATCGGGACTTGTCTTGTTGCGGGCAACGTCGCCGGCCACGACGCCCTGGCGGATCACCACGATCCGGTCGGCGACCTGGAAGGCCTGCTGCATGATGTGGGTGATGATGACGACGCCGATGCCCTGGCTCGCCACCTGGCGGATCATGTCGAGGCCGCGGCGCGTCTGCTCGACGCCGAGCGCGGCGAAGGGTTCGTCGAGCAGTACCAGCTTGCCGCCCCAATGGACGAAACGGTTGAGCTCGATCGCCTGCCGCTGGCCACCCGAGAGATGCTCCACCTTGGTGCGCAGCGAGGGAATGCGCGTGCCGGCATTGGCCAAGGCCTTTGCCACCACGGCTTCCATGGCGCGCTCGTCGAGCACCGGAACGCCCAGCACCTTGCGGGTGATCTCGCGGCCCATGAAGAAGTTGGCCACCACGTCGACATTGGTGCAGAGCGAGAGGTCCTGATAGACCGTCTCGATGCCGGCGGCCTTGGCCTCCGCGGGCGATTTGGCAAGGAACTCCTTGCCCTCGAACAGCATGCGGCCGGAGGTCGGCTCGAGTCCGCCGGCGATGATTTTGACCAGCGTCGACTTGCCGGCGCCATTGTCGCCCAGCAGCGCCACCACCTCGCCGCGTCCGATCGAAAAGCTGATGCCGCGCAGCGCCTGGATGGCGCCGTAGTTCTTGGTGACGTTGTCGAGGACCAGCAGGGGTTCGCTCATGCCGCGATGTCTCCGCCTTTCAAAAGGTCGCCCTCGCGCTGCCGCTTGGCGGTGAAGATCTGGCCGAAGCGCGGGGAAAGCACGCCGGAAACGGCAAGTGCGGCCGCACCCCGCAACACTGCATGCTGACCGCCCCGGGCGACCAGGATGCGCGGCGCCGTACGATCCCTGCGGGCCGAGACCGAATTGTGCAGCGGTTCGGCCGACGCCGCCAGCCGTTCGAGCAGGGCAGGGGAAGCCAGCCCGCCGAGGACGATCGTTTCGGGGTCGAAGAGGTTTTCGATGATGGTGATGGCGTTGCGGAAGACCGGCGCGACCTCGGCAACCCAGTCGGCATCATCACCGCTCCAGCGGCCTCGCGCTTCCAGCGAGATGTAGCGCTCGAGGCAGCCGCGGTTGCCGCAGGGACAGGGCTCGCCGCCCGGAACGACCGGAATGTGGCCGATCTCGCCGGCATTGCCCCAGGCGCCGCGCAATACGCTGCCATCATGCAGCATGGTGCCGCCAAGGCCGACGCCGAAGTAGAGATAGTAATATTCGGAATGTTTCGTGCCGAGGCCGTAGAAGCGTTCGCCCATCGCGGCTGCGGCCATGTCGTTCTCGAAAAAGGCCGGCAAGCCGGTGACGGCGGTCAGCCGCTCGCGCAGCGGAACCTCCTGCCAGCCGGCCATGGTGGTCGGGCCGACGAAGCTCATCGGTTCGACGCCGAACGGTCCCGGCAGCGCCATGCCGATGCCGATGACGCGGCCGCCCGAGCGGCGGCCGGTCAATTCGGCGACCATGGCGCCGATTGCATCGAATGCGTCGTCGGGAGTGGCGTTGGGCGCTTCGCGATGCGCGCTCTCGATCACGTCGCCGCTGAGATTGATCAGCGCCGCGTCGATACCGAGCGGGGTGAGGTGGATGCCGACGGCATAACCGCCTTCCGGATTGACGCGCAGCGTTGCCGGCGGCAGGCCGCGGCCCTTCGGCTCCTCGCGAACCGACAGGATGTAACCCTGCTCTTCCAGTTCACGCACGATGGTCGACACCGTCTGTACGGTGAGGCCGACATGCCGGGCGATCTCGCCGCGGGCGATCGGTCCGAAGCGGCGGATGGACTCAAGCACGATGCGCCGGTTGTACGGCCGTCCGAACTCCTGATTGGTCCCCCGCAACGCCATCGCCTGCGCTCCCAGTTGACGCTAGGTTCGCAGAGAAGATTTATTCAGTCAAATGGAATTCAAAAATAAATCGGCGATGAAATCACTGAAATCGGGGAACGACAGGATCGGTCAGGACCTGTCGACGTGGCGGCCTTGGCTGATTGCTCCCTGCCGAAGCCTCCTCGATGGTGATGGTGAGTGAACCTGCGACCGTTGATGCAACACGCATGGAGCAGAGATGATCGAATTGCCGTTTGCCCGCGACGAATATCAGCAGCGGCTTCGCAAGATCCGCACCGAAATGTCGAAGCGTGGTCTCGAACTCCTGATCGTCAACGACGTCGCCAACCAGCACTACATCACCGGCTATGACGGCTGGTCGTTCTACACGCCGCAGGTGGTGCTGGTTCCGATCGAGGATGCCGAACCGGTCTGGATCGGCCGCGCCATGGATGCGGCTGGCGGTCTTCTGACGGCATGGATGAAACCTGAGAATGTGGTCGGTTTCCCGGAAGACCATGTTCAACGGGCCGACCGCCACCCGATGGACTGGATCGCGGGCTGGATCGTCGCCAAAGGCTGGGGAAACAGGCATATCGGCATCGAACTCGAAGCCTATTATTTCTCCCCGAAAGGGCATGCCCGGCTCGTCGCCGGGCTTCCCAACGCAAAATGGCATGATGTCGATCTCCTGGTGAACTGGATCCGCGCGGTCAAATCCGCGCCCGAGATCGCCTATCTGCGCAAGGCCTCGACGCTCGCCGAAGCCGCCGTCGCGCGGGCCTTCGAAGTCATTGCGCCCGGCGTGCGCGAATGCGATGCCATTGCCTCCATCCAGGCGGCGCAGATCGCCGGCAGCCCGGACTTCGCGGGCGATATCACCGCCCTTCCGCCAACGATCCTCGGCGGCGAGAATGCTTCGGCCCCCCACATCATGTGGAGCGACAGGCGGTTCGGCGACAACGAGACGATTGCGCTCGAACTCGCCGGCGTCTGTCGCCGCTACGCGGTCGGACTGGCGCGAACGATGCAGTTGGGGAAGACACCGACGCGTGTCTCGGACACCGCCAAGGCGGTGATCGAGGGCATGGATGCGGTGCTCGACGCGGTCAGGCCGGGGACATCGGCCGAAGCGGTCGAGGCTGCGTGGCGCAAGGTCATCCAACGCCATGGGCTGAAAAAGGAATCGCGCATCGGCTATTCCATCGGCGTCGCCTATCCGCCGGATTGGGGCGAACACACGATCAGCCTCAGGCCGGGCGACAAGACCGTGCTTGCGCCCGGCAACGTCGTTCATTCCATCCTCGGCATGTGGATGGATGGCTGGGGCATCGAGATCAGCGAGACCATCCTGGTGACCGAAACCGGCTGTGAGACCCTGACCAAGTTTCCGCGAGAGATCCATGTCAAATCCTGAGGGCGAGGCGATGGCAGGCGCTTCACCACCCCGGATTTCGTGCCCGATGAGGCGGCGTTGAAGGTGGGCGCCGCGAGCCTGGTCGCGGCGGCGATCCGTTTTCTGTCCGTGCAATCGGACTGACCAGGGCAAACACCGGCTCGCGCAGGGTTTTGCGTGGACCGGTCGGCATCTGAAGGCCGAGCCAATCCGCGGCATCTTGTGACAGCCGTGCGGATAGTTCTGAAGGGTCTCCGGCACGCGCTGACAGGCCGTGCGCTAAAGGTAATGCGCGACCTTCTTGCCGACGGCGAGGAAGCGCAGCGGGTCGACCGCCTCGCCGTTATGGCGCACTTCGTAGTGCAGATGCGGACCGGTCGAGCGGCCGCTGCTACCGGTCTTGCCGATCACGTCGCCGGCCGCGAGCTTCTGGCCGACGGTGACGTCGATTTCGCTGAGATGGCCATAGCGGGTGGAGAAACCGTTGCCGTGGTCGACCTCCACCATGCGGCCGTAGCCGCCGTTCCAGCCGGCCTTGGTGACGACGCCGGCGGCGGTGACCTTGGCCGGCATGCCGATCGGCGCCCTGAAATCCATTCCCGTATGCAAGGCGGCCGTGCCGAGGATCGGGTCGGTGCGCACGCCGAACGGACTGGTCACCGGATGGCCAGGGGCGGGGTTAGTGAGCGGCAGCTTGCGCGCCTCTTTCTTGACCTGATCGAGCGCATCAAGAGCTTCGTCCAACTCCTTGACCTTGCTGTCGAAGATCATCGATGAATCGAGCGGCACCAGCGGTCCGCCGACGTCGTTCTTATCGAGCTCGGCGTCGACCGGCAGGCCTGCCGCTTGCAATGCCTGCGAGATCGCATCCGCGTTCCTGTAGGCATTATCAGCGAGCGTGGTGATACGGGTAAGCTGCTGGCTCTCGATGGTCTTGAGCGATGCGTTGATCGACACGAACAGCTTGTCGGCTCGATCCGCGGCGGTTTCGTTGTCGAGCGGCTCGGAGCGTGTCGACCACAGCGAGAAAGGCCTGGTGTCGCCGGCGCTCAGGCTAGCGACGGAATAGGTAGGGGCCTGCGAGAGGCTGCCGGTGATTTCGGCATCGGGCTTCGCCGGTGCATCGCTTACGGCGGGCACGTCGCCGACCTCGCTTTCGGCGCGTTCAAGAATCGGTCCCAACCGGCCATGGCGCTGGCTGAGCTGGGTTTGCCTGGCCAGCAGCTCGCTGACCTTGGTTTCCATGAGCTGCTGGTCGAGAAGCTGGCGGCTGGTGATGCGGTCGACTTGAGCGCGAAGGGCAGAGATGCGGTCCTCGTAGGCCTGCTGCATGCGCGCCTGCCTGGCGGTCGTGGCGCCGATCAGGTCGTCGCGCAGCACCAGATAGGAGGTTGCGAGCAGGTAGCCGATGGCGATCGCCGCAAGCGCCGATCCGATGAACGCGGCGAGCCAGGGGCGGACGGTGAAATGCCTGATCTCGTTGCCCCGGGCGATGATGACCGTGTGGGGCTCCTTGCGCCTGCCGAAGACCGTTGACTGACCGTTTGATTTCACGGGACCGAGCTCTCATTGCGACTCCAACGACAGCCCGGGATTACACATTATTAGGGTTAACAAAGCTTTGCCGGCCGCAATGCGCCCGTAACCAATTCCCGCATTGCGGGTGGTGAATTGCGGCAGGGAAGGCCAGCAAAAATCGGGGAAGCTGTGGTCTCCCGCTTCAGGACGCGCGCACTGCCGCCAGCACCTCTTCGGCATGGCCCTTCACCCGCACCTGCCGCCAGATGCGGGCGATTCGTCCCTCCTTGTCGATCAGAAAGGTCGCGCGCTCGACGCCCATGTATTTGCGGCCATACATCGTCTTCTCGACCCACAGATGATAGGCCTCGATCACCTTGCGCTCCTCGTCGGCGACGAGATCGACGGTGAGATCGTATTTTGCCTTGAATTTGTCGTGTTTTTTTACGCTATCGGGAGACAGTCCGATCACCACGGCGCCGGCCTTCTCGAATTCCGGTTTTAGCTGCGAGAAGCCGATCGCCTCATTGGTGCAACTTGTGGTGTCGTCCTGCGGATAGAAGTAGAGTACGACGGGCTTTCCCCGGAATGCGGCGAGGCTGAGAGACCCGCCGCCGTCGCGTGGAAGATCGAATTGCGGCGCAACGTCGCCCACGTCGAGATCAGCCATACCGATGCCCTTGTCTGAGGTTACGCGCGGATCGAGCATCGATATAACGTGAGGCGGGGATTCGTCCACGACGAGTTCGTTTACAACGGAATATTGCTTGGATCAGGAGCAACCGCAGCACGAGAAGATCAGGTTCAGGCGTGACGAGATCACAGACCTGGGAACGTTTCCGTCCGCGTGCAGCGTGCCGCCGCTCGGCCGCGCTTCGGTGCGTCGCCGCTTCCGTATCATGGGCCGGGTGTTCGCCGGACTCTGCGCGCTCGTGCTTATGGCGGCAGTCGGCGTCTATGTGCTCGGCACGTCGGGCATCGGCACGGAGCGGCTTCGCGCCGAAGCCGAGGCGGCAATCGAGAAGCTCGCCGGCGTCGATGTCGACGTCGCCGTCGGACCGGCGCGGCTGACGCTCGACGGGTCGAGCTTCGTCGCCCTGCAGGTCAGCGACGTCAGCCTGAAGACCGCCGACGGCAAGCCGATGGCCGATGTCGGGCGCGTCCGCTTCGGCATGCGCCTGCTGCCTCTATTGTCCGGCGAGGTCAAGCTGACCAGCGCCCGGTTTTCCGATGCCCGCATCATGGTCTCCGCCATGCCGTCCGGCGGCGGCGATTGGACGGCGGCGCTGCGCAACGAGGATGGTCTCGTCGATCCGGAGAAAGTCTCGGCGGCGGTGTTTGCCGGCGTCAACGAGGCGCTGGATGCGGTGCGCGCGGATTCGATGCGCCAGATCGACCTGCGCAATGTCGAGTTCGAGTTGCCGCCGGGCGGATCGGTCAAGCGCGTGACCGTTGCCGAGGCCACGGTTGGGCAGACCGGCACAGGCAGGATGGAATTGTCTTCCGATGCCGACGTCGACGGCAGGCATGTCAGCCTGGCGGCTTCCGCCGCACGTGATCCGAGCGCGAGGCGGATCGCATCTTTGGACGCCAGCGTCGAGGTGGCGGGCGCCAGCGGAACCCCGGTCGCGGGAAGCTCGAGCGGCGGAAACTCCGCCGCGCCCACTGACAAGCCCCAGGGCGGCAAACTTGGTTCGATCGCGCTGAAGCTTTCGGGCGCCGAAGCGTCCGGCGACACGCCATCGCGGCTGACGGCGTCGTTGTCGCTCGGCGGCTCGGTGCTCGATCTCGGTTCGCGCGGGCTGCTGCCGGCCGACGTCGATGCCAATGCCACGCTTGTGGCGGGGTCGAACAAGATCTCGATCGACAGGCTGCTGCTCAAGACCGGCCGCTCGACATTCGATTTCTCCGGCTCGATCGGGCCGAAGCCGGCTGTCGCGGGCGAGGAACCGTCCTACCGCTACGACCTTGTCAGCGATGGCTCGACGCTCGCGCCGTCGGAATCGCCGGAGCCTGCACTTCAGTTCCTCGCCCGCATCGCCGGCGTCTACCAGACCAAGAGCCGCAAGCTCGTCGCCGAGCAGATCGGCGTCCGCTCCGGAGGCTCAAGCGAGGTGCTGGGCACCGCTTCGCTTGCCTTCATCGACAACGGTCCGCCGGGTGTGTCGCTGTCGCTCAACGTCCACGACATGCCGGTCTCGCATGTGAAGCAACTGTGGCCCTGGTTCTCCGCCCGCAACGCGCGGCTTTGGGTGCTGGATAATTTGTTCGGCGGCCGCGTGGTTGACGCCAATTTGCAGTTCCAGGTCGTGCCGGGGCGGCTCGGCAACGGCGTTCCGCTTTCCGGCGACGAGGTGTTCGGCCGCTTCCAGGTAGAGGGCTCGCGCTTCGACACGGCGGGCCGCATCCCGCCGATCCGCGACGCGGTCGGCGTCGTCACCTTCCACGGCAACGACGTCGATATCAGCCTGTCTTCCGGCAGCGTCTATATGCCTAGCGGCCGCAGCGTGGCGGCAAGTGGCGGCACGCTGACGGTGAAGCAGGCGAATGTCTCGCCGGTCATCGGTGCGCTCGACATCGACGTCGCCGGCGAAGCGCCGGCAATCGCCGAGCTCGCCTCTTACGAGCCGATCAACGCCATGCGCCATGTTGGCCTCGCGCCGGAGGATTTGAGCGGTACCGTCACCGGGCATGTGCGGGCCGATATTCCGCTGACTTCCGGCGTCGATACCTCGAGGCTCGACTGGCTGGTCGCGCTGGACTACCAGGACCTTTCTTTAGCCAAGCCGTTCGAGGACCAGACCGTCACCGAGGCCGACGGCTCGATCACCGTCGGCCCCGACCGTGCGGTGATATCGGCCAAGGCGAAGCTGAACGGCATTCCGGCCGAACTCGATCTGGTCGAGCCGCTCGAGGACAAGGGGCCGCCGCGCAGCCGCAAGGTCGCGCTGGTGCTCGACGACAAGACCCGTGACGCAACGATGCCCGGCCTGTCGCCGCTGCTTTCAGGCACGATCAAAGTGGCGATCGACAAGAGCGGCGAGGGCAGCCAGAGCGTGGAGGCCGACCTGACCAGCGCCAAGCTCGACATTCCCTGGGTCGGTTGGAGCAAGGGGGCAGGCATTCCGGCCAAGGCCACCTTCACGATGGCAAAGTCTGGCAGCACCACCACGCTGTCGGATTTCGCGCTCCACGGAAAGAGCTTTTCGGTCGACGGCGATGTGACGCTGGTCAATGGGGCGCTGTCCTCGGCTCGCTTCAGCAAGGTCGCGCTCAACCGGGACGACGACGTCGCAGTCTCGGTGAAGCGATCGGGCAAGAGCTATGCCGTCGATGTCAGCGGCGAGTCCCTCGATGCCCGTTCGCTGATCAAGCAGTTCACCTCCGATGTCGACACGGCCACGAAAGGCGCCGGCGCCGACGCGATCTCGGTCAGCGCCGACGTGAAATCGCTGACCGGCTTCCACGACGAGGTGCTGTCGAACCTGAAACTGGACTACAGCGGCGCCGGCTCCCGGGTGAACGGTCTCGATGTCAGCGCGACGGCGAGTTCGGGTGCGGCGATCACCGTCAGGAACACCACCGGCGACGGGGGCCGGTCCCTCAGGATGAAATCGGCCGATGCCGGTGCGATCCTGCGGTTCCTCAACATCTATGAGCATATGGAGGGTGGGGCGATCACGCTGTCGCTCGCGGGCGCCGCCGACGGGCCGATGAAGGGCCAGGTCGATGCCAGCAATTTCTACGTCGTCAACGAACCGAAGCTCGCTTCGATCGTATCGACGAAGCCTGCCGGCGATACGCGGAGCCTCAACCAGGCGGTGAAGGCCGACATCGACACCTCAAGGGTGCAGTTCGAGCGCGGCTTTGCCGAGATCGACAAGGGCTCGGGTTATCTGAGGCTGGCAAACGGCCTGCTGCGCGGTCCGCGCATAGGCACCACTTTCCAGGGCACGCTCTACGACCAGGACAACAACATGGACATGACCGGCACCTTCATGCCGGTCTACGGGCTGAACCGCATCTTCGGCGAATTGCCGCTGTTCGGGCCGCTGCTCGGCAATGGCCGCGATCGCGGCCTGATCGGCGTTACCTACCGGCTGCGCGGCAACGCCAACAAGCCGACGCTGAACGTCAATCCGCTGTCCGTGGTGGCGCCCGGAATATTCCGCTCGATCTTCGAGTACAGGTAGAAACCGGCCCCCCGGTTTTCGAGGGGATCACGGTCAAGCAAAGCTTCGATCAATCAGATCGGCCGCACCAGGACATGCTTCTTCCTGCCGAGCGAGAGCTTTGCAACGCCCTCCGCGCCCAAATCCTGAAGCGTCACCATGCGCCGGTCGTCGGTCACCGGCTGGTCGTTGAGGCGCACGGCGCCCCCCTGGATGTGTCGCCGCGCCTCGCCATTGGAAGCAGCGAGCCCTGCGGTCACGAATAGCGACAGGATGCCGATACCGGCCTCGAGATCGGCCTTGGCCACCTCGACGCTCGGCAGCGTGTCGGCAAGCGCGCCTTCCTCGAAAGTCTTGCGCGCGGTCTCGCTTGCCGTCTCGGCCGCCTCGCGCCCATGCAGCATGGCGGTGATCTCGGTGGCGAGGATCTTCTTGGCCTCGTTGATCTCCGAGCCGCCGAGCTTTTCGAGGCGGGCGACCTCATTCAAGGGCAATGTCGTGTAGAGTTTCAGGAAACGGCCGACATCCGCGTCCTCGGTATTGCGCCAGTACTGCCAGAATTCGTAGGGCGACAGCATGTCGCCATCGAGCCAGACGGCGCCCGAGGCCGATTTGCCCATTTTGGCGCCCGACGAGGTTGTGAGCAGCGGCGTGGTCATCGCAAACAGCTGCACGCCTTCCATGCGGTGGCCGAGATCGATGCCGTTGACGATGTTGCCCCACTGGTCGGAGCCGCCCATCTGCAGCCTGCAACCGACGCGTTTGTAGAGCTCGACGAAGTCGTAGGCCTGCAGGATCATGTAGTTGAATTCGAGGAAGGACAGCGACTGCTCGCGGTCGAGCCTGAGCTTCACGGAATCGAAAGCGAGCATGCGGTTGACGGAGAAATGCCGGCCGACATCGCGCAGGAAATTGACGTAGTTGATCTCCATCAGCCAGTCGGCGTTGTTGACCATGACCGCGTCGCCGGCGCCGCTGCCGAATTTGAGGTAGGGCGCGAAATTGCGCCGGATGCCGACGAGATTGTCCTCGATGTCCTGCGGCGTCAGCAGTTTGCGCGCCTCGTCCTTGAAGGAGGGATCGCCGATCATCGACGTGCCGCCGCCCATCAGCGCGATCGGCCGGTGGCCGGTTTGCTGCAACCAGTGCAGCATCATGATCTGGATCAGCGATCCGGCGTGAAGGCTCTTCGCCGTCGCGTCGAAGCCGATATAGGCGCTCACCGTTTCCTTGGCGAAAAGATGGTCGAGGCCGGTTTCATCCGAAATCTGATGGATGAAGCCGCGCTCGCTCATGATGCGCAGGAAATCGGACTTGAAGGCGGACATCTTTTCTTCCCGGAGATCGCCCGGCAACTGGCCGAGCCTGACGTGAAGGGGCGCGTTTAGCATCCAAGCGCGATCAGCAAAAGTGGTTTCCGGTTTTGCCTTCGATCGCGCTTCTCCTGGCAAACCGGCGATCAGCAAAAGCGATTTCCGGTTTTGCCTTCGATCGTCCGCAATGCGGCGCATCCTTGCTTCGCCCCTTTTGCTGGCGTAATGAGGCGCCCGCGCGAGGGCAGCACGGCCCGACGCGCCGCGACGGGGCCATCCCGCAATCTCAGACCGGACAGCTCCCGCGATGAACAGGAACTATCTCATCCTCTTTCTGTTCAGCATCCTCATGACCGTCAGTGGGCTGGCAAGCCTGCCGCCGGTCGACCGCGACGAATCCCGCTTCGTCCAGTCGACCAAGCAGATGGTCGAGACCGGCGATTATATCGACATCCGCCTGCAGGATGTCTCCCGCTACAAAAAGCCGATCGGCATCTACTGGCTGCAATCGGCGGCGGTGGCGCTGAGCGGCGAGGGGGCGCAAGCGCCGATCTGGGTCTACCGCCTCGTCTCCATGCTCGGTATCGCGCTCGCCGTCGTCGGCATCGGCTGGACAGGAGCAAAACTCTTCGGCACCAATGCCGGCCTGGCTGCCGGCCTGATGATGGCGGCGATCTTCGCCACCGCCTTCGAGGGCCGCGACGCCAAGACCGACGCCATGCTGCTCGCCTGCTGCGTGGCCGCGCAAGGCGCGCTGGCGCAGGTCTATCTGGCCGCGCGCCGCAAAGTGCCGGTGGCCGGCCATCTGCCCTGGATATTCTGGATCGCACAGGGGCTGGGCATCCTGATCAAAGGACCGGTGACCCCGCTTCTGTCGCTGCTGACGGCAGCAGCGCTGTTCGCCTTCGAGCGCGACTGGCGCTGGCTTTTGAAGCTGAAGCTGGTGCGCGGCGTCGTCATCGTGCTTGTCATCGTGCTGCCTTGGCTCGTCCTCATCAGTTGGAAGAGCGGCGGCGCCTTCTTACAGGAAGCGGTCGGCAAGGACATGCTGAACAAGGTGGCGCAGGGCGAGGAATCGCATGGCCTGCCGCCGGGCTTCTATATGCTCACCTATTCGCTGTTCATGTGGCCTTTCGGCCTGATTGCTGTCGGCGCCGGGTTGCAAGCCATCAACCGCTTCTGGGAAGACCCGCGTCTGCGTTTCTGCCTTGCCTGGTACATCCCGTTCTGGCTGGTGTTCGAGGCGATCCCGACCAAGCTGCCGCATTACGTGATGCCCGCTTATCCCGGCATGGCACTGCTGATCGGCTGGCTGCTCACCTTGCCGGCAGATCAGGCCAACGCGCCGCTGAAGCGCTGGCAGAGCTGGCTGTGGTGGTCGACGGCCTTCGGTGTCGTCGTCGTGTCGATTGGGCTGGCCGCGGTGTGCATCGGGACGCCGATCTATTTCGCCAAAACCTTCTCCTGGTGGAGCATTCCGGCGGCGATCGCCGCGCTCGCCACCGGCTATCTTGCCTTCCCACGCCAATTGCAGGTGCCGCTCGGACGTATCGCGGCGATCGCCGTCGGCGCCGGCATCACCTTCAGCCTGCTGTTCGGCGTGATCGCGCCATCCTTGAAGCCGATCTGGCTGAGCCCCGCCATCAAGGCAGCGGTCGATGCAAATCGCCTTTGCGATACTACCGTGCTCGCCTCATCTCCCTATCACGAGCCGAGCCTGGTGTTCCTGGTCGGCACCAACACGGTGCTGTCCGACGTCGACGGCGTCGCGAAACACTTGGCTGCCGATCCGGGCTGCGCGCTGGGCCTTGCTCCGGTCAAGGACGAGCAGAAGCTCAACGAACTGCTTGCCGGGCAGGGAAAGTCGGCGAAGCGTCTTACCGAGATCGACGGGCTCAACTATTCGTCAGGAGACAAGTTGGCGCTCGGGCTTTATCGGGTGGCCCCGTGAGGGATAGTGTCGGGCCTCGAATGCCCCTATAGGCTTTGCGCAATCATGTCCGCCGCCGCCCTTTACCACCGCTCGCTAGGCAACTTCCTCGACACGATTGCAATCGTGAAGCGGCGCTTTGCCGTGCGGCCGGCGCGCTACCCCGAGATTCCCTGGCTCGTCTGGATCGCTGCATGGCTTCTGCTTGCCGTAGCCGCCGGCCTCAGCCTGGACAGCGCCGCCGGCAGGATGCGCGGAGAATGGACGCCCGCTTTTGTCCATTTTACCGATTTCTTCACGGATTTCGGCCTGGGCGGCTGGTATCTCATCCCGGCGGCTCTCTGCCTCGTCGCTGCCAACCTGACGGACTGGCGCAGCCTTTCACGGCAGGCGCGGATGATGGTCTACAACTGGACGTGCTTCGCCTTCCTGGTGCTCTGCGCGGTCGGCCTTTCAGGCCTTGCGGTCAATCTCTTGAAATACGGCATCGGACGGGCGCGGCCGCTCTATTTCGACAGTTTTGGCGTACTGTCGCTGCATCCCTTCGCCATGGATGCCCGCTTCGCCGGCTTTCCGTCCGGCCATGCCACGACGATGGGCGCGGTGTTCGGTATACTGCTGCTGCTTTTCCCCAGGCGCTGGTATATTGCGTTGGCGGTCACCGCCTGCATTGCCTCGACGCGCGTCTTCGTCGGCGCGCATTATCCGAGCGACACGGTGGCCGGCTTCGGGCTAGGGCTTGCCTTCGCTATCGTCTCGGGGATTGTCTTCGCGCGGCTCGGTTTCATCTTCCGGCGGCCGTCCTCGACCAGACCGGTGCCGAAGCGCACGTTCCGGCTGCTGTCTTCCAGCGGGGCGACGGATAGAGCACCGCCGGCAAGGCGGAGCCGCGGCCAACTGTCGGCTGACCGCCCATAGATAACGTCGGAGAGCGCAAGAAGGTCTATCTCAGCCGCTTCGGCCGCGGATCGGCGAGCTCGCCCGCCAGCCGCCGGTCGAGATAGTCGGCACATTCCTCGATCAGCAGTTCGGCGTGGTTGGCGAAGAAATGGTTGGCGCCGGGGATCGTCTTCTGTGTGATGGTGATGCCCTTTTGCGTATGCAGCTTGTCGACCAGCGTCTGCACGTCCTTGGGCGGCGCCACCTTGTCGGCATCGCCGTGGATGATGAGGCCGGACGACGGGCAGGGCGCCAGGAACGAGAAGTCGTAGGTGTTGGGCTGCGGGGCGACCGAGATGAAACCCTCGATCTCCGGCCGGCGCATCAGGAGCTGCATGCCGATCCAGGAGCCGAAGGAATAGCCGGCGACCCAGCAGCTCTTGGAATCCGGGTGCAGCGATTGCACCCAATCGAGCGCGGCGGCCGCGTCCGACAGCTCGCCTGTGCCGTGATCGAACTCACCCTGGCTACGGCCGATGCCGCGGAAATTGAAGCGAAGCGTGGTGAAATCTCGCTTCTGGAACATGTAGAAGAGGTCGTAGACGATCTTGTTGTTCATCGTGCCGCCGAATTGCGGGTGCGGATGCAGCACAATGGCGATCGGCGCGCTCTTTTCTTTCGAGGGCTGATAGCGTCCCTCCAGGCGACCAGCCGGACCGGCGAAAATGACCTCAGGCATAAAATACTCCACGTGGCATACGAAGGCGCCAGCCCGGACCTCTTCTGCGGCCCCAAGTTTTCTGTGGCTTGACGCCGGGCAAGCGTCTTCCTAGAAGCTAGTTTAGAATTGTTCAAAACTGGGTGGCCGAAACGTATAAGTTCGGCCGCCCGCGCCGCAAGCCGGGTAAATAGGACGGCTTGCCTTGCAATTTCAAGGAAATAACGCGCTATCCTCGCGGAATGGCTGCTGACGGGATCGACTGAAGGAAAATGGCCGCAACTCGCGCCTATCTCGACTACAACGCGAGCGCACCTCTCATCGGAGAGGCGCGGTCGGCCATGGTCGCTGCGCTCGATGCCGCCAATCCGTCGTCGGTCCACACCGAGGGCCGCGTAGCGCGGCGGCTGATCGAGGATGCGAGGCGCGATGTGGCGAGGCTGGTCAATGCCAAGCCCGAGCATGTCGTGTTCACCTCCGGCGCGACCGAAGCCGCCTCGACGCTGCTTACCCCCGACTGGCAGATGGGGCGCGGCGCCATCCGCATGAGCCGCCTCTATGTTTCGGAGGCTGACCATCCTTGCGTGCTCGGCGGCGGGCGCTTTCCGGCAGCGCAGGTGACGCGCATCGGTGTCGATCGTAACGGCATTGCCGATCTTGACGCGCTGACCCAGGCGCTCGCCGTGCATGACCAGGCCGATGGCCTGCCGCTGGTCGCGATCCATGCCGCCAACAACGAGACGGGCGTGGTCCAGCCGATCGGCCGCGTCGCCGCAGTCGTCAAGGCCGCGGGGGGTGTTCTCGTCGTCGATGCCGTGCAGGCCGTCGGGCGGATTCCGATCGACATGTCAGCCGGTTATGCCGATTATCTGATCCTGTCCTCGCACAAGATCGGTGGTCCGAAGGGCGCCGGCGCCATCGTCTCTCAGGCCGACCTGATGATGCCAAAGCCGCTGATCAATGGCGGTGGCCAGGAGAAGGGCCATCGTGCCGGCACCGAGAATCTTCCCGGCATTGCCGGTTTCGGCGCCGCGGCGCGGGCAGCGCTCGCCGGTCTAGACGACATTGACGCGGTCGCGCGTCGGCGCGACGAGGTCGAGGCGATCGTGCGGGAACTCGTCCCGGACGCGGAAATCTTCGGAGCGGCGGCACCAAGGCTTGCCAATACGACATTCTTCGCTATTCCCGGCATCAAGGCCGAGACGGCGCAGATCGCCTTCGATCTTGCAGGCGTGGCGCTGTCGGCCGGCTCCGCCTGCTCGTCGGGGAAAGTCGGGCCAAGCCACGTGCTGAAGGCGATGGGTCGTGGCGACAGTCTTGGTGCTTTGCGCGTCTCGATCGGCCGCGCCACCGGTGCCGAGGAGATCGAGGCGTTTCGGACGGCGCTGGCGGGTGTCGTCGCGCGCCGGGCGGGGAAGGAACAGGCTGCCTGACGGCGGCGGAGCGTCGGACCGAGAAACACCTTGCGGTTCTCGAAAATCCGGTGCTCGAAAGCGAATTCAGGCCATTCGGCCTGGTAGAGTTGTGCGTTTCATCTTGGCCGGGTGAATTCCAGGTCGGAATGCACTATATGGAGCCTACGCCGCTTCGAGCGCCGCCAAGGTGCTCGTCCCAACGGTGCCATAGTTTGAAAACTGCCGGGCCTTGACCCCGGCGAGGATGGAGAACGCTTATGCCTGCTGTGCAGGAGACGATCGATCGAGTCCGAAAGATCGACGTCGACCAGTATAAATTCGGATTCCAGACAGAGATCGAGACGGACAAGGCCCCCAAGGGTCTGAACGAAGATATTATTCGCTTGATCTCCGCGAAGAAGCGCGAACCGGACTGGATGCTGGAATGGCGGCTGGGCGCCTTTCGGCGCTGGTTGACGCTGGAAGAGCCGACCTGGGCGCGCGTCAAATATCCGAAGATCGACTTCCAGGACATCCACTACTACGCCGCGCCGAAGAGCACGCCCGGCCCGAAGTCGCTGAGCGAGGTCGATCCCGAACTGCTCAAGGTCTATGAGAAGCTCGGCATTCCGCTCAAGGAGCAGGAAATCCTCGCCGGCGTTCAGAAGACCGAAGCCTCGGAGCTCGAGGAAGCCAACGACAACGTCTACAAGTCGGGCCGCGTCGCGGTCGACGCCGTGTTCGATTCGGTTTCGGTCGTCACCACCTTCAAGAAGGAGCTGGCCGAGGCCGGCGTCATCTTCTGCTCGATCTCGGAGGCGATCCGCGAGCATCCGGAACTGGTGCAGAAATATCTGGGCTCGGTCGTGCCGACCTCGGACAATTTCTACGCCACGCTGAATTCGGCCGTGTTCACCGACGGCTCCTTCGTCTTCGTGCCGAAGGGAGTGCGCTGCCCGATGGAGCTGTCGACCTATTTCCGCATCAACGAGAAGAACACCGGCCAGTTCGAACGCACGCTGATCATCGCCGAGGAGGGGGCCTATGTTTCCTATCTCGAGGGCTGCACGGCGCCGCAGCGGGACGAGAACCAGCTGCATGCCGCGGTGGTCGAGCTGATCGCGCTCGACGATGCCGAGATCAAATATTCAACGGTGCAGAACTGGTACCCGGGCGACGCCGAGGGCAAGGGCGGCGTCTACAACTTCGTCACCAAGCGCGGCGACTGCCGCGGCGACCGCTCGAAGATCTCGTGGACGCAGGTCGAAACCGGCTCGGCCATCACCTGGAAATATCCGAGCTGCATCCTACGCGGCGACGATTCCAGCGGCGAGTTCTATTCGATCGCGGTGTCGAACGGCTACCAGCAGGTCGATAGCGGCACCAAGATGATCCACCTCGGCAAGAACACGTCGAGCCGCATCATCTCCAAGGGCATCGCCGCCGGCTTCTCGCAGAACACCTATCGCGGCCAGGTCTCGGCGCATCGCAAGGCGGCCAACGCGCGCAACTTCACCAACTGCGACTCGCTTTTGATCGGCGACCAGTGCGGCGCACACACCGTGCCTTACATGGAAGCCAAGAACGCGACGGCGAAGTTCGAGCACGAGGCGACGACGTCGAAGATCTCCGAGGATCAGAAGTTCTACGTCATGCAGCGCGGCATTCCCGAGGAGGAGGCGATCGCGCTGATCGTCAACGGCTTCGTCAAGGACGTCATCCAGCAGCTGCCGATGGAGTTCGCCGTCGAGGCGCAGAAGCTGATCGGCATCAGCCTAGAGGGTTCGGTCGGCTGACCGTAAAAAGATATTCAGGAAGAAATTATGCTCGAGATCAAGAATTTGCATGCCCGCATCGTCGATGACGGCACCGAGATCATCCGTGGGTTGAATCTCTCGGTGAAAGCCGGCGAGGTCGCCGCCATCATGGGCCCGAACGGTTCGGGCAAGTCGACGTTGTCCTACATCCTCGCCGGCCGCGAGGACTATGAGGTCACCGAAGGCGACATCCTCTACAATGGCCAATCGATCCTCGAAATGGATCCGGCCGAGCGCGCAAGCGCCGGCATCTTTCTCGCCTTCCAGTATCCGATGGAGATACCTGGCGTCGCGACCATGGAATTCCTCAAGGTGGCGATGAACGAGCAGCGCAAGGCGCGCGGCGAGGAGCCGTTGAAAATCCCGGAATTCCTGAAGCGCGTGAAGGACGCAGCCGCCTCGCTCAACATGGACATGAACATGCTGAAGCGGCCGCTCAATGTCGGCTTCTCGGGCGGCGAGAAGAAGCGCGCCGAGATCCTGCAGATGAAGCTGCTCGAGCCAAAGCTGTGCGTGCTCGACGAGACCGATTCCGGCCTCGATATCGACGCGCTCAAGATCGTCGCCGACGGTGTCAATGCGCTGCGGTCGCCGGAGCGGGCGATCGTCGTCATCACCCACTACCAGCGCCTGCTCGAGCATATCGTGCCGGACAGCGTGCACGTGCTCTACAAGGGGCAGGTCATCAAGTCGGGCGACAAGTCGCTGGCGCTCGATCTCGAAACCAACGGCTATGCCGGCGTGATCGGGCAAGCCGCGTGAGATGGGGCCGAGTGAGGCGAGAGCTATGAACATGCACGCACAGCCCCAGCGGACACTGGCCGAGACGGCGCTGATCGATGCCTTCGGCGAGCGGCTTTCGCTGCTGCCTGGCGACGGCGCGGTGATGACGAAGCGCGACGACGCGATCGAAGCCATCAAGCACGGCCTCCCGACGCGGCGCATCGAATCCTGGCACTATACGGACCTGCGCCGGCTGCTGACCTCGGTGCCGGTTTTCGAGGCCGAAACGGTCGCGAAACCACTCGAGCCGGTTCTTGACGGCGCCGCGGTGCTGCCGGTGCTCAACGGCGTCTCCACCGGCAAGCTGCCCGAGATCGAGGGCGTCACGGTACAGCGCCTGTCGGAAAAACTCACCGACGGCAGCGTCGCGCCCGGGCTCGATCCCTATGGCGCCGATGACGCGATCGGCGCGCTGAACACCGCCTTCGTCGCCGACGGCTATTTCGTCGACATCGCCGACGGCACGGTGCTGGAAAAGCCGATCGAGCTGCAGAACCTGCAGTCCGGCGGCCAGGCGCATGTGCGGCTGCTGACGCGCGTCGGTGCCGGCGCCAAGGCGATCATCGTCGAGCGCCAGGCGGGCGAGGCAAGCGAAGACGGCGGGGCGCTCATCAGCTCGGTCAGCCAGCTCGTGGTCGGTGACGGCTCCGAAGTGACCTGGCTGATCGTGCAGGAGCAGCCGGATACGGCCACGCATCTCGCCCAGTTCAAGGCGCATATCGGCAAGGACGCGAAGCTGACGCTGTTCGTCATGAACGCGGGCGGCAGGTTGGTGCGGCAGGAGGTCGTGGTCAGGACCACGGGAGAAGGCGCGGATTTCAAGCTGCGCGGCATCAACCTTCTGGCCGGCGACACGCATACCGACACCACGATGGTGCTCGATCATGCCGTGCCGCACACGAGCTCGACGGAAGTGATGCGCAACGTGGTGACCGGCAGGGCGCGTGGCGTCTTCCAAGGCCGCATAAACGTGCACCAATATGCGCAGAAGACCAACGCCAAGATGGCCTGTAACACGCTGCTTCTGTCGGACGACGGCGAGTTCTCGACCAAGCCGGAGCTGGAGATTTTCGCCGACGATGTCGTCTGCGGCCACGGCGCGACGGTCACGGAGATCGACCACAATCATCTGTTCTATCTGATGGCGCGCGGCATCGACGAGAAGACGGCGCGGGGCCTGCTGGTGAAGGCTTTCGTGGCCGAAGTGATCGAGGAACTGGACGACGAGGCGCTGGTAGACGCGCTCGAAGCGCGGCTCGACGGCTGGTTCCTGACGCACGGGTAGCACTTCCTTCTCCCCAGGCGGGAGAAGGTGGCCGAGCGAAGCTCGGTCGGATGAGGGGTGTTGGAAGGATCGCGGCTTTGGCCGCCAAGGACTTCGAAATGGACCAGAAGATCGAAACCGCTCCCTATGATGTCGAGGCGATCCGCCGCGATTTTCCGATCCTGTCGCGCCAAGTCTATGGCAAGCCGCTGGTCTATCTCGACAATGGCGCCTCGGCGCAGAAGCCGCAGGTGGTGCTCGACACCATCCAGCATGCCTATTCACAGGAATACGCCAACGTCCATCGCGGCCTGCATTTTTTGTCGAACGCCGCGACCGATGCCTATGAGAAGGCTCGGGAAACGGTGCGCCGCTTCCTCAACGCGCCGAGCACCGACAACATCGTCTTTACCTCCAACACGACGTCGGCGATCAACACGGTCGCCTATGGCTGGGGCATGCCGAGGATCGGCGAGGGCGACGAGATCGTGCTCTCGATCATGGAGCACCATTCCAACATCGTGCCCTGGCATTTCATCCGCGAGCGGCAGGGCGCCAAGCTCGTCTGGGTGCCGGTCGACGATCTCGGCGCTTTCCACATCGAGGAATTCGAGAAGCGGCTGACCGACCGTACCAAGCTCGTCGCCATCACGCAGATGTCCAACGCGCTGGGCACTGTGACGCCGATCAACGAGATCGTGCGCATCGCGCATGCGCGTGGAATTCCCGTGCTCGTCGACGGCAGCCAGAGCGCCGTGCACATGGCCGTGGACGTGCAGGATCTCGACTGCGATTTCTTCGTCTTCACCGGCCACAAGGTCTACGGCCCGTCGGGCATCGGCGTGCTCTACGGCAAGAAGCATATGCTGGAAGAGATGCGGCCCTTCATGGGTGGCGGCGAGATGATCGAGGAGGTGACGCAGGACATCGTCACCTATAACGAGCCGCCGCACCGTTTCGAGGCCGGCACGCCGCCGATCGTGCAGGCGATCGGCCTGGGCGCGGCGCTGGAATATATGGAGAAGGTCGGCCGCGAGCGCATCGCAGCACATGAGGCGGACCTCAAGAATTACGCGCATGAGCGGCTGCGCGCCATCAATTCGCTGCGGATCTTCGGCGACGCGCCCGGCAAAGGCGCCATCATCTCGTTCGAACTGCAGGGCATCCATGCCCATGATGTGTCGATGGTGATCGACCGGCAGGGCGTCGCGGTCCGCGCCGGCACCCATTGCGCCCAGCCGCTGTTGAAACGCTTCGGCGTGACCTCCACATGCAGGGCATCGTTCGGCATGTACAACACCAGGGCCGAAGTGGACGCTTTGGCCGATGCGCTGGAAAAGGCGCGGAAATTCTTCGGGTGACGACCATGGACGATGTGAGCACCACCGCAGAGACCGCACCGGAAACGGCCGGCAACGGTATCGTGTCGGCCTCGGCTATTCCCGCCGACGAGCTGGCACGGCTGACCGACGACATCGTGTCGGCGCTGAAGACGGTCTACGATCCGGAAATCCCGGCCGATATCTACGAGCTCGGCCTGGTCTACAGGATCGACATTGAGGACGACCGCTCGGTCAAGATCGACATGACGCTGACCGCGCCGGGCTGCCCGGTCGCCGGCGAAATGCCGGGCTGGGTCGAGAACGCCGTCGGCGCCGTCGAAGGCGTTTCCGGGGTCGAGGTCAACATGGTTTTCGACCCGCCATGGACGCCCGACCGCATGTCGGAAGAGGCGCAGGTCGCGGTGGGATGGTATTGACCAACGACCCGACAGAGATTGGTTGACTTGCAGCAAAGGTGAAACTTCACCATCTTAAGGGCAGACTCATTCCGTGGGCCTTGAACCCGCGCGAACGTGGAGAATGACATGGGACGCTTCGCCGTCATCACGATGACCGACAAGGCCGCCGACCGCGTGCGCGAGATCGTCGCCACGCGGGAGAATGCTAACGGCATCCGCCTCGGCATCAAGAAGGGCGGCTGCGCCGGCATGGAATACACGATCGATCTGGTCACCGAGCCGAATCCCAAGGACGACCATGTCGAGCGCGACGGCGCGCATGTCTATGTCGCGCCTGAAGCGGCGCTCTTCCTGCTCGGCACCGAGATGGATTTCGAGCAGACGACGCTGCGCACCGGTTTCACCTTCAAGAACCCGAACCAGAGCTCAGCCTGCGGCTGCGGCGAATCCGTCGAACTGAAGCCGGCCGACCTCAAGGCGCTGGCCGAGGCGCGCGCCTCGGCCTGATAACCCAATCACCGCTGCGCTGTTCAGTCTGGCAGCGCGGCGATCACCACAAGCTCTACAACGAGGTCGGGTTGCGCCAGTGCGGTAACGCCGATCACTTCGGACGGCGGCGGATTGTTGTAGCTGCAGTGCTTCGGGCAATGCTCGGCAAAGAATTCGTCCAACACGTCCAGACGGAAATTCGGTGAACTGAGTACACCGCCGGTTGGGAACGGTCCCTTGATGTAAAACGTCACCTTGACCAGATGGTCGAGCGAGCTGCCAAGTTCCTCCAGATCCGCTTTGATGTTGGCAAGGATCGCGCGCCATTGCGTGGCCGGATCGCCGATGGCGCCGCCCCCGTGGTTCGACGGATCGTAGTCGTCGACCGTGGCGGTGTTGCCGCACAGAAAAACATATCCCTTCGCGCCCGTGACGACCGTGCCCTTGCCCCAGGGCATCAAGCGATCGCCTTTGAACTTCTTGTGCGTCGTGAGGTTCATTTCGGCCTCCTGTCGCTAATCCACCCACATCCCAGTCCGCTTGTGCCAGCCGGCGATCGATTCCGCGGGATAGACCTCGAACACCTTGTCTTGTCTGCCGATCACCGGCTCGACCCAGTTCGCCTTATATTTCAGCATCAGATGCACCTTTTCCGGCGGCTTAGGCAGGTCGGTGTCGATCGCCGAGGCGAAGGGATGCACGAGGTCCGGCCAGTTCGGATCGTAGAGCCAAAGAGCCGAGCCGCACTTCTTGCAGAAATTGCGCTCGCCGGTGGAGACCTCGCAATGCGGGTGCTCGTCGTCCTCGATCTCGGCGCGGTAGACGCCGAGGCTGCGCTTGCCTGTGACGTTCATCGTCTCGTAGTCAGCGCCGAGGTTGATCGCAAAACCGCCGCCGCCCTGCTGCTTGCGGCAGATCGAACAGTAGCAGAGCATGAACGGCACGGGTGTGTGGCTTTCCACCTCGAAGCGGACGGCGCCGCAGCGGCAGGAGCCTTTAAGCAGGACAGGCATGGCGTGAACTCCATTTCCGGGTCTCAACCTGTCAACATGCCTTTGGTTGCGGCGATGACAAGGCCCATTCCGGATGCGATGATTGCGGCATGGACGATGAGCGCCTTCGGGAATTGTTCGAAAGCCTTGGCCCGATCAGCATCCGTAAGCTGTTCGGCGGCAAGGGCATCTATTGCGACGGCATTATCGTCGCCGTCGTCGTGCGCGGCGAGCTGATGCTGAAAGCCGACGAAGAGAGCATTCCCGGTTTCGAGGCCGCCGGCTGCAGCCAATGGACCTACACCGGCTCGCGGCACGGCAAGGAGGTGGCGATGCCCTATTGGAGCGTGCCTGACAGCGCCTTCGACGATCCCGACGAGATGGCGGTCTGGGCGCGGCGGGCTTATGAGGCTGGAAGGCGGGCAGGCCGATAAGGCCCTGCTTTACGCAATTCCGAACGGAAAACCGCTACGCACTTTTCCTGGAACTGCTCTTACAGCGCCTTGGCGATCTCCGCCGCCAGCCGCGCATTGTTCTCAACCAGCGCGATGTTGGTCTTGAGGCTGCGGCCGCCGGTCAGTTCCAGGATCTTCGACAGCAGGAAGGGCGTCACCGCCTTGCCGGTGACGCTCTGCGCTTCGGCGGCCTTCTGAGCGGCCTGGATATAGCCGTCCATCTCGGCGGCCGGGATTTCGTCGTTCTGCGGCACCGGATTGGCGACCAGAATGCCGCCACTGAGGCCCAGCGCCTGGCGCGTATCGTAGAAATGCGCGATGTCCTCAGGCGCATGCAGCGTCAGCGGGGCACGGAACGGCGACTGCCTCGACCAGAAGGCGGGCATGGTTTCGCAACCATGGCCGATGACGGGGACGCCGCGTGTCTCCAGCACCTCCAGCGTCTTCTCGATGTCGAGGATGGCCTTGGCGCCGGCCGAGACGACGATGATCGGCGTGCGCGCCAGCTCGTCGAGGTCGGCCGAGATGTCAAAGCTCTTTTCCGCGCCCTTGTGGACGCCGCCAATGCCGCCGGTGGCGAAGACCTTAATGCCCGCCATCTGCGCCGCGATCATGGTGGCCGCCACCGTGGTGCCGCCGGTGCGCTTTTGAGCGACGGCAAAACCGAGATCGGCGCGCGACAGCTTCATGGCGTCGCCGGTCATGGCGAGCGATTCGCGCTCGCCGTCGGATAGCCCGATCTTGATGCGGCCGTCGACCACGGCGATCGTCGCCGGCACCGCGCCGCCATCGGCGATGATCTGCTCGACCTTGGCGGCCATCGCGCCATTGTCGGGATAGGGCATGCCATGGGTGATGATGGTGCTTTCCAGTGCCACCACCGGCCGCCCGGCGGCAAGCGCCTCCGCCACCGGCGGGTGGATGTCGATGAAGCGGCGGGCGGTTTCGGGTGTCATGTCTGTTCTCCGATCGAAGCGCCAAACGCTTCGCAAGATGATCTGGGCAAGATGATCCGGTGGCCCTATGCCACTTCCCGTGCCTCCGACACAAGGGCAAGCGCTTGGCCGAAACTGGCGGCCGTGAAGGATGGCACCGCCTCGGCGCTCTCGATGGCCAGAATTGCCGCGGCAACGCCTTCGCGCAGCGCTATCCGCAAGGGCAGGCCGCGCAGCAGCGCGGCAACGGTGGCGCCGGTCAGGGCGTCGCCGGCGCCGGTGACGTCGGCGACCCGCCGCGGCGCGGGCGGATCGATGGCAAAGGCACCGGACCCGTCGAAACCAAGCACCGGAGCGCCGCCGGCCGTGACCACGCCCGCCGTCAGCCCCTGTCGCCTGAGCGCCTCGACAACATCCGGGCCGGACATGTCGGCGCCGCAAAGAGCCGCCGCCTCGCGGCGGTTCATGAACAGCAGCGACAGATCGCCGAGCAGCGGCGCCAGCCGCACGACCTTGGCCGGCGAGATGGCGATGGCGAAGACCGGCCGGCCGCCGGCCTGCGCGACGAGACGCTCGAGCGCCGCCGTCGGCAGGTTCGCGTCGCAGAGGATCGCGTCGGCCTCGGCGATCGCCTCGCGCACCTTGGCGCGGCGGATCTGCTTGGGGAAGGCGAGGTCGTAGAGGCCCATATCGGCAAAGCCGACGATCAGCTCGCCCTCGCTGTCGATCAACGCCGTGTAGCTCGGCGTCGCGCGGTCGAGGAACACCACCGAAAGATCGGCGATGCCGGCCCTTGCGATCGCCGCTGCGACCGTCTCGGCCGCCGCGTCGCCGCCGCGTACCGAAAGCAGCGACGCCGACACGCCGCGCTTCACCACGCTGCGCAGCGCGTTGAAGACGCCGCCGCCGACATCCTCGCGCATGATGCCGGGGTTGGAGGCGGCGGGCACGTAAATGCCCGACACCTGGCCGCGCCTGTCGATATGGGCGCCGCCAAGCGCCAGAATTTTCGGGGATGTCGGCATGCCGCGGAGGTGACCTTCGTTGATTGTTCGCGTGCGCACACTAGGTTTCCGCGCATCGCCCCGCAATCGGTGACGCGATTCGGGCCGGCCGGATGTCGAAGTGTCTTTGGGCCAGCGGCGCTGGCGCGCCCTAGCTCTAGTGAGACAAAAAAAGAACAAATCCAGATATCGATTGTTTTTCAGTCATTTGCTGCCCCTTGCCAAATGAGAACAAAAAAGGTACAAAACAGCAGGGATCACGGATTGTCCGGCCTTCATTGACGACCAAGGGGTGATGTATCATGGCTCAGAATACTTTGCGGCTTGTAGAGGATAAGGCAGTGGACAAATCAAAGGCTCTGGATGCGGCGTTGTCGCAAATCGAGCGCGCTTTCGGCAAGGGCTCGATCATGCGGCTCGGCGCCAACGAGCAGGTCGTCGAGATTGAAACCGTGCCGACGGGATCGCTCGGCCTCGACATCGCGCTCGGCGTCGGCGGCCTGCCGCGCGGCCGCATCATCGAAATCTACGGGCCGGAAAGCTCGGGCAAGACGACGCTGGCGCTGCATACCGTTGCGGAGGCCCAGAAGAAGGGCGGCATCTGCGCCTTCGTCGATGCTGAGCACGCGCTCGATCCGGTCTATGCCCGCAAGCTCGGCGTCGATCTCGAAAACCTCCTGATCTCCCAGCCCGACACCGGCGAGCAGGCGCTGGAAATCTGCGACACGCTGGTGCGTTCCGGCGCCATCGACGTGCTGGTGGTCGATTCGGTCGCGGCACTGACGCCGCGCGCCGAAATCGAAGGCGAGATGGGCGATGCGCTGCCCGGCCTGCAGGCCCGCCTGATGAGCCAGGCGCTGCGCAAGCTCACCGCGTCGATCTCGCGCTCCAACACCATGGTCATCTTCATCAACCAGATCCGCATGAAGATCGGCGTCATGTTCGGCTCGCCGGAAACCACCACCGGCGGCAACGCTCTGAAATTCTACGCCTCGGTGCGCCTCGACATTCGCCGCATCGGTTCGGTCAAGGACCGCGACGAGGTGGTCGGCAACCAGACCCGCGTCAAGGTGGTGAAGAACAAGCTGGCGCCGCCCTTCAAGGTGGTCGAGTTCGACATCATGTATGGCGAGGGCGTGTCGAAAACCGGCGAGCTGATCGATCTCGGGGTCAAGGCCGGCGTGGTCGAGAAGTCGGGTGCCTGGTTCTCCTACAATTCGCAACGTCTCGGCCAGGGCCGTGAGAACGCCAAGCTGTTCCTGCGCGACAATCCGGACACGGCGCGCGAGATCGAACTGGCGCTGAGGCAGAATGCCGGGCTTATCGCCGAGAAATTTCTCGAGAATGGCGGCTCCGAAGGCGGCGATGACGGTTTCGAGGACGAAGCCGGCGCCATGTAGGGGCCACAATCGCGGTGTATTAAGTTTAGCTTATGTAATCGAGTTCTGTAATACCGCGTTCCGAACCGCCGGCCTTAGCGCCGGCGGTTTGCTTTTCGGGGCCGGTATGCATGCACGGGCAGCTCGTGAATTGGCCCAGTTCCGTGTTTCTGGACAGGCTCAAGAGCTACGGCTAAAAGGCCAATCTATCTCTTCTGAAGCACGAAAGCCCATCTGCCGCCGGCCATGCCGGCGGTTCCTACGAAAAGGCGGTATCCATGAGTGGCGTGAACGACATCCGGTCGACATTCCTCGACTACTTCCGCAAGGAGGGTCACGAGATCGTCGCCTCCAGCCCGCTGGTGCCGCGCAACGATCCGACGCTGATGTTCACCAATGCCGGCATGGTGCAGTTCAAGAATGTCTTCACCGGCCTGGAGAAGCGGCCCTACTCGCGCGCTTCGACGGCGCAGAAGAGCGTGCGCGCCGGCGGCAAGCACAACGACCTCGACAATGTCGGCTACACCGCGCGCCATCTCACCTTCTTCGAGATGCTGGGCAATTTCTCGTTCGGCGATTACTTCAAGGAGCGCGCGATCGAGCTCGCCTGGAATCTGATCACCAAGGATTTCGGTCTGCCGAAGGACAAGCTCCTGGTCACCGTCTATCACACGGACGACGAGGCGGCCGGCTACTGGAAGAAGATCGCCGGCTTCTCGGACGATCGCATCATCCGCATCCCGACCTCGGACAATTTCTGGGCGATGGGCGACACCGGACCCTGCGGCCCGTGCTCGGAAATTTTCATAGACCGCGGCGAGCACATCTGGGGCGGTCCGCCCGGCAGCCCGGAAGAGGACGGCGACCGGTTCCTGGAATTCTGGAACCTGGTGTTCATGCAGTATGAGCAGGTGACGAAGGACGAGCGCATCGATCTGCCGCGCCCGTCGATCGACACCGGCATGGGCCTGGAGCGCATGGCGTCCATCCTGCAAGGGGTGGAGAGCGTTTTCGAGACCGACCTGTTCAAGCATCTGATCGACGCGGCATCCTCGGCGCTCGGCCACGGGCCGAGCGAGGAAAACGTGGCATCGTACCGCGTGATCGCGGACCACCTGCGCTCGACCTCCTTCCTGGTGGCCGACGGCGTGCTGCCGTCCAACGAAGGCCGCGGCTATGTGCTGCGCCGCATCATGCGCCGCGCCATGCGCCACGCGCAGCTGCTTGGCGCCAAGGAACCTTTGATGTGGCAACTGGTGCCGGCGCTGGTGCGCGAGATGGGCCAGGCCTATCCCGAGCTCAGCCGCGGCGAGGCGCTGATCACAGAGACGCTGAAGCTCGAGGAGACCAGGTTCCGCAAGACGCTGGTGCGCGGACTCGGCCTGCTGGCGGACGCGACGGAGACACTCGGCGCCGGCGACATGCTGGACGGCGGGACCGCCTTCAAGCTTTACGACACCTACGGCTTTCCGCTCGACCTGACGCAGGATGCGCTGCGTCAGCGCAACATCTCCGTCGATCTGGCCGGCTTCACCGATGCGATGGAGCGGCAGAGGGCGGAGGCGCGCGCGCATTGGGCGGGCTCCGGCGAAGCGGCGACCGAGACGGTCTGGTTTCCCGTGCGTGAAAAGAACGGCGCAACCGAATTCCTCGGCTACGAGACCGAGCAAGCGGAAGGCCTCATCCAGGCGCTGGTCAAGGACGGTAAGACCGTCGACAGCGCAAGCAAAGGTGACGCGATTGCCGTGGTCGTCAACCAGACGCCGTTCTATGGCGAATCCGGCGGCCAGATGGGCGATACCGGCGTGATCTCAGGTGACGGCTTCTCGATAGAGATCTCCGACACTCAGAAGAAGGCAGACGGGCTGCTCGTGCATTTCGGCAAGGTGGCGAGCGGCACGGTCAAGCTAGGTGCCACCGTGGAGCTCAAGGTCGACCATGCGCGGCGTTCGAAGCTGCGTGCCAACCATTCCGCGACGCATCTCATCCACGAGGCGCTGCGCGAGGTGCTGGGCACCCATGTGGCGCAAAAGGGCTCGCTGGTCGCGCCGGATCGACTCCGCTTCGACATCTCGCACAACAAGCCGATCTCGTCGGACGAGCTCGAGGACGTCGAGCGCATGGCGAACGAGATCGTCGTGCAGAACAGCCCGGTGACGACGCGCCTGATGTCGGTCGACGATGCCATCGCCGAGGGCGCCATGGCGCTGTTCGGCGAGAAATACGGCGATGAGGTGCGTGTGGTGTCGATGGGTACGGGCTTGCATGGCGCCAAGGCCAACCGTCCCTACTCGGTCGAGCTCTGCGGCGGCACGCATGTCAGATCGACCGGCGATATCGGGCTGGTGCGCATCCTGTCGGACAGCGCGGTGGCGGCCGGCGTGCGCCGCATCGAGGCGCTGACCGGCGAGGCGGCGCGCAAGCATCTCGACGAGCAGGACAAGCGCCTGAAGGCAGCGGCGGCGACCTTGAAGATCTCGCCGGCCGATGTGCCGGCGAGAGTCGAGACGCTGCTCGAGGAGCGCAAGAAGCTCGAGAAGGACCTTGCCGAAGCGCGCAAGAAGCTGGCGCTTGGCGCCGGCACGGCCGTGTCCGATGCTCCGCCCACCAACGAAACTGTCGCCGGCGTCGGCTTCCTCGGCAAGGCGGTCAGCGGCGTGGCGCCGAAGGACCTGAAGCCGCTCGCGGATGCCGGCAAGAAGACGCTTGGCTCCGGCGTGGTCGTCTTTGTCGGCGCCGGCGAGGACAACAAGGCGAGCGTCGTCGTCGGCGTTACCGAAGACTTGACCGGCCGCTTCAGCGCCGTCGACCTGGTGCGCGTCGCTTCCGCCGCGCTTGGCGGGCAGGGCGGGGGCGGACGTCCCGACATGGCGCAAGCCGGCGGCCCCGACGCCTCCAAGGCCGACGACGCGATCGCGGCGGTGAGGGCGGCCCTCGAAGCCGCCTGAGCCAGGGGATGAAAGTCCTCGTCCTTGGCGGCTACGGACTTATCGGAGAAGCCGTTCTCGAACGTTTGATCGAGGACGGACAAGACCTTGTCGGGCTCGGTCGTGATGTCCGCGAGGCGCGGCGGCGCAAGCCGGGCGTAGAGTGGATCGCGGCCGATATGTCGCGGCTGGTCGCGGCGGCGGACTGGGCACCCTTGCTTGCCGGCGTGGAAGCCCTCGTGAATGCCGCCGGCGCCTTGCAGGACGGCCCGCGCGACCATCTGGACGCCGTCCACCGGCGGTCGGTCGCCGCCCTCGTCACTGCTTGCGAACAGGCCGGTGTGCGCCGACTGGTGCAGATTTCGGCGATCGGCGCCGACCTCGGTTCCGACGATGCGTTCTTTCGGACCAAGGCCGAAGGCGACCGCGCCGTCGCATCATCCTCCCTGGATTGGACGATACTGCGGCCCGGCCTCGTCGTCGCGCCCGCCGCCTATGGCGGAACGGCTTTGCTGCGCGCGCTGGCCGCGTTTCCATGCTTCGTGCCGGCCGTGCTCGCGGACCGACCGATCCAAACGGTATCGGTCACGGAGGTCGCCGAGGCGGTATCGCGGGCCGTCGGCGGGTCTCTGGCGCAAGGGCAGGTCATCGATCTCGTCGAGGAACGGGCCAGGCCTCTCGGCGCCATCCTGCTCGAATTCCGGGCCTGGCTCGGCTTATCCAAGGCGCCGATTGTGACGGTGCCGGCGATTGTCGGGCGGCTCGCCGGCATGGGCGCGGATGGGCTCGGCCGTCTCGGTTGGCGATCTCCCTTGCGCAGCGCTGCGCTTGCCGCGCTCGAGAACGGCGTCACCGGCAATCCGAAACCCTGGGCCGAAATCATTGGTCGCCCGCTGCAACCTCTGGAAACGACGCTGGCTGCAATGCCGGCGCATGTTCAGGAGCGGTGGTTCGCGCGCCTCTGGCTGCTGAAGCCGATCGTCCTCGCCGTCTTGTTCGCGTTCTGGCTGGTTTCGGGCATTGTCGGGCTTGTCCGACAGGAAGCGGCTGTCGAGATTCTCACCTCGCGTGGCCTGCCGGACGGCCTCGCGCTCGGGATGGTTCTTGCCGGGAGCGTCGCCGACATCGTTGTCGGTGCAGCGGTCGTCGTTCGACCCTTTGCACGATCGGCGCTGATGGCGATGATTGCCATCACCTTGCTCTACCTTGCCGCGGCGGCGGCGCTTGCTCCCGATCTCTGGCTTGATCCTCTCGGGGCCATCGTCAAGGCCGTGCCGACGCTTTGCCTCGTCCTGGTGGCTCTGGCGATTTCGGAAGAGCGATGAGCTTCTGGGTGGACATATTGCGGTGGTTGCACGTGATCGGCGCCACCGTGCTGTTCGGCACCGGCGCCGGCATAGCGTTCTTCATGCTGATGGCGCAACGGACCGGCAAACCCGAGATCGTCGCCCATGTCGCCGGCACGGTCGTGATCGCCGACGCCATCTTCACGGCAACCGCTGTCGTCGTGCAGCCAATAACCGGCGCGTTGCTGGCGCGCGAGATGGGATGGCCGCTCAGCCAAGGCTGGATCGTGCTTTCGTTGCTGCTCTATGCCGTTGCCGGCGCCTTCTGGCTGCCAGTGGTCTGGATTCAGATGCGCATGCGCGATCTGGCGCGGCAAGCCGTATTGAAAAACGCTCCTCTGCCCGAGGAGGAGAAGCGCCTCTTTCGCATCTGGTTCGCCCTCGGCTTTCCGGCCTTCGGCGCGGTGCTTGCGATCCTCTGGCTGATGGTGACCCGGCCGGAGATAGCATTCTAACCGGCAGTTCCAGGCGGCTCTACCCGCCGCAGGCCGACAGCCGGCTGCTTCAGTCGGCTTTCTCCGTCCGGGCAAAGCTCGGACGCGCGGCGATGCGCGAATACCAGCTCTCGATGTCCGCGAAACGCGCCAACAGGTCGCGCCCTTCGGCAACCTTGAGGAAATACGCGATGACCGGTGCCGTGTGCAGGTCGGCCAGCGTCAGCTGGTCGCCAAGCAGCCAGGGGTCTTTTGCCTTCAGCGACGTGAGAACTTTCAGCACAGTCTCTGCCTGGCGGAGGCCGGCGGCAATCCGTTCCTCGTCGGCGGGCGCCTTCTCGAGCCGCTCCACGGCGACGTCCCAGACCATGGCCCGATAGCCATAGGCATCGAGCATGCCGGCGACTTGGCCCATCCTCGCACGACCGCGCGGATCCGCAGGTTGCAGTGCGGGCCCGTCGAAGGCTTCGTCGACATAGCGCGCGATGGCACCGGTCTCGAACAGGCGAAAGCCGTCATGCTCGAAGGCCGGGATGCGGCCGAACGGGTGGTGTTCGAGAAACCAGGCGGGAATGCCTTCGGCCGCGAAGATGTCGAGAGGGACGAGCTCGTAGTCGACGCCCTTTTCCTCCAGCGTCATCCGCGCGATGCGGACATAGACGCTGTAGTCGGCGCCGTAGAGGATCGCCTTGGTCATCGGGCCCGGCCCTCCGCTATGGCTGCGGGCGTTCGGCGCTTGAAAAGCCCATTTCGGGGCCTTTCATGCGCTTCGCGCACCGCTGCTCACCCCATCGCTTTCTGCAGGTTCTCGTCGATCTTGTCGAGGAAGCCGGTGGTCGAGAGCCAGGGCTGGTCCGGGCCGATCAGCAGCGACAGGTCCTTGGTCATGAAGCCAGCCTCGACGGTCTGGATGCAGACCTTTTCCAGCGTCTCGGCGAAGCGCTTCAATTCGGCATTGTCGTCGAGCTTGGCGCGGTGAGCGAGGCCGCGCGTCCAGGCGAAGATCGAGGCGATCGAATTGGTCGAGGTTTCCTCGCCCTTCTGATACTGACGATAGTGGCGCGTGACGGTGCCGTGCGCGGCTTCCGCCTCCACCGTCTTGCCGTCCGGCGTCATCAGCACCGAGGTCATCAGGCCGAGCGAGCCGAAGCCTTGAGCCACCGTGTCGGACTGAACGTCGCCATCATAGTTCTTGCAGGCCCAGACATAGCCGCCGGACCATTTCAGGCTCGAAGCCACCATGTCGTCGATCAGGCGATGCTCGTACCAGAGTTTTCTCGCCTTGAACTCGGCCTCGAATTCCTTCTCGTAGACCTCCTGGAAAATGTCCTTGAAGCGGCCGTCATAGGCCTTGAGGATGGTGTTCTTGGTCGACAGATAGACGGGGAAGTTGCGCAGCAGGCCGTAGTTCAGCGAGGCGCGGGCGAATTCGCGGATCGATTCGTCGAGATTGTACATGGCCATCGCGACGCCGGCGCCAGGCGCGTCGTAAACCTCATGCTCGATCACAGTGCCGTCCTCGCCGACGAACTTGATCGTCAGCTTGCCCTTGCCGGGATAGCGGAAGTCGGTGGCGCGGTACTGGTCGCCGAAGGCGTGACGGCCGACGACGATCGGCTTGGTCCAGCCCGGCACCAGGCGCGGCACGTTCTTCATGATGATCGGCTCGCGGAAGATGGTGCCGCCGAGGATATTGCGGATGGTGCCGTTGGGCGACTTCCACATCTTCTTCAGCTTGAATTCCTCGACGCGAGCCTCGTCGGGCGTGATCGTCGCGCACTTCACGCCGACGCCGTATTTCTTGATCGCGTTGGCCGAGTCGATCGTCACCTGGTCGTTGGTGGCATCGCGGTTCTCGATGCCGAGATCAAAATAGTCCAGCTTGAGGTCGAGATAGGGGTGGATCAGCTTGTCCTTGATGAACTGCCAGATGATGCGGGTCATCTCGTCGCCGTCGAGCTCGACGACCGGGTTCGCCACCTTGATCTTCGCCATGGAAAGAATGCCTCGTTGCTGGGGATCTGAACGGCCTTGCCCGCATGGCTTCGGCCGGGGTTGCGGAGCGTATATCAAAGCCTTTTTGAGCGCGCAAACCGCGATCCATACCACTATGGACGAGTGCCGCCGTCGTGAATGCTTCATTTTCCGAACCGGATGTGGCAGGGGACGCCGAAACGCCGCAAACACTGGTTACGGAGAGCCATGCCAGCCGCAAACGTCCCCGCCAAGACCGCCGGACCGGCGATCATCCTCGTCGAGCCGCAGCTCGGCGAGAATATCGGCATGGTCGCGCGCGCCATGGCGAATTTCGGCCTTTCGGAGCTGCGCCTGGTCAACCCGCGTGACGGCTGGCCGAGCGAGAAAGCGCGCGCGGCCGCCAGCCGCGCCGACCATGTCATCGATGCCACGAAAGTCTTCGACGATCTGGCCTCGGCGGTCGCCGACCTCAACTTCGTCTTCGCGACCACGGCGCGCGAGCGCGACGGCTTCAAGCCGGTGCGCGGTCCGGTGGAAGCGGGCAGGGCGCTTCGGGCGCGCGAGCAGGCCGGACTGCGCACCGGTATCCTGTTCGGCCGCGAACGCTTCGGCCTCTACAATGACGAGATCGGCCTCGCCGATGAGATCGTCACCTTTCCGGTCGATCCGGGCTTCTCCTCGCTCAACATCGCGCAAGCCGTGCTGCTGATATCCTATGAGTGGATGAAGTCGGGCCTTGCCGAGGAGACCGCGACCAACTTCTCAGGGCCGGAGCTGGTGCCGGCGACCAAGGAGCAGCTGCATAGCCTGCTCACCTATCTTGAAGGCGCGCTCGAGGCGCGCGGCTACTTCCGTCCGGAAGAGAAGAAGCCGAAGATGGTCGACAATCTGCGCGCCGTGCTGACACGGCCGGGGTTCGCCGAACCGGAGCTGAAGGTGTTGCGCGGCATCATCTCGTCGCTCGACAGGTTTTCTCCTGCAATGCCGCGTGGCGACGGCTCGCCGGGCGACGATCCGAGGCGGATGCCGGCAGCACGAAAGCGTGCAGCGGACAAAGAAAGTTAAAATCCGTAAGGTCCAGGCGCTCGAAGTAACCGAATATTATTCGGTTTCGACCCACCATTATTGAAACGGTGGGGGTAGCAATGTTCACGTCCAATATTGGTCGGTTGCGCTTCTTCTTCTATTCGCTCGGCTTGTTCATGGCGGAAGCGGTGGCGATCGCCGTTTGCATTGCCGCAACGGTCGGCTTTGCGGGGCTGATCAATTCGATGCCGGGGCCGTCGCGGCAAGGCCTGGCCGGCGCCGCGCTTGTCGTGTCGCTCATCTTCGTTGCATTGCGCAGCAATATCGCCCGGCGCCGTAGCCGCGACGCCGATGCTTCGGGCTGGATCCTGTGGTCCTATATCGTTTTTTCCGGCATCTATGCCTTCCTGCAGGCGGGCACGCTGCTGGTCATCGATTTCGGCAATCCCGAGAGCGCGCCTGGCGGCCTGAACCTGCTCGGCCTTGCCATATTCGGCCTCTGGTGCACCATCCTGTGGGCGAAGCCCGTCGCCGGCAGCAATATCAACGAGTTGACCGAGGTTTTCGATTTCGAAGGCTCGTTGCTGGAACCGGCGCGCGCCGGGAGGACGGCAGCGAGCGTTGCTCCGGCCGCACCGCGCGCGCAAACCACGCGTGCAGCGCCGGCGCCCCAGCCGTTCGGTCGGCCGCGGCCCGCCGGTTTTGGCAAACGCGGGCTCTGAGCACTGCGCAAAAGCTGTTGTCATTTGCCACTTCAAGACCATGATCGTTCAGGATAGAAGCGGCGTTGGCCAATTCAGCGGCCAGCCTCTTCCTGTGGTCGGATGACAATGAGCGATCGATCAAGCCACCGCCCGATCCTGATGTTCGATTCCGGCATCGGCGGGCTGACCGTGCTGCGCGAGGCGCGGGTCCTGATGCCGGATCGTCGCTTCGTCTATGTCGCCGACGACGCGGCATTCCCCTACGGCGCGTGGGAGGAGCCGGCGCTCAAGGAACACATCCTCGCTCTGTTCGGCAAATTGCTTGACCGCCTGCAGCCGGCGATTTCGGTAATCGCTTGCAACACCGCCTCGACCCTGGTGATCGATGCGCTGCGCGAAAAGTTCCCCGGCCATCCCTTTGTCGGCACCGTGCCGGCGATCAAGCCGGCGGCCGAACGTACGCGTTCCGGCCTGGTGTCGGTTCTGGCGACGCCGGGCACGGTGAAGCGCCAATACACACGCGACCTGATCAGCATATGGGCGCAGAAATGCCATGTCCGCCTGGTCGGCAGCGACAGGCTGGCCGGACTGGCCGAGATCTACATGCGCGAGGGCTTTGTCGACGAGGAGGCCGTGCGCGCCGAGATCGCGCCCTGTTTCATCGAGCGTGACGGCAATCGCACCGACATCGTCGTGCTGGCCTGCACGCACTATCCCTTCCTGGCCAACCGCATGCGCAAGACGGCGCCCTGGCCGGTCGACTGGATCGATCCGGCGGAAGCCATCGCACGGCGGGCCATGTCCCTGCTCGAACCCCTCGGCGGGCCTTCGGGCGAGAGCGAGCCGGATGTCGCCATCTTCACCTCCGGCAAGGTGGATTTCGCCACGAAACGGCTCATCCAGGGTTTTGGACTGGCCGCGCGCTAGGGCTGGAACTGCGGCCTGTGGCGCGGCGTTTCTCCTCACAACGAAGGAGAAACCCGTCATGCCTGCCACATCGCAAGCTCAGCAAAAGGCTGCCGGCGCAGCACTTGCCGCCAAGCGCGGCGAGATCAAGAAGAGCGAGCTTAAGGGCGCTTCGCGCGACATGTATGAATCGATGAGCGAAGAGCAGCTCGAGGAGTTCGCCGAAACCAAGCGCAAGGGCCTGCCCAACAAGAAGTCGGACGGCTGAGAAGGCCCACAAGAAAAAGCCCGCGGCGAGACCGCGGACTTTGCCTTGGGCAGTCGGGGTCGGGTCTACCAGATCCAGCGGCAGCGCCGCACCTTGACACGGATGACGTGACGGTGGCCGTGCCGCCATACGACCCTTTTCTGCACCACGACGCGGCAGATCTGCCTATGGCCGTGCCAGTGCCTTGCCATCGCCGGCTCCGGCGTCATGACCGCCATCGACCCAGCCAGAACCGCAGCCCCGGTCAAGGTAAGGAAGAACTTCTTCATGGGAATTCGGACTCCTCTGCTCCAGTCCCTTCATCAAAATGTCAGGGCGAGCCATGTCCAAAGCGATCGCACCCGCCCTGATGCCGTCCGCCGGCACCGCGTACAACGCTGAATTGTTATAGGGCTGCCGGTCGTCACGCCAGTCACAAGCTTGACAGCAGTTAAATCTCTGTTTAACAGGCGCACCAACACCGGGTGGCGACGCCCGGTGGTTTCTTTTGCATGGATAAGACCTCACCGGAAGCCAGTTTGTCGGCGGTCTTGTTCGAACTGACGTGTCCCGTGGGTTTTCCGTCGCGTTGCGTGGAAAACCCTGTCAGGCCTCGAAAACGGAGGCCAGAGGAGGGCGCGTTTCCTTCACCCGGAGCCATGGGGTTCCGGGTATATTGTTTTGAAAGGGAATGCGATGAGCAAGCGCGAATCCGCGAAATACAAGATCGACCGCCGTCTTGGCGAAAACATCTGGGGCCGCCCGAAGTCCCCGGTCAACAAGCGTGAATACGGCCCCGGCCAGCATGGCCAGCGCCGCAAGGGCAAGCTTTCCGACTTCGGCCTGCAACTGCGCGCCAAGCAAAAGCTGAAGGGCCATTACGGCGATGTTTCGGAAAAGCAGTTCCGCAAGGTCTACGAAGAGGCCAACCGTCGCAAGGGCGACACCTCCGAGAACCTGATCGGCCTGCTGGAGTCGCGCCTCGACGCGATCGTCTATCGCGCCAAGTTCGTGCCGACCATCTTCGCCGCCCGCCAGTTCGTCAACCACGGCCACGTCAACGTCAACGGCAAGCGCACCAACATCGGTTCGTACCGCTGCAAGCCGGGTGATGTCATCGAGGTGCGCGAGAAGTCGAAGCAGCTCGTCATCGTGCTGGAATCGGTTGCGCTCGCCGAGCGCGACGTGCCGGACTATATCGAGGCCGACCACAACAAGATGACCGCGACCTTTGCCCGTGTTCCGGGCCTGTCGGACGTGCCGTTCGCCGTGCAGATGGAACCGAACTTGGTCGTCGAATTCTACTCGCGCTGATCCGACCAATCGGCGACACCATCGAGGCCGCCCGTCGAGGCGGCCTTTTCTTTGTGGATCATGTCAGTTAAGCCGGGCCGTAACGAAGACCGTGGGGCATACGCGCCATGAACATGCTGCCTGGCACCAAATCACTTGGCGTCAAATCACTTGAACCGATCGCCGAAGAGGAAGAGGGCGGATTTCATCCGCTGTTTCGCGACGTGCCGTCCTCGGTCGAGTTCAACAAGCTGCGCAAGCGGCTCTTGAGGCTCACCCGCCAGGCGATCGAGGATTTCGCCATGGTGAAGCCCGGCGAGCGCTGGCTGGTGGCGCTCTCGGGCGGCAAGGATTCCTACGGCCTGCTTGCCCTTCTGCTCGACCTCAAATGGCGCGGCCTGCTGCCGGTCGAACTGCTTGCCTGCAATCTCGACCAGGGCCAGCCGAATTTTCCAAAACACATCCTGCCGGGCTATCTCAGCGCGAACGGCATCACGCACCGCATCGAGTACCAGGACACCTATTCGGTGGTCACCGACAAGCTGCCCGAGGGCAGTACCTATTGCTCGCTCTGCTCGCGGCTGAGGCGCGGCCATCTCTACCGCATCGCGCGCGAGGAGGGCTGCGCCGCCTTGGTGCTCGGCCACCACCGCGAGGATATCCTCGAGACCTTCTTCATGAATCTGTTCCATGGCGGTCGTCTCGCCGCCATGCCGCCCAAGCTGATCAACGACGAGGGCGACGTCATGGTGCTGCGTCCGCTCGCCTATTGCGCCGAGGTCGATCTCGAGAAATTCGCCGCCGCGATGAAATTCCCGATCATTCCATGCGACCTCTGCGGCAGCCAGGAAGGGCTGCAGCGCAATGCCATGAAGGCGATGCTCGATGACATCGAGAAGCGCATGCCCGGCCGCAAGGACACGATGATCCGCGCCATGACCAATGTGCGGCCCTCGCACCTGCTCGATCGAAAACTGTTCGACTTCGCCGCGCTCGATCAGCGCCTCATCACAGGGCAAGACATTTCCGATGACATTTGACGACCGCGCGATCGATTGGCTGGCCAACGTTCTCGCCGATGCAGCCAGGGCCGAAATCATGCCGCGCTTCCGCCGATTGGGCGAGGGCGATGTCCGCCGGAAGACCTCGGCCGCGGATCTGGTGACCGAAGCGGACGTCAACGCGGAAAGACTGATCACCGCAAGGCTGCGCGAGGGCTATCCCTCGGCGATGATCGTCGGCGAGGAGGCCTGCTCGGACAATCCGGCCTTGCTTTCCGGTCTGGGCGACGCAGAGCTTGCCTTCGTCATCGATCCGGTTGACGGCACCTTCAATTTCGCCTCCGGCGTGCCGCTGTTCGGCGTCATGCTGGGCGTCGTCATCAAAGGCGAGACGGTTGCCGGCATCATCCACGACCCGATCGGAAAGGACTGGCTGATCGGCGCCAAAGGCGCGGGCAGCCATATCCGCCACGCGCATGGCGCGCTGGAGAAGGTGCGGGTCGCCGCGCCGGCGCCGATCTCTGAGATGACGGGTGCCGTGTCCTGGCAGTATCTCAAGGAGCCGGACAGGTCGCGGCTTGCGCGCAACCACACCAAGGCGCTGTCGCAGTTCGGCTATCGCTGCGCCGCGCACGAATACCGGCTGCTGGCGAGCGGCCACGCGCATTTCGTCGTCTACAACAAGCTGATGCCGTGGGATCACCTTGCGGGCGTGCTGATCCATCAGGAGGCCGGCGGCTATGCCGCGCGCATCGATGGCGATCCTTACCTGCCGTCGCATATCGATGGCGGGCTGCTCGTCGCGCCGGACAAGAGCTGCTGGGACGAGTTGCGCCGCGAGCTCTGGGCGGACTGATCCCAAGCTGTCGCCTCACACCGGCGGATTGTGTGGCTGGAACAGCCGTCCGCGCTCGGCGACCAGGATCATCAGCAGGGCCGCGACCGACACGCTGCAGAAGCCGGCCGCCAAGGGCGTGACCGTGCCGTTATAGGCCTGGCCGATCAGCGTGCCGAGGAGGCCGCCGAGGAAGGTTTGCATGAAGCCGAGGATGGAGGACGCGGTGCCGGCGAGCTCGCCGAGCGGCTCCATCGCGAGCGCGTTGAAATTCGCGCCAAGGCAGCCGAACGGCACCATCGCGCCGGCGAAGAAGGCAATGAACAGCCAGAGCGGCATCTGCATTTCGAGCGAGACGACGAGCCATATCAGGCTGATGGCGAGAAAGAGCAACAGCGCGCTTTGCGAGAGCCGGCGCATGCCGATCTTGCCGACGAGCCGCGCGTTGAGGAAGTTCGAGAAGGCGAGCACGCCGGCGACGCCGGCGAAGATCAAAGGGAACAACTCGCCGACATGGAAGACGTCGAGATAGATCTGCTGCGCCGAATTGATGAAGCCGAACATGGCGCCGAAGATGAAGGTGCTGGCGAAGGCATAGCAAAGCGCGATGCGGTTGGTGAGCACGATGCGGAAGCCGCCGACAACCGCATTGACCGTCAGCGGGCGGCGGTATTCAGGATGCAGCGTCTCCGGCAGGCGTAGCAGCGACCATGCCGATACGATCAGCGCGCCGACGGCCATTGTGACGAAGATCCAGTGCCATGTGGCGAAGAGCATGATGAACTGGCCGATGCCGGGCGCGACGACCGGGATCGCCATGAACACCATGAAGATCAGCGACATCACCTCGGCCATGCGACGACCCTCGAAGGTGTCGCGCACGATCGAAACGGCGATGACACGCGTTGCCGCGGCGCCGATGCCTTGCACGACACGGCAGGTGAGCAGGATGGCGAAGGTTGGAGCGACCGCAGCAGCAGCCACAGCCGCGACATAGATGATCAGGCCGGCGACCAGCGGCGCGCGGCGGCCGAAACGGTCCGAGATCGGCCCGAAGAAGAGCTGACCGGTGCCGAAGCCTAGGATGTAGGCGGTGATGACGTATTGGCGGTGGTTTTCGTTCTCGACGCCGAGAGAGGCGCCGATCTGCTGCAATGCCGGCAGCATGATGTCGATGGCCAGAGAGTTGAGCGCCATCAGCGCCGCGCAAAGCGCAATGAATTCCCAGCGCGGAATGGGCAAGCTGCTTGCCGATTGCTGCGCCACTACCTGCTTGTCCACGGCAAAATCCGATCATTCAAACGAATGTGCGCCGGTTGACCGGCGCATCTGTTCGTCCTGTTCCCTGCTCGGGAATGCCGAGGTGGGGGCGGCCCCGGAAGTCTTGTTCAACGCAATTCCGGACGCAAAACCGCTGCGCACTTTTCCTGGAATTGCTTTGGCCGGCTGAGCAGCCGGCCGGCGTTCAATCAGGCGGCGCCTTTGACGCTGACGCCCTTCTCGATCAGGAAATCCTGCAATTCGCCGGCCTGGAACATCTCTCGCACGATGTCGCAACCGCCGACGAACTCGCCCTTGACGTAGAGCTGCGGGATGGTCGGCCAGTTGGAATAATCCTTGATGCCCTGGCGCAGTTCGGCGGAGGTCAGCACGTTCACGCCTTTATAGTCGACCCCGACATAGTCGAGGATCTGCACCACCTGGCCGGAGAAACCGCACTGCGGGAAGCCGGGCGTGCCCTTCATGAAGAGCACCACGTCGTTGCTCTTCACTTCACTGTCGATGTAGTCGTTGATGCCACTCATGGGGAATCCTTTCACGCCTGTGGGAGTCAGGCTCGAAGCATGTCCATCAAATAAACCCATAGGTTGGCTGAAACAAGACGTTAGCCGCGACGCCAGCGGAATGGCGCAAAGGATGGCGCGATTTGGGCCAAGCCTGGTGGGCAGGCTTCAGTCGGGAACGCTGGTCTGCAGCGCGAGCGCATGCAGCACGCCGCCCATATTGCCCTTCAGCGCGTCATAGACCATCTGGTGCTGCTGCACCCGGCTTTTGCCGCGGAAGCTTTCGGCCACCACCTCGGCCGCGTAGTGGTCGCCGTCGCCGGCCAGGTCGCGAATCGTCACCTTGGCGTCCGGAATGCCTTGCTTGATCAGCCGTTCGATGTCGCGCGCGTCCATTGCCATGACAAAAATCCTGTTTTCGAGCGGGGAGCGGTGCAGCCCGTACGATGAGAGTCGGGATAAGCGTAGAGCCTTTCCGGTCCGGATTGAAGCCGTTCCATCCATGACCGTGGGTCAGGGAACGGTCCGATCCGTATGAAGGACATCGCCGGCGGGCACGTCCTCGCGTGTCGAATAGGCGCGACCGAGGCTGAAGGTCAGCACATAGAGCGGAACGTTGATCGCGATACCGACCAGGGCAAGTAGCTCGTCCACTGCCAGACCGGAGAGAAAAACGGCTGGCCGTAGCCGTCGCACAAAAGCGAGGAGCCATACGCCCAAAGCGTTGCGACGACGATCGTGACGGCGAAGAGCTTGACGCAAGTGGCGATATGCCTGGCTCGAGCCGGCTCCGGCAAAAGCCGCTCCCAGAGGACCAGGCACAATATCGGAACCGCGTAGACGAGGCCCTGAACGGCCAGCATCGGGATCGTGCCGTTGGCCGCGGCAAGGAATTCAACCCGCGTTTCAAGCCGCGGACAGACCTCGCTCGAGGTCGCCGACAGTGAGAGAAAGACGAACGGGCCGAGAAACCAGAAGAAGAACAGGGAGGGCCAGAAGACGACTGCAAGCAGCGCCCGGACCGCCAGCCTGGTCAAACGGCCTGATCCATGAAGCGCGGGAACCAGCCCTCGTGGGCGGCGGTCAACTCACTGACCGGTATGGCCCGAGCCTCACCGAGTTTCAATTCACGACCGCCGGTCGTGCCGATCCAAGGCGCGAAGATGCCGAGCCTGCTCTGCTCCTCGCGGATCTTGTCCCATTCGCTGCTTTGCGGGTCGATCGACAGCGTCAGCAGGTAGCGCCCCTGGTCCTCGCCGAACCAGACCGGGATCGGGTCGGTGCCGGTAAGGCCGGGAATGGTGGCGCCGATGCCCGACGCCATCGCCATTTCAGCCAGCGCTATCGCCAGGCCGCCGTCCGAGACGTCATGCGCGGCGGTGACGATGCCGGAAGCGATCAGCGAACGCACATGGTCGCCGACGCGCTTTTCATGCGCGAGATCGACGGGCGGCGGCGGCCCGTCGGCGCGGCCGTGGATATCGCGCATGTAGATGGACTGGCCGAGATGGCTGCCCCATGTCGGCGGCGCACCGACCAGCACGATCATCTGACCCTCGGCAGCAAAGCCGATACGGGCCATCTTCGACCAATCGGCGATCAGTCCGACGCCGCCGATGGTCGGCGTCGGCAGTATGCCGCGGCCGTTGGTCTCGTTGTAGAGCGAGACGTTGCCGGAGACGATGGGGAAGCCAAGCGCGCGGCAGGCCTCGCCGATGCCCTTAATCGCCCCGACGAACTGCCCCATGATCTCCGGCCGCTCCGGATTGCCGAAATTCAGGTTGTCGGTGGCGGCAAGCGGCAAGGCGCCGGTCGCGGTCAGATTGCGCCAGCATTCAGCCACTGCCTGCTTGCCGCCCTCGTACGGATCGGCCTCGCAATAGCGCGGCGTGACGTCCGAGGAGAAGGCGAGCGCCTTGGTCGGATGACCGTCGACGCGCACCACGCCGGCATCGCCGCCCGGAAGCTGCAGCGAATTGCCCTGGATCAGCGTGTCGTACTGCTCCCATACCCAGCGGCGCGATGAGAGGTCCGGTCCGCCAAGCATTTTCAGCAACGTGTCCGCAACATCGGCTTTCGGAGCATCGCTGGCCGCGAGCGGCGCGGGCTTCGTGGCTTCAACCCACGGGCGGTCATATTCCGGCGCCTGGTCGCCCAGTTCCTTGATCGGCAAATTGGCGACCTCGTCGCCCTGGTGCAGCACGCGGAAGCGTAGGTCGTCGGTGGTCTTGCCGACGACGGCGAAGTCGAGGCCCCATTTGCGGAAGATCGCCTCGGCCTCCTCTTCCTTCTCGGGGCGCAGCACCATCAGCATGCGCTCCTGGCTTTCCGACAGCATCATCTCATAGGCGCTCATGCGCTCCTCGCGCACCGGCACCTTGTCGAGATCGAGCTCGATGCCGAGATCGCCCTTGGCGCCCATCTCGACCGCCGAGCAGGTGAGGCCTGCCGCACCCATGTCCTGGATGGCGATGACGGCGCCGGAGGCCATCAGTTCCAGGCAGGCCTCCAGCAAGCATTTTTCGGTGAACGGGTCGCCGACCTGGACGGTCGGCCGCTTCTCCTCGATCTTGTCGTCGAACTCTGCCGAGGCCATGGTGGCGCCGCCGACGCCGTCGCGCCCGGTCTTGGCGCCGAGATAGACGACCGGCAGGCCGACGCCCTTGGCCTGCGACAAGAAGATGGCGTTGGTCTTGGCGAGGCCGGCCGCAAACGCATTGACCAGGATGTTGCCGTTGTAGCGCGGGTCGAAATTGACCTCGCCGCCGACGGTCGGCACGCCGAAGGAATTGCCGTAGCCGCCGACGCCCGAAACGACGCCGGCGACAAGGTGCCGGGTCTTGGGATGATCGGGCGCGCCGAAGCGCAGCGCGTTCATTGCCGCAACCGGCCGCGCGCCCATGGTGAAAACGTCGCGCAGGATGCCGCCGACGCCGGTCGCGGCTCCCTGATAGGGTTCGATGTAGGATGGGTGGTTGTGGCTCTCCATCTTGAAGACGACGCAGTCGCCGTCGCCGATGTCGACCACGCCGGCATTCTCGCCCGGTCCCTGGATGACCTGCGGGCCGCTGGTGGGCAGCGTGCGGAGCCATTTCTTGGAAGACTTGTAGGAGCAGTGCTCGTTCCACATCGCCGAGAAGATGCCGAGTTCGGTGAAGCTCGGCTCGCGTCCGACCAAGTCGAGGATGCGCTGGTATTCGTCGGGCTTCAGCCCATGCGCTGCGACGAGCTCGGGGGTGATCGGCACGGAATTGGAAATGGTCATGGGCGGCGATTGGTATCCGTGGTGAGGGGATTTTCTGAGTCTCCTCTTATCGCAAGCTTTCGCGCGATACACCCCACCGGATGACGAAAAACGCCGGAAAACCGCAGCCTCGCGCCTGCGCGACCGGGCAGCGCAGGGCGGGTCAGGAAAAACTGTCGTAGCCGGCCCGGCCTTCGTCGAGCAGACGGCGGATGACCGCGACGCCGCGGGCGACATCCTCGCTCTGCCGCGGCTGCGACACGCCGAAGCGGACGCCGTGGAAGACCTGCTCGGAACGGCCAGCCTTGAACTCGTCCTCGTCGTCGATGAGCACGCCTTGCGCCAGGCAGGCATTCTTGAAGGTGCCCGACAGCCAGGGGTCCGGCAAAGTCAGCCAGACAAAGGGCACATTGTCTCGTGCCTTGAAGTCGAACCCCGCCAGCGTCTCGCGCACGACACGGAGACGCGCCTGAATCTCGGCAATACAGCGCTTGCGGATCTCGCTGGCCTGGCCGGACATCACCAGCCTCGTTCCAACCTCCGCCAGCAGGAAGGGCAGGCCGCCGGTCATCATCTTGTGCGCGATGCGGATGCGGTGGCGGTAGGCGGGCGGACAGGAGAGCCAACCGCCGCGCACACCGGCCGCGACCGATTTCGACAGACCGCCGGCGACGATCGTGCGCTCCGGGGCATATTCGGCAAGCAGCGGCGTCGGATCGTCGGTCAACTCGCCATAGAGGTCGTCCTCGATCAGGACCACATTATACTCGTGCGCAATGCGCGCGATCGCCTGGCGCCGCTCCGCCGACAGCGTCACCAGCGTCGGATTCTTCGCCGTCGGCATCACGAACATCATCTTCGGATGTTTCTGCGCACAGACGCGTTCGAAATCGTCGGGGTCGACGCCTCCATCATCCGCCGACACCAGCGCGGTGCGGCGTCCGATCAGCCCGGCGCTGCGTGATATCTGCGAATAGGTTAGGTGCTCGAAGACGACATAGTCGCCGGGCGTGGTGAGCGCGGCGATCGCCGCCATCACGGCGGCATGGGTGCCGAGTGTCGGAACAATCGAATCGGGCGAGGGGCGGAAGGAGTTGCGCGACAGCCATCGACTGCCGGCGTCGTACCAGCGTTCGGGGAAATCCCTGGTGTAGCTCGCTATGTCGTGCGGATGTTCCTGCGCAGTGCGCGCCAGCAAGTCCGCGATCACGGCGCCCTGGCCGACATCGGGTGCCGCGGTGCTGTCGAAGCGCAGCTTGCCCGTCGGCGCATCGATGGCGCGCGTGCCTTGGACAGCGGGCTCGATATCCGCTTTCGGGATCTCCGTGCGTTGCGCGAGCACATAGGTGCCGCGTCCAACCTCGCCGCTCACCAGCCCGCGTTCGCGCAGCAGCTGATAGGCCCGGCCGATGGTGCCGACCGTCGTGCCGATGTCATAGGCGAGGTCGCGCTGCGGCGGCAGTTTTGCACCGGCATCGATGACGCCCTTGTCGATATCTGACTCAATGCTGTCAGCAAGGCGCTGATACAGAGGGCCGGAGCCGGAAGACAGGTCTGGGAGCCAATTTGTCATGGTGACAATTTTCTATATTGCGCCGCGCGATGAGTCAATCGATATGAAGTTGCGAGCGGTTGGGGGTACAATCAATAAGTTTGGTGGATCGAAAGATGAATACAATTGATACATTCCGTTACAGCGGTGCCGGATTGCATGGCCGCCCGTCGGGTCGCCGCAGGTTCATCGACCGCGTCGTGTTTGTGCTCGCTTCTCTGGCAAGGCAGATCGGCCGGATGCTGGAGCGGCGTCGCGGACGCCTTGCACTGCTCGAGATGACCGACGAGCAGCTCAAGGATATCGGCGTCTCGCGTTGCGACGCCCATCGCGAAGGCATCAGGCCGTTCTGGGACTGAAGCGCGTCGCGCGGAAACGGGTTCAGGCGATCTGCGTGTCCGATTCGACAGGCAGGCGGGCTACTTCCGCAGGCGGCCGATGCCGTGGTCGGCAAGCACGGCGAGCAAGCTGAGGCCGAGAAACAGTACGGTGATGGTCAGCGCCGAGACGGCGACGCTAACCGCGCCGTTCTTCGCCACGTCGAGGAATGGGTAGGGCACCTCGCCGGCGAACGGCGCCCGTATCAGCGCATAGGCAAGATAAGCGAGCGGATAGATCATCCACCAGGAAATATCGCGCCAGCGCGCGCTGCCGTCGGCGCCGGCGATCAGCCACCACAAGACGAAGACCAGCGGCGCCACATAGTGCAAAAGGACGTCGCAGAGGAAGAACAGCCCTTCCGGCGCCCAAAGGCGCGCGAGCATCGTCGTGTAGACGATGAAAACCAGCGTTATGGCGACCGCGACGCCCGTCCGGATGCGCCTGCCGGCGAAGGCGGGAAACCAGGCATAGCCGGTGGGCGACAGTAGTGACGCATGCACCATCACCACGGCGATGTTGGTCAGGATGGTGAAGAAGCTGAAATAGAAGACGATCGAGCCGAGCAGGCTGCGGCCCGCCGCCATCGACGCCGGGATGGTGATCGCGAACTGCAGGATGAGCGCTATCAGCCCGATAACCAGTCCCGCTATCTGCAGGAACCGGCCCATGGCAAGCTCACGCCGCGGCGGTGCAGGACGGATTGCCGGCCTGCCAGCGGGCGATGTCGGAGCCGATGCGCGCGCCAAGCGGCTCGGCCATCAGCGGCCCGAATACGTCGACCTTGCTGGAATCGCCCTGCGCCTGCACCACCAGCAAAGGCTTGCCGCCATAGTGCTTGGCGGGCACCAGCAGGAAGCGCGGAGTGCCGCTGTAGGAATTCAGCTCATTGGCCATCTGATAGGCTTTGAAGGCCGGGTCCTTGCTGGCGATCCAGCATTTATGCGCGGCGATCGCGACCTGCTCCATGGCAAGCAGCGAGGCGCTCTTGCCTGAGGGCGCCGGCGTGGTCTTGGAGCCGGATTGGCAAGAGGCCAGCGCAAGGCCGGCGGCGGCCAGGAGAGCAAGGCGAGCAATCGTCATTCTCATGGCCAGGCCGGGCCCTCTTGTTCCGAAGAATTGTTCTGAAGGAATTTGGCTGAAAAGAATCAAGCGGCGATGCCTAGCGCGCCTTCGAACAGCGCCCGGCCATCGCTGCCGCCATGAGCCGCCTCGATCAGGTTCTCCGGATGCGGCATCAGGCCGAGCACATTGCCCTTGTCGTTGATGATGCCGGCGATGTCGTTGATCGAGCCGTTGGGATTGGTGCCTTCGGCGTAGCGGAACACCACCTGGCCTTCGCCTTCGAGGCGCGCCAGCGTCTCGGCATCGGCGAAATAATTGCCGTCGTGATGCGCGACCGGCGAGCGGATGATCTCACCGGGCTTGTAGCGACGGGTGAACATGGTGTTGGCGTTGGCGACCTGGAGCTTCACCTGGCGACAGACGAACTTCAGCGAGGCGTTGCGCATCAGGGCGCCGGGCAGCAGCCCGGCCTCGACCAGGATCTGGAAGCCGTTGCAGACGCCGATGACCATGACGCCCTTGGCGGCCTTTTCCGCCACCGCCCGCATCACCGGCATGCGCGCCGCGATCGCGCCGCAGCGCAGATAGTCGCCAAAGGAAAAGCCGCCGGGAATTGCGATCAGGTCGACATCGGGAATTTCGGTATCGGTCTGCCAGACGGTCGTTGGCGCCTGTCCGGAAATCTTGGTCAGCGCGGCGATCATGTCGCGGTCGCGGTTGAGGCCAGGCAGAAGGACGACGGCTGATTTCATGGCAGTTCCCGTTCGCTGATCTGATGCAGATACCGGGGCGGAACCTGGTTGGTCAACCAGACACTATTGTCGGAAAGGAAGAATGTCATTACGTGCCCGGCCATGGCCGCCGAGTCGACCCGGAGATAACATCTTTTCCCTTCCGGCGCCGCGCCACGACGCGTGTCGTCTCGATATCCATTGATAGATGCACGTGCTGGCGCGATTGGCCGGTCAGACCTTCACGCAGGATGGCGGGGAGGAATTCTTGCTTCGTGCCGTGGTAGAGCTCCGCCGGCGGAGGGCTTGGCATCAACCCGAGATCGATGTCGACGCTGTGGCCTTGGACGGCGCGGATGCGATTGCCGTCGATCGCGAACCGCTTCTTCGGATTTTCCGCGACGACGCGCTCGACGTCGGCCGCCGATGCACCGAATTTCTGTCGGATCACCACACAAGGTGCGCCGAAATCGGCCCAACCGCTATCGTCAAGAACAAGCCCGCCTTCTTCCGGTGCATGCCGCAGCACGAGGCTCATGAATTTCGAGATCTGGGTGTCGTTCGGCATGGCGAAGCTGGTTCAATCCCACATGCTGAACGCATGTCATTTCGGCTCAAAAGGCTTTTGGGCCTCGGCGAGTTCCCGGAGATCCAGGCGCTTTTCTATTCGCTCCAGCCGATCGTCTTGTCGGCCCAGAATCCCATAAATGTTATGAATATCGCTCTGCGTGGCCGCCATGTGACCTCGCATCACGTTCAACTCCCGCTTCGTCTCGGTCACATCCTGGCGAAGCTCGCCAATTTCGTGATGAACGCGCTTCAACAGCTCAAACATCAATTCGTTCGTGGCTTCCGGCATTGACGCCTCCGGCACAACCTCAGGTTATGGCCACACTATAGTTCTCAATCACCGTGTTCGCCAGAAGCTTGTCGCACATGGCCTTGAGGTCGGCTTCGGCCTTGGCCTTGTCGGTTCCGGTGAGCTCGATGTCGAACACCTTGCCCTGGCGCACCTGGCCGACGCCGTCGAAGCCCAGACCCGAGAGCGCATGCTCGATCGCTTTGCCCTGCGGGTCGAGAACGCCATTCTTGAGGGTCACGGTGATGCGGGCTTTCATCGATACTCCTGAAATGATCGGTCGTGCGGAGAGCGAGCCCGCCGTTTCCGGCAGGCTGCTCGGCAGTTAGTGCTTCGTGCCCTTCGTCGGCTCGGAGGAGGCGACGAGCACCGGACCAGTCGGGCGCGGCGGCTCGTTCTCGTTCATGATGCCGAGACGGCGGGCGACTTCCTGGTAGGCCTCGACCAGCCCGCCCATGTCGCGACGGAAACGGTCCTTGTCGAGCTTGTCCTGGGTCGCGACGTCCCACAGCCGGCAGGAATCCGGCGAGATCTCGTCGGCGACGACGATGCGCATCATGTCGCCCTCGAACAGGCGACCGCACTCGATCTTGAAGTCGACCAGCTGGATGCCGACGCCCAGGAACAGGCCGGAGAGGAAGTCGTTGACGCGGATGGCCAAAGCCATGATGTCATCGATCTCCTGCGGGCTGGCCCAGCCGAAAGCGGTGATATGCTCTTCCGACACCATCGGATCGTCGAGCGCATCGGCCTTGTAGTAGAACTCGATGATCGAGCGCGGCAGCACCGTGCCTTCCGCGATGCCGAGGCGCTTTGCCAGCGAGCCGGCGGCGACATTGCGCACGACCACTTCGAGCGGGATGATCTCGACTTCCTTGATCAGCTGCTCGCGCATGTTGAGCCGGCGGATGAAATGGGTCGGGATGCCCATGCGATTCAGGTGGTTGAAGATGTGCTCGGAAATGCGGTTGTTGAGCACACCTTTGCCATCGACCACCTCGTGTTTCTTCTTGTTGAAGGCGGTGGCGTCGTCCTTGAAGAATTGGATCAGCGTTCCAGGCTCAGGTCCCTCATAGAGGATCTTGGCCTTGCCTTCGTAAATGCGGCGGCGATTTTTCATCTGATTTTTTCTCTGGATTGGCGGGCAGGCGGCAAGCGACCAGTTCCTGTCCGTCTGCCTAAATTAGTTGCGGCGACGGTGGCGTTCAATGCCGGTGTCTATAGCAATCGCAATGTTTGCTCAATCGGCAAATCCTGCCGATCAACCGGTTTCAGGACCGAAATGCCGCAGCGCAGCATGCGATCAAGGATATTGACCGGCTCGCGGCCTTTTGGTTTGTGCTTGGCCAGAACACATATTCACCGCCAAGCGAATCGATTTGACCGGAGGGACCTCATGAGCAGCATGAAAGACCGCGAAGAAGGCTTCGAGCGCAAATTCGTCATCGACGAGGAGCTTCGCTTCAAGGCCGCAGCGCGCCGCAACAGGGCACTCGGCCTCTGGGCCGCCGAAAAGCTCGGCAAAACCGGCGCCGATGCCGAGGCCTACGCCAAGGAAGTGGTGGTCTCCGACATCGAGGAAGCCGGTGATCACGATGTCTTCCGCAAGATCCGCAAGGATTTTGACGCGGCCGGCGTCAACCAGTCGGACCATCAGATCCGCCGCACGATGGACGAGCTGATGGCGCAGGCGATCGAGCAGATCAAGAACACGTAAAAATCATTGGACCAATCGACCGCCCGGCTCAGCCGGGCGGTTTTTCTTTGCCTTGCCGCCGTTTCCGGCTGAAACTGCATCGGAGGCGATGTGCGTCCTTCGCGACGTACATCGCTCCGACATTTGAGTTTTCGCATCGTGCTTTCCGGAAATCGTTCCGATTTGCGGGCCGATGCGTTGTTAACAAGGAAGTTCCGATGTCGCTCAAGTCCCGGCTGGCCACCGACGAAACGCTGTTCACCGCATGGTCCGGCGTACCGGACGCGCTGACGGTCGAAATCATTGCCAAGCAGGGCTTTGATGCCGTTACCCTCGACATGCAGCATGGCGGCCACCATGAGGATAGCGTGCTGCGCGGCCTCGTACCGGTGCTGGCCGCCAATAAGCCGGCACTGGTGCGTATACCCGTTGGCCGGTTCGATATGGCGAGCCGCGCGCTCGATTTCGGCGCCGAGGCGGTCATCGCGCCGATGGTGAATTCCGTGGAGGACGCCAGGCAGTTCGCCGCCGCGATGAAATATCCGCCGATGGGCGAGCGTTCCTGGGGCCCGACCTATGCTTTCCCTCGCCATGGCAAGGGCGATCACGCCGAGTGGCTTCGCGACTCGAACCAGCGCACCATGGCCTTCGCCATGGTCGAGACGCGCGCGGCGTTCGAGGCGCTCGACGGCATCCTCGATACGCCCGGCATCGACGGCATCTTCGTCGGCCCGTCGGATTTCTCGATCGCCTGGTCGAACGGCACCACAGTCAATTCGACGCTGGAAAGCATGATGGAGACGGTCGCCTCGATCGCCGAGCGGACGCGCAAGGCCGGCAAGCATGCGGCGATCTACGTCATCGAGCCGGCCGTTGCCGGCCGCGTGGTTTCGATGGGCTATCGGCTGCTCGCCATGGGCTCGGACCACACGCTGATTTCGCTTGGCGCCAAGACTTTGTTGAAGAGCATGCGGGATTCGATCGGCGCCTGAAGACGAGTAGATTTAGGGTTCCTTCAGTTCCGTCAGGAACTTGGCGAAGGTCATCGAGCCTTCCGGCCAGGGGCCGAACCCGGCGTCGGCATTGAGATGGCCGGCCTCGCCGGCGTCGATGAACAGCGATCCCCAGGCGGCGGCGATGTCCTCGGCGACCTCGAAGGCGCAGAAGGGATCGTTGCGGCTGGCGATAACGATCGAGGGAAAGGGCAGCGGATCGCGCGAATAGGGGCCGAAGGTCATCAGATGCCTCGGCCTGATCTCCGGGTTGGCGACATCGGGCGGCGCGACGAAGAAGGCGCCTGCGATCGGCTTCTGGAATTGCGGGACAGCCTGTACCGCCGCCGCCACACCCAGCGAATGCGCGACGATCACCACCGGCCGCTCGGCTTCGTTGACAACATTGGCTACGTTTGCCGTCCAGTCTTCGCGCACCGGCTTCGACCATTCCGCCTGCTCGACCCGGCGCGCCGTCGACAGTTTCGACTGCCAGCGGGTCTGCCAGTGCTCGGGGCCGGAATTGGTGTAGCCCGGCACGATGAGAATATCTGCGTCCTTGACCTTCATGGCGCGGATGTAGCGAGCGGCCTTGTCTCATGCAACCATGCCGGTGGTCACGTCATATCACGATTGTGAACAACGTGTTCGATTCTTTCCGGCTTGTGTGAACGATCACAATGGACGATCTGAAAAGCGAAAACAGGAACGGCTAAATAAAAGCTGGCGCTGCCCTTGCGAAGTCGGCGTCCGAACGGAGAATCTGATGAGCGAACTGCCTTTTGCCGCGACCACCCCGGTCAGTGTCTCGCGTGTCGGCCTGAAGGCGCAGGATGCCGAAAACCTTGCCGCCTATTACCGCGCGGTCGTCGGCCTGCAGGAGCTGAGCCGTGCAGATGGCGCGATCACGCTTGGCGCCGCGAACCGTCCGCTGCTGGTGCTGGAGCAGGATGCCTCGGCAAAACCTGACGATCCACGCAGCGCCGGCCTTTTCCATACAGCCTTCCTGCTGCCGTCGCGCGCCGATCTCGGCCGCTGGATCAACCATGCCGCCGCCAGCCGGATCGGCATCGAGGGCGCGTCGGACCATCTGGTAAGCGAGGCACTTTACCTTACCGACCCCGAGGGCAACGGCATCGAGATCTACGCAGACCGCCGCCCGCAGGACTGGAAGTGGAACGGCGACAGAATAGCCATGGCGACCGAGCGGCTGAACCTGCCGGCGGTCGTGGCCAGCGTGCCGGCGGGCGATGCCGGCTGGCAGGGCGCCCCTGAGAACACCATCGTCGGCCATGTGCATCTGCGCGTCGGCCGCCCGGAAGACGCCGAGGCCTGGTGGCATGACGAGTTCGGCTTCGACACGGTGGCCAAATATGGCGGCCAGGCGGTGTTTCTGTCCTCCGGCCACTACCACCACCACATCGGCGCCAATGCCTGGCATAGCGCCGGCGCCGGCCGCCGTGATCCGGCCCGTTCGGGCCTCGCCTGGGTCGAGATGCGCTCGGACAATGCGAAGACCGAGACGACGCGTGAGGATCCCTGGGGTACGATGATCAGAACCGTGCCTGGGAGGGCTTGAAGTCGGACTTGCGCCAAGCTGGAGCACCCCTCATCCGACCGAGCTTCGCTCGGCCACCTTCTCCCACAAGGGGAGAAGGGAAGGCCGCGTCAGCGCCGCCGCCAATCGCGGATGTTGGTGATTATCCGAGATGTAGGCGCCAGATTCCCCTTCTCCCCTTGTGGGAGAAGGTGGCTTGTCGCGAAGCGACAAGACGGATGAGGGGTGTTCCAGCTTGGCTCCAGGGCGCCTTTGTTCGGCCTCAAGCTTCTCCAAACACCCGCTTGAAGATCGTATCGACATGCTTGGTGTGGTAGCCGAGGTCGAATTTTTCGCGAATCTCGGCTTCCGGCAAGGCTGCGGTCACGTCCTTGTCGGCAAGCAGTTCTTCAAGAAAATCAGCTCCTTGTTCCCATACCTTCATGGCGTTGCGCTGCACCAGCCGGTAGGCGTCCTCGCGTGACACGCCGGCCTGCGTCAGCGCCAGCAGCACGCGCTGCGAATGCACCAGGCCGCGGAACTTGTTGAGGTTCTTCAGCATGTTCTCAGGGTAGACCAGCAGCTTGTCGACGACGCCGGTGAGCCGCGCCAGCGCGAAGTCGAGCGTCACCGTCGCGTCCGGCCCGATCATGCGCTCGACCGAGGAGTGCGAAATGTCGCGTTCGTGCCAGAGCGCCACATCCTCCATGGCCGGCATGGCGTAGGAGCGCACCATGCGGGCAAGGCCGGTGAGGTTCTCGGTCAGCACCGGGTTGCGCTTATGCGGCATTGCCGACGAGCCTTTCTGCCCCGGCGAGAAATATTCCTCTGCTTCCAGGACTTCGGTGCGCTGCAAATGACGAATCTCGACGGCCAGCCGCTCGACCGACGAGGCGATCACGCCGAGGGTGGCGAAGAACATGGCATGGCGGTCGCGCGGGATCACCTGTGTCGACACCGGCTCCGGCTTCAGGCCGAGCTTCTTCGCCACATGCTCTTCGACATAAGGATCGATGTTGGCGAAGGTGCCGACCGCGCCCGAGATAGCGCAGGTGGCGATGTCTTCGCGCGCGTGCAGCAGCCGCTCGCGGCAGCGCGAGAATTCGGCATAGGCCAGCGCCAGCTTGACGCCGAAGGTGGTCGGCTCGGCATGAATGCCGTGGCTGCGGCCGATGGTGACGGTGTCCTTGTGCTCGAAAGCGCGGCGCTTCAGCGCCGCGAGCAGGACGTCGATGTCGGCAAGCAGGATGTCGCTGGCGCGCGTCAATTGCACCGCAAGGCAGGTGTCGAGAACGTCCGACGAGGTCATGCCCTGGTGGATGAAGCGGGCATCCGGGCCGACGAACTCGGCGAGATGAGTGAGGAAAGCAATCACGTCATGCTTGGTGACGCGCTCGATCTCGTCGATCTTGTCGACGTCGAATTTCGCGGCGCCGCCTTTCTCCCAGATGGTCTTGGCCGCCTCCTTCGGGATGACGCCGAGTTCGGCCAGCGCATCGCAGGCATGCGCCTCGATCTCGAACCAGATGCGGAATCGGGTTTCGGGTGACCAGATGGCGACCATTTCCGGCCGGGAATAGCGAGGGATCATCGTTTCTGAGTCCTGCTGGGAGAAGCTTCGGCCGCGTCCTAACAGAGGCCGGCCCAATGCTCAACGCCGCTGCCGCGCAAACCAGACGGTGGCGGCGGCAAGTGCCGCGAAGCCGAGCGGAAAATAGAGCCGCACACCCAGGACGACGAACTGGTAGAGCGCCGTCAGCACAATGGAGGCGAATTCGAATGCCCAGGTGAGCGTGAAGGCCGGCGCGTGCCACTCGGCGTAATAGGAACGGTAATGAGACGTGCTGCTCGATGCATCCAATCCGGCGTTCGTTTGTTATTGTGGACCGTCCCAGCGGAGGACGCGCGGCCACCACCCAACGGAGGACCAGCATGACCACCGACACCAGCAAGATACGCGAGCATATGGAAGTGATCGGCGCCGATGGCGTGCATATCGGCACAGTCGACAAGGTCGACGGTCAGCGCATCAAGCTGACCAAGGCCGACAGCGGCATGGGCACGCACAAGGGCCATCACCACTACATTCCGCTCAGCCTCGTCGCGGAGATCGACGGGAAAAAGGTCTGGCTGTCGGCGAATTCCGATGTCGCGGTGACCTTCGAGGAAGAGAAGTCCGACCCGACCTGACCGGAAAACTCAGCGCGACGACCAGACGGGGAACAAATCGCCCTCTGCGGGCGTCGCCGCGTGGATGCCGCGGCTGATGGCGCGTGCCATGGTCGCGCCGGCGCCCGCGTAAAGATCGATTGCCGCGTCGGCGCCGAGTTCGATGCCGCTCCTGCCCGTTGCCAGCGCGAAGATGAGGTCGCCGTCGGCCGGCGTGTGCGTCGGCCAGATGGCGCGTGCGAAGCCGTCATGCGCCGAAATCGCCAGCCGCTTGGCGGCGGCCTTGGTCAGAACCGCGTCGGTGGCGATGACGGCTATCGTCGTGTTTCCGTCTTGCGCTCCGATGTGCCGGTCGCGGTATTTCAGCAAGATTTTCCTTGCATCTCCCGGCATCGGATCGGGATAGCCCAGGCCGCCGAATTCGTCGCCGATCTCGAAGGGCGCCGCCCAGAAGTGACGGCTGCGGCCGACCGTCACCGAACCGGTCGGGTTGACCGCGGCGAGCGCGCCGATGGTGACGCCGCTGTCGAGCACCGTCGAGGCGGAGCCCAGCCCCCCCTTCAGCCCGGAGGTGAGCGCGCCGGTGCCGGCGCCGACCGTGCCGATCGAAAAGTCGGCCGTTGCCGCCTGCGCAGCCTCGTAGCCGAGTTCGCGATAAGGCGGATAGCGGCCCCAGTCCTTGTCGCCGCCATTGGGCAGGTCGAAGAGGATCGCCGCCGGCACGATCGGCACGCGGAAGCCACCGACCTCGACACCGATGTTCTTCTCCCGCAGCGCCGCCTGCACGCCGGAAGCAGCATCAAGGCCGAAGGCCGAGCCGCCGGAGAGCACGACGGCATGGATCGCGGCGATGGAGTTTTGCGGCTCGAGCAGATCGGTTTCACGCGTGCCCGGCGCGCCGCCCAGCACCTGGACGCCGGCCACCGCAGGCTCCTCGCACAGCACCACCGTGACCCCGGACTTGAGCCTGGCGTCGGCAGCATTGCCGACTCTCAAGCCGGCGACGTCGGTGATCAGGTTACGCGGTCCGGTGCGGAACATCACTTTTCCTCCAGCGGCACGAAATGCGTGCCGTCAAAGCGGAAGGCGCGGAAGGGGTTTTGACTGAGGTCGCCTTTTCCATCGAAGCGGACGGTGCCAATCGCAGTCGCGAAGTCATGCCCGGTCAGCGCCTCGGCGAGCGGTTTGCCGGAGCTTTCCGCATCGGCTGCCGTCGCCTTCGCGATCTGTACCGCGGCATAGGCCGGCAAGGTATAGCCGTCCGTCACGATCTTCCTTTCGCCAAAGGCCTGCACGATCTTGGGGTCCGCGGCTTCCGCCCATTCCGGCAATGCGATCATCAGCGTGCCTACCGCATAAGGAACATCGCCGGGCGGCGTGCGCAGCGTTTCGCCGCCGGCGAAGGTGATGACGGCATTGAGCTGTGCGGCGTCGCGCCCCATGATGGCGATGTCGTCGCCGTCACCGCCGGCGAACACCTTGGTCGCGCCCGCCTTCTTCAACCGGCCGATCAGCCCGATCTGGTTGTCGAGCTGCGGCCGGAACGTGTCTACGAAGACCGGCTTGAGCGCCGCCTGCTCGGCGGCCGCGCGAAAAGTCTCGGCGATCTCGCGACCATAAATGGTGCCGTCATCGACAATGGCGAACAATTCGTTCTGCCAAAGGCGGGTGAGGATCGCGGCCACCGCATTGCGTTCGCCGTCGCCGCGCGGCCCGAGCCGGTAGACCGGCCAGCCGGTCTTGGCACGCCTGTCTGTCAAGCTCTCGGTGCGCACGCCGACAGTGATGACCGGAATATTGGCGTCCTTCAGTATCGGCAGCGCCGCCTCGATCGCCTCGGTACAGAGAAAGCCCACCACGATATTGACCTTGGCGTCCACGAACTGCCTGGCGGCCGCTGCCCCGCCGTCGGCGGTGCAGGCATCGTCCGCCGTCTTGAGCGTGAGGCCATTCGCTTCCGCCGCCTGTTGGGCGCCATTCTCGATCTGCTGGCCGAGGATCGCCGATGGACCGGATAGCGGCGCGGCGACGCCGACCAGGACATCGGCATTGGCGCTCGCAGCCAGCGACAGCCAGAACAGCGCGGCTAAGGTCGTCGTGATATGGCGCATTCGGGCGAAGAGGTCCCCATGCCGGAGTTGCAATCCGGCACTATTCCAGCAAAGACCTAAAGGCTGGCTAATCCCGGCGCAACACGCGAATTTCAGGATTGCGGTCAAGCACTTCGCTTGTGGCATGCAATATGTAGCCATATATAACGGGCTGGTTTTCTGACAGGTGAATCATCAGGTGCTGAAGATCAACGATATCGGGCCGCAACACTATCGCGATGCAATGGCGCATTTTGCCGGCCATGTGCATGTGGTGACCACCGATGGCCCCGCCGGCAAAAGAGGTGCCACGGTGATCGCCGCCTGTTCGGTTTCGGACACGCCGCCGACCGTGCTTGTCTGCCTCAACCGCGAGAATCAGAAGAACGAAGCCTTCATCAGGAACGGCAACTTTGCGCTGAATACGCTCGCCTCGGACCAGGAGGCGCTTTCGGCAGGCTTTTCCGGCATGACCGGCCTGCCGTCGGAAGAGCGCTTCGCGCTCGGCGAATGGGACGTGATCTCGACTGGCGCCCCCACGCTGAAAGGCGCGCTCGCCGTCTTCGATTGTCAGATCATCGATGCCAAGGATCTCGCCACCCATCGTGTGCTTTTTGGCAAGGTGACAGGCCTGCGTATCGGCGATAATTTGCGGCCGCTAATCTACCACAACCGCGGCTACCACGTTCTGTGAAACTGGCGAGCGGATCCACGGAGACAAGATGACAGGGCCTGCGCCGCGCCCCGCGCCGAAGTCGATCGACGAGACGCTCGATCTCCTGACCGGCGCGGACTATGTCGCGGATCGCTCGCTGGCAACCGTGCTGTTCCTGTCGCTGCGCATGAAGCGGCCGCTGTTCCTCGAAGGCGAGGCGGGCGTCGGCAAGACCGAGATCGCCAAGGTGCTGGCCGACGCGCTCGGCCGCCGGCTGATCCGCCTGCAATGTTATGAAGGGCTCGACGTATCCTCCGCCGTTTACGAGTGGAACTACGCCGCGCAGATGATCGAGATCCGCATGGAGGAGGCGGCCGGCAAGGTCGTGCGCTCCGACATGGAGCGCAACGTCTTTTCCGAAAAATACCTGATCCGCCGCCCCGTGCTCGATGCGCTGACCGGCAAGGCGGGCGCGGCGCCGGTCTTCCTCATCGACGAGCTCGACCGCACCGACGAGGCATTCGAGGCCTTCCTGCTCGAGATCCTGTCGGACTTCCAGGTGACGGTTCCGGAGCTCGGCACGATCAAGGCCGAAGAGCCGCCGATCGTCATCATCACCACCAACCGTACGCGTGAGATCCACGACGCGCTGAAGCGGCGCTGCCTCTATCACTGGGTCGATTATCCGAACGCCGAACGCGAGCTGGAAATCGTGCGCCGCAAGGTGCCGCAGGCCAACCGCCGGCTGTCGGCAGAGGTCGTCTCCTTCATCCAGAAGCTGCGCCAGATCGAGCTGTTCAAGGCGCCGGGCGTCGCCGAAACCATCGACTGGGCCGGCGCGCTCACCGAACTCGACAAGATCGCGCTCGATCCGGAGACGGTGTCCGACACGATCGGCGTGCTTCTAAAGTACCAGGACGACATTGCCCGCATCGAACAGGGCGAAGGCCGGCGTATCCTCAATGAGGTTAAGGCCGAGCTTTCGGCCGCGGAGTAGGCTCCATGCCATCGCCGCGCCCGGAACCCAAAGAGGCCACAGCGGACGGGCATATCGCCGACAACATCGTCTATTTCGCGCGGGCGCTTCGCAAGGCCGGCATGCGCGTCGGTCCCGCCTCGGTCAAGGACGCCATCGAGGCGGTGCTCGCCGCCGGCATCGGCTCGCGCGACGATTTCTACTGGACGCTGCATGCGGTGCTGGTTTCGCGGCACGAGGATCATCCCGTCTTCGACGAAGCCTTCCGCCTGTTCTGGAAGTCACGCGAGCTGATCGAGAAGCTGCTGGCGATGTTTTCGCCCGTCGCGCCGGACGATCGCGAAAAACAAAAGCCGCGGGCGGGCGAGAACCGCGTCAGCCAGGCGATGTTCGAAGGCCATCACAAGAACCAGCCGGCGCGGGAAGTGCCGGAGATCGAGGTCGACGCGCGTTTCAGCTTCTCCGGCAACGAGGTGCTGCGCGGCAGGGATTTTGCGCAGATGGATGCGGCCGAACTGGCCGAGGCGAAAAAGGCGATCGCCGCCTTGCGGCTGCCCTTCGATCTGGTGCGCACGCGGCGTTTCAAGCCTGACGCGCAGGGACGCCGGATCGATCCGCGCGCCATGATGCGTTCAGCCGCGCGGACAGGCGGCGCGCTGATCCTGCCGAAATTCCGATCGCCGCGCGAAGTGCACCCGCCGCTGGTCGTGCTTGCCGATATTTCCGGCTCGATGAGCCAGTACACACGCATCTTTCTCCACTTCCTGCACGCGCTGACGGAAAAGCGCCGGCGCGTGCACGCCTTCGTATTCGGCACGCGGCTGACGAACCTGACCCGCCAGATGCGCCATCGCGATCCCGACGAGGCACTGGCCGAATGCTCGACAGCCGTGAAGGACTGGTCCGGCGGCACCCGCATCGGCGACGCGCTCGCCGAGTTCAATCGGCTGTGGTCGCGCCGCGTGCTCGGGCAGGGCGCCGTGGTGTTGCTGATCACCGATGGGCTGGAGCGCGACGACGTTACCGGCCTGTCGGAGGAGCTGGAGCGGCTGCACAAATCCTGCAGGCGGCTGATCTGGCTCAATCCGCTCTTGCGCTTCGACGGGTTCGAGGCGCGCGCCCGCGGCGTGAAGGCGATGCTGCCGCATGTCGACGAGTTCCGCGCGGTGCACAATCTCGACGCGCTCGCCGATCTTTGCGCCTCGCTCGACCGGCGGCCGACGGCTTCGGTCGATCCGCGCCGCTGGCTGCAGACTGGCGGGAGGCGCGCGGCTTAGCCATATGTTGGTGGGGAGCATGCGTTCCTCGGGAAAAACAGACTTTGCGAGAAGCGACGATGGACGAGAGCATTTATCTCGATGAGGCCCGCGATCCTCTGATCATCGCGGAAGGCTGGATGAAGGACGGCAAGGATGTCGCCATCGCAACCGTGGTCGAGACCTGGGGTTCGGCGCCGCGCCCTGTCGGCAGCCATCTGGTCATCGACGCCGAGGGGAATTTCCATGGTTCCGTCTCGGGAGGCTGTGTCGAGGGTGCCGTGGTGACCGAGGCGATCGACGTCATCGGCTCAGGCAAGGCCAGGGTGCTGGAGTTCGGCGTTGCCGACGAAACCGCCTGGCAGGTCGGGCTCTCCTGCGGTGGCCGCATCAAGGTCTATGTCGAGCGCCTAGGCTGATCATTTATGGATCCGTACGTTCTCAAAACATTGAACGAGGAACGCCGGGCCCGGCGCGCCGCAGTGCTGGTCACCGATCTCGGCGACGGTCGCGACCGTATCGTGCGCGAGGGCGACCCCGTCGCCGGCGAGCTCGGGGCGGCGATCGCCAGCGCGTTCCGAACCGGCAATTCGAGGTCGGTGGAGGCCGAAGGGCGGACCTTCTTTCTCAATGCGCATCTGCCGCGCCCACGCCTGGTGGTGATCGGCGCCGTGCATATCAGCCAGGCGCTGGCGCCGATGGCCAGGATCGCCGGCTATCCGGTCGAGATCGTCGATCCGCGCACGGCCTTCGCCACACCCGAACGCTTTCCCGACGTGGCGCTGCATGCCGAATGGCCCGAGGACGTGCTGAAGCGCCAGCCGCTAGACAGCTACACCGCGCTCGCCGCCGTCACTCACGATCCGAAGATCGACGATTTCGCGCTGAAGGCGGCGCTCGACGCCAGATGCTTCTATGTCGGTGCGCTGGGCAGCAGGAAGACCCATGCCAAGCGGATCGAGCGCCTGCTGGCGCTCGGCGCCAGCGCCGAACAGATCGCCCGCATTCACGCGCCGATCGGTCTCGACATCGGCGCGTCGAGCCCGGCCGAGATCGCGGTCGCGGTCCTCGCACAGACCATCCATGCCTTCCGCTCGCGCGGCCTGGAAAGCAAAGGCGCCGTGGCGTGAAGTTCGGTCCGGTTCCGATCGAGCAGGCCGAAGGCGCGGTGCTCGCGCATGCGACTGCGGCCGGCGAACGCCGGTTCCGCAAGGCACATCGGTTGAGTAGCGAGGATGTCGCGGCGCTGAAGGCGGCTGGCGTCAGGGAAGTCGTGGCAGCCGTACTTGCTTCCGACGATCTCGGCGAGGATGCCGCTGCCGAAAAAATCGCAGCAGGGATGAGCCATCGCAATGTCGAGGTGAAGCCCGCCGCGACCGGACGGGTGAACCTGCATGCCGAAACCGCCGGCGTCTTTACTGTCGATGCCAAGATGATCGACGCGATCAATGCAGTTGATCCGGCGATTACCGTCGCCACGCTGGCGCAGCATGCGCCGGTCGGGAAGGGTCAGATGGTGGCAACGGTGAAGATCATTCCCTTCGCCGTCGCCGCCAACCTCGTCGATGCGGTGATCAAGATCTGTGCCGGTGGCGAAATCTTTGCCGTCAACGCCTATCGTCCGATCAATGTCGGAGTCATCCAGACGACGCTGCCCGGCGTGAAGCCGAGCGTGCTCGACAAGACACTGCGCGTCACCGAGGCGCGGCTGGCGCGCTCCGGCGGCCGGCTGATGGCTGAGCGGCGCACGCCGCATGAGATCGCGCCCGTCGCTGAAGCAGCGGCCGCGCTGGCCCGCGACAACGACATGGTGGTGATCTTCGGCGCCTCGGCCATGAGCGATTTTGCCGACGTCGTGCCGGCCGCTATCGAACGCGCAGGCGGTACCGTGATCCGCGCCGGCATGCCGGTCGATCCCGGCAATCTGCTGGTGCTCGGAACGCTGGGCGGCAAGCGCGTCATTGGCGCGCCCGGTTGCGCGCGCAGCCCCAAGGAGAACGGCTTCGACTGGGTGCTGGACCGGTTGATCGCCGGACTGGATGTCACGGCCCGCGACATTGCCGGCATGGGCGTCGGCGGCCTGCTGATGGAAATCCCGACCAGGCCGCAGCCGCGCGAGCCGTTGCCGGCCCCACAGTCGGCAAGAGCGGAGCCCAAAGTCGACATCGTGCTTCTCGCCGCCGGCCGTTCCAGCCGCATGGGCGGACCGAACAAGCTGCTGGCGCTGTTCGACGGCAAGCCGCTGGTGCGCCGGACAGCCGAACGGGCGTTGGGCTCGAAAGCTGCCAGCACCATCGTGGTCACCGGACATCAGCGCGAGCGTGTGCGCTCGGCGCTCTTGGGTCTCAAGGTCACGCTGGCCGACAATCCGGACTTTGCCGCAGGTCTCGCTTCGTCGTTGAAGGCAGGTATTGCAAGGGTCGCGCCCGACGCTGCCGGCGCCATGATCGTGCTCGGCGACATGCCGGGCGTCTCGTCGAAGGACTTCGACAGCCTGATCGATGCGTTCCGTCGTTCTGGCGGCCGCGCCGTGGTGCGCGCGGCGCATCAAGGCAAACGCGGCAATCCGGTGCTTTTGCCGCGGTCGCTGTTTGCCGCCGTCGCGCATCTCGAGGGCGATACCGGCGCGCGCCATCTGGTCGAGGCCGAGGGTCTCGACGTCATCGACGTCGAGATCGGGCAGGGCGCTGCGATCGACGTCGATACGCGCGAGGCGCTGGAAGGGGCGGGCGGCGTCCTGCAGGATTGACAAACCGAAGCCGAAGCACGCATGGCTTAGGAATGGCCTTCCGCTTGCGATCCTTCCTCACTCTGGTCACCGCAACAGCTCTTTCCCTCTCGGCCGCCGAGGGACAGACGCTCACGCTGAAACCCTTCAAGGATGACCTCTTCGCCTATCCCGCGACGCTGTCGAGCGGCGACAACGGCGCCTACACGGTGCTCGACTATCGCGAGATGCGCGATATCAACCAGCGCGACGAGGTACCGGAGAGGCGCGTGCACGCTCAATATACCGATCCCGGCGTGCGCAAGGTGCAGCAGGATCTGATGCTCAAGACCGATGCCGGGGACGTCAGGCATGTCGCGGTCGGCAAGACGGAAGGGGCGGCCATCATCGTGCTCTACCTGCACGGGCAGGGCGGCAGCCGCAAACAGGGCGTCGACGACTTCACCTTCGGCGGCAATTTCAACCGCATCAAGAATTTGATGGCCGACAATGGCGGTCTCTATCTTTCGCCGGACTTTCCCGATTTCGGCGACAAGGGCGCTGCCCAGGTCGCGGCGCTGATCGACCACTATGCGGAAAAATCGCCAGGCGCCAAAATCTTCGTCGCCTGTGGCTCGATGGGCGGCATGCTCTGCTGGAAGCTCGCCGCGAGCAAGGAAACGGGCGGTCGCATCAACGGCCTGCTGCTGCTCGGCTCGCTGTGGGACGAGACCTTTCTGACCAGCCCCGCTTTCAAGCGCCGGGTTCCGGTGTTTTTCGGCCAGGGCAGCCATGACGTGGTGTTCGATGTGGCGAAGCAGGAGGCATTCTTCCACTCGATCCTCGCCAAGTCGAAGACCTATCCGACCCGCTTCGTGCGTTTCGAAACCGGCACGCACGGGACGCCGATCCGCATGGTCGACTGGCGCGGCACGCTCAATTGGATGCTGACGAAAGCACCTTAGGGTCTGTCGATGTTCAGGTGAGGCCGGCCTGCAAATGGCGGCTTCCTGCGCTTCCGGTGCTCACGTACTTCAGTACGCTCCGCTCCGGTTCTCGGAAACCACCATTTTCGGCTCTGCCTGACCTGAATCTCAACAGACCCTGATCGCCCTATCAAGGCGGGGTGTTGTAATCCAGGACGGTCTCGGGATTGATCTCGCCGTCATAGGACGCGTCGACATCATACTGCACCAGCGAGAAATTGCCGTTGCGGAACAGATAGGTACCGGTCGATGAAGCGTCGCCGACGCCGCGCCATTTGTTCATGGACGTGATCGTCTTGGTCTTGTCGTCGTAGTCGGAATTGACCAGCTGATCGTCGGTCTGGAAGCCGATAATGTGGATCCCCTCGACCTTGCCTTCGCTGTTGTTGTTCTCATAGCGGATGTCGAGTTCCGGCGCCGCGAATTGCAGCTGCCTGACGCCGGAAACGTCGTCATGGATATAGTAGACCGCGCTCTCATTGTAGGCGGCCATCGAGCAGAAGAAACGGAAGAGCCGCGTCTCGCGCTCCGGTTCGTCGGCTCCGGCGTCCTTGTCCTTGTAGCGGATGGAGTAGGCGTCCGGGTCGCCGACCGGTTTGCCTTCCGGAGTCTCCTTGTCACACTGTTCGCCGTAGGCGGCGAGGAACGCCTTCTTGGCTTGTTCCAGTGCTTCATCCTTCTTCGGAGGTGGCGGGCCGTTGCCGCAGCCGGCCGGCACGGCATCTTCGAAATCCGAAGTCGACGGCTTCAGCGCGCCCTTGTCGATGAAGATCGGCTGAAACGGCGGCTCCTGGATCTGCGCGTTGACCTGGCGAAGCGTGTAGCAGCCGGCAAAGACCTTGGCCTCCCCCTTCTTGTCGGTCGCCTGGATAGCGACGGGCACGCTGTAGTAGATGCTGCCGGCGGCACCCTCGTCCGATACCGCGCCAGTCTTGACCTCGACCGTATCGGTATTGTCGTAGCCCTTGACGAATGCGTTGAAGTCTTTTGCCGGCTTGGTGTCGCCGAAATAACCCCAGGCGCGAGCAAATTCATGCCGGCCGATGGCGCTGTAGAGCGAGCGCACGACCGCATCTGCGCTGGATCTGTCGTCGATATAGGGCGCTTCGGCGGCGAGTGCCGACCGGCCGATGCCGGCAAGGGAGAACAAGGCAGTCGCTGCGAGAAGGACACGTCTCATCGGGAATCTCCGCTCGATAACGAAAATACTACCACGGCGATTGCGGCGAGGCGGTGACGCGGGGGCAGGGCTGCTTGAAGAATCGAGCCAGGAAGCGCTAGCTCACGGCCCGCGGCACTGAGGCCGCCTGGGAGATTACTAACGTGACCATATCCGTGTACGATTTTTCCGTGCCTGTCTTTTCGGCCCGGCTTGAAGGCGCTGGCCAGCGTGCTCTCGCTGGCCGAGCAGAACGCGGCCGACCGCAAGATCGACCCGCAAGTGTTCCTGACCGCCAGGCTGGCGCCCGACATGTTCGCGCTGACCCGGCAGGTGCAGATCGCAACCGACCACGCCAAGGGCGCGCCGTCGCGGCTCGCCGGCCGCGAAGTGCCGAAATACGAGGACAATGAGTCAAGCTTCGAGGAGTTGCACGCCCGAATCGCCAAGACGCTCGATCATCTGGCGACATTCTCGGCCGCCGATCTGGACGGGTCGGAGGAGCGGACGATCGAACTCAGGCTTGCCGGCCGCGAGGTGTCGTTGAGCGGGCTGCAATATCTGCTGCACGCCGCCATGCCGAACTTCTACTTCCACATCACCACGGCCTACGACATCCTGCGGCACAATGGCGTGCCGCTTGGTAAGTCGATTTTCCTGGGACGCTAGGCCCCAGGGTTTCCCGGCGCGGCCGGGAAACCTTCCTTATTTTGGTTTCGCAACCCGGACGGAAAAGCCCGGCGGGCTTTTCCGGGTTGATCCGGCGCCGGATCAGCGTATCGACATCTCGCGGGCGATACGCGGAAAATCGGCCGGCTTGATGCCGATATCGGCGCGGTCGGCATTGCTCATCGCGTTCAGAAGCGCGAGCGCCGAGCGATAACGCTGCTGTTCCTGCGGCCGCGGCCGCGCGAACATTTCGGTGAAGAACCCCATATCCCATGCCCCTAGTTTGTCCTCCACACTGCCAGAATATAGGTGATTTGTTACAATTGTGCAGTGCAGCAATTGCATGGCAGCCATGCCTGGCGATTTTTTTCGTCACAATCGATTTTTTTGAAACTTTAGCCGAAGCTCGATCGTACGCCCCGTGCTGGCACATGGCCGGCTTTTTCCTCGCCACTCCTGGCGATCTTGCCGGGCTGCACGAAAATGCAGCCCGGCCTTTTGCTTGCGGCCGACGTTTGGAGTGGAATGCCCACAATTGTTAACACCGTTGGCATTCATTTTTAACGACAGCGACCTAAGGTCGGCAACGACAGTGAGTACTGTCGCGACAGAGGGAGGCCGAGATCGGCACCGGGAACAAGCTCGATTTCGCTTCGTTGCTCGACGACCTCATCACCGCTTCCGAGAAGGGCGACGATGGAGGCGCCCGGCCATCCATTCCGTTCGACTATCTGTCGGTAGCGGACGAGCTCCACTCCGGCCGGATCAAGGTTGCGGGCGAAAGCGTGGCCACCGAATATCGTGAGGCCGGCGCCGATCTTGCCGCCGAGTTCGCCGCGCTTCTCGACCAGGCCAAGCTGTCGCTTGCCGATGAAGAGCACCGGCCGGAAGAAGACCTGCCGCCGATCGATCCCGAATCGATTGCCGGCGAGCTCGGCCTCGACCGCCCTGGGAAGAATGCCGATTTCGGCCGCATGCGCCGCAACTTCGCCTTCGCCAACCATCCGGACCGTGTCGCCCCGCATCTGCGCCAGCGCGCCATGATCCGCATGCAGGTGGCCAACATGCTGATCGACGAGGCCAAGCGACGCGCGCTGGCCGGCGCCAGGCGGTAGTTCCCTCCATCAGAGACTTCAACTGTTCGCTTCGGCGACCCATCGCAAGCCATCGAGATTGGCTGGAGCCTCTCCAACATTCGTCATCCTTGGGCGTAGCGACGCGAAGCGGAGTGCAGACCCAAGGATCCATGCCGTGACCTTCACCGTAGAGCGCGACGGTGCAGAATTCTGTAATCACTGCAACGCCTTAGGGTAACGGAATGGATTCTAGGGTCTGCGCGCGTCGCTTCGCTCCTTGCTCCGCCCTGGAATGACGAACTGACTGACGCTTCGGCCAATCTCGAAACTGGGCGACTTTGCAAAACGCAAGCGTTTTGCTCTATGTTCAACCTCCTCTTCGCGCAGCCCGCGCAACACCTCCCGCCGGAGACATTCCATGCACAAACGCCGCCTCGGTCGGACCGACCTCCTTGTTTCGCAAATCTGCCTGGGCTCGATGACCTGGGGCCAGCAGAACACCGAGGCCGAAGGCCATGCGCAGATGGACCTGGCTTTCTCCTACGACGTGAATTTCATCGACACCGCCGAGCTTTACCCGATTCCGCCAAAGGCCGAGACGCAAGGGCGGACCGAGAGGATCATCGGCAGCTGGATGAAGGCCAAGGGAAACCGCGACAAGGTCATCCTTGCCTCGAAAGTGGTCGGCCGCACCGCCAATGCCTGGTTCCGCGGCGACTGTCCGTCGAAGCTGGTGCGCGCCGACATCTTAGAGTCCCCGATAGGGGATCAGGAAACCCCACGCCTTTAGGCGGCTGGGATTGCGACGTTTGCAGTGTAGATTGGCTGGATGGAAGCTTACAAGCGCGGCAGCCATACGGTTTGGGACTGTAAATATCACCTGGTGTGGGTGACGAAGTACCGCTACGCGGTGCTTGGCGGCGACGTTGGAAATCGATGCCGGGAACTGCTGCGCGAGACGGCGCAAGCGCATGAGATGGTGGTGCACGCCGGGTCGATCAACCGGGACCATGTGCACATGCTGGTATCGATCCCGCCGAACCTGTCGGTATCGCGTGCGGTGCAATACCTGAAGGGGCGCAGTTCGCACAAGCTGCTGAGCGAGTTCGGGATATTGCGCAAGCGCTACTGGGGCCAGCACTTGTGGGCGAGGGGTTACTGGGCGGCGACGAGCGGGAACGTTACCGACGAGATGTGGGTTGAGTACATCAAGAACCAGACACCACCTGAGCCCGACGACAACTTCAACGTGACATGAGTTGGCGCCAGTCCGCCGGCGGGCGGACCGATCCGGCTTTAAGCCGTAACCTGAAGCCACCGCCTTGTAGGCGGTGGAGCATTCACACGCGATCGAGAAGTCGTTGGCCAAACTCGGCACCGATTATATCGACCTACCAGATTCACTGGCCGGACCGAGATATTCCGTGGGGCTCGAACCCGACACGCGTCGGCGCGGTTGCACGGCGGGCCGACGCTGCCGGCGCGCCGGCAGGCGAGACGCCGATTGCCGAGACGCTCGCCGTCTTTGACGAACTGGTGAAGGCCGGCAAGATCCGCCATCTCGGCCTGTCGAACGAGAGTTCCTGGGGCGTCATGCGCTTCCTCGCCGAGTCCGACAAGGGCATCGGCCCGCGCGTAGCCTCGCTGCAGAACGCCTATAATCTCGTCAACCGCACCTTCGAGGTTAACCTGGCCGAGGTCTGCGAGCGCGAGCAGGTGTCTATGCTTGCCTATTCGCCGCTCGCGCAGGGCTACCTCACCGGCAAATACGACCACGGCGCGCGCCCACTCGGCTCGCGTTCGCAACTCTTCAACCGTGGACAGCGCTACGAGACGCCGAATGCCGCGGAAGTGCTGCTCGAATACAATGAGCTGGCACGCTCCTTCGGCATGGAGCCGGCGCTCTTCGCCAATGCCTATGTGTCGAGCCGGCCGTTCGTGACCGCGAACATCGTCGGCGCAACAACCGTCGCGCAGCTCGACACGGCGCTGTCCTCCGCCGAGGTCAGGTGGACGGAGGAGATGCAGAAGGCGGTCGACGCCATCCACCAGCGCGTCGGCAATCCCTGCCCGTGACCGGAAATCATTGAGAAAAAGACAAGAAATCATGGGGGAACAGGCGGATGGAGACGATGGCAGATTTTCCGATCGGGGCCGTGCGTGAACGATTTCCGGCGCTTTCGCTGACCGACAGAGGCTGCCGCCGTATCTATCTCGACAATCCGGCCGGCACGCAGGTGCCGCAGGCAGTGGCGGACGCGGTGTCGCACTGCCTGCTGACGACCAACGCCAATCTCGGCGGGTTCTTCGAAACGACGATCGCGGCGCAGCAAGTGGTCGACGACGCGCACGCGGCGATGGTTGATTTCCTCGGTGCGGCAGGCGTCGAGGAAATCGTCATCGGCGCCAACATGACGACGCTGACCTATCATATGTCGCGCACGCTCGGCCGCATGATGAAGCCGGGCGACGAGATCATCGTCACGCGCATGGACCATGAAGGCAACGTTTCGCCCTGGCTGCAGCTTGCCGAGGACCTTGGTCTCGTCGTGCGATTCCTGCCGTTCGACGAACAGAGCTGGCAGGTCGAGGAAGCGGCCCTGCAGGCGCTGCTTTCGGAAAAGACGCGGCTGGTGGCGCTGAACTATGCCTCGAACCTCACCGGCTCGATCAACCGGGTGAAAGCGCTGACGGCGATCGCCAAGCAGACCGGCGCATTGGTCTATGTCGATGCCGTCCAGTTCGCGCCGCACGGGCTGATCGACGTGCAGGCGCTCGGCTGCGATTTCCTGGTCTGCTCGGCCTACAAGTTCTTCGGGCCGCATATAGGCATATTGTGGGGCCGCCGCGCCGTCATCGATAAGCTGAAGCCTTACAAATGCCGCTGCTCGTCCAACGGCCTGCCGGAGCGGTTCGAACTCGGCACGCCGCAGATCGAGCTGATGGCGGGCCTCACCGCCGCTGTCGACTACTTCGCCAATCTCGGTGCCGCGGCGGGCGAGGACGGCTCGCGGCGGCAACAAATCGCGAGGGCCTTCGAGATGTCGGTCGCCTACGAGAATGCGCTCGCCCGGCAGTTGATCGAAGGCCTGGCCGACATCGATGGCCTGACCATCCGCGGCATCACCGATCCCGAACGCTTCAGCGAACGCGTGCCGACAGTCTCTTTCACGGTCGACGGTATCGCGCCGGAGACGATGGTGCGGCAGATGAATGCCGAAAACATCTTCCTGTGGTCGGGCCACAACTATGCTTGGGAGATCGTCCACCAGCTTGGCATTCCGCCGGAGCAGGGCGTCGTGCGCATCGGCATCGCGCACTACAACACGGCGGCCGAGATCGCCGAGACGCTGGACAGCGTGCATCGCGCGATCGCGATGCTGAGGCAGGAACGTTCCTGAGTTAGTCCTTCTTGCCGCCGAAGCCTGTGAGGAAGGCGGTGAGATTGTCGCCGAGCGCATCGCAGAGATAGCCGCCTTCCTGGACGATCACCGTCGGCAGGCCGAGCCCGGCAATCGCCTCGCCGATGCGCGAGAAGCCCAGCGTCGTCACCGACAGGCCGCCGAACGGATCGCCCTCGAAAGCGTCGAGGCCGAGCGCCACCACAAGCACTTCCGGCGCGAAGGCGCGGATGCGCTGGAAGGCTGCCGCCAGCGCTTCGAGAAAGGCCGCGTCGCCGGATTTGCGCGGCAGCGGCAGGTTGAGATTGTAGCCGAGGCCGGGACCTTCGCCGCGCTCGTCGGCATGTCCCCAGAAGAACGGATAGAAGCGCACCGGATCGGCGTGCAGCGAGACGGTGAGCACGTCGGGACGGGCATAGAAGATGCCTTGCGTGCCGTTGCCGTGGTGCAGGTCGACATCGAGGATGGCGACGCGGGCGGCTTTTCTGCGCAGAACCTGAGCCGCGACGGCCGAATTGTTGATGAAGCAAAAGCCGCCGGCGACATCGGCGAAGGCGTGATGGCCCGGCGGGCGGCAGAGCGCATAGGCGGAAGGCGCGCCGGCCATCACCGCTTCGGCGGCTTCCACCGCGCTCCAGGCGCTCCATAACGCGCTGTTCCAGGTCTCGGCCGAGATTGGGCAGGCGGTGTCTGCCATGTGGTAGCCGGCCTGGCCGACCGCCGAGGCCGGATAGGAGCCGTTGCGGGCGATCGGGTGGATATTCGGGATCACCTCCGCCGATGCGCCTTCGATGCGCTGCCAGCGCGTGAAAATGTGCTCGAGGAAGTCGAGATATTCAGGCGTATGCACCGCCGCGACCGGACCAAGGCCATGATTCTTCGGGCGTTCGACCGTCAATCCTGCCAATCTTGTGCCGGCTAACAATCTTTCGATCCGCTCCGGCTTTTCCGGGTTGGGCTGCGGCGCGCCGCTGGAGAGGAAAGCGTTCGGATCATGGCGTTTCTGTTCCTCGGCATAGAAGGCTTTCATCGTCATTCCTCCGGCGTGTCGGCAAAGGCGAAAAAAGCGTCGCCGACGATCTTTTGCACCTGCTCGTAGCTCGACCAACCGATGCCGAGTTTTTCATAGAAGGTCTTGGCGGTCTCATTGTCCGTGTCGACGGAGAGCCTCAAATAGACGCCGCCTGCAGCGCGGCACTCCTTGGCCACCCGCCGCAGCAGTTTCTCGCCGATGCGTCGGCCGCGAAAGCGGTCCTCGACATAGACGTCCTGCACGAAGACGCCGGGCCGGCCCATCCAGGTCGAGAAGATCGGGAAATGCAGGCAGAGCCCGGCGAATTCGCCATCGACCTCGGCGATCAGGGTCGAGAAGGCGGGCTTGTCGCCGAAACCGTAGCGGCGGAGATCGTCAGGCGTCGAAGTGATTTCCTGATGCGCGCCGATGTGGGTGCCAAGGCGCAGCAGGGCGGCGTGGATGGTTTCGACGTCGTCGATCCGGCCGGGGCGGAGGGTGAGGGCTTGCGGGGTTTTGCTCATTGGGAGCGTAGCGTCCAGGCGCCCCCCTCTGTCCTGCCCGTCCTCCGCAGCAGCTGCGCTGCAGCTGCGGAGGGAGGACCGGACATCTCCCCCGCTTGGGGGGAGATCAGCAGCTTCTGCGCTGCCGCCCACTTTGCAACGTTTGAGATTTGCGAAGGCTGTCGTGACGGCAAATCTCCCCCCTTGTGGGGGAGATGTCCGGCAGGACAGGGGGGGGCGCGAAGGAACGCAAGCATCTCAGATTGGCTTTACCTCAAACGCCACCAAGCCTCACCCATCCACCGGCAGGTCGAGTTCGGCGGCGAGCGCCTCCAGTGAATCGCCGATGATGGAGATCATCTCGCCGATCTGCTCGCGCGTGATGATCATCGGCGGCGCCACCATGAAATTGTCGCCGTCGACGCCGCCCTTGACCTTGCGGCCATAGATGATCAGGCCGCGCGCATAGGCGTGGTCGAGCAGGCGCTGCGTCGCCTTTTTCGCCGGCGCGATCGGCGTCAGCGTTTCCGGATCGGCGACCATCTCGGCGCCGAGCAGCAGGCCCTTGCCGCGCACATCGGCGATGAAGGGGAAGCGCTTTTGCAGCGCCTTCAACTCGCCGATCAGCACGTCGCCCATGGCGGCGGCGTTGGCGATGAGATCGAGCCGGTCCATTTCGCCAAGCACGGCAAGGCCGGCGGCGCAAGCCAGCGGATTGCCGGCATAGGTGTGGCCGTGCTGGAAGCCGCCGGAGGCGAGCAGCGGCTCGACCAGGCGCATGGGTGCGGCAAGAGCGCCGAGCGGCGCGTAGCCCGAGCCGAGCCCTTTCGACAGCGCGACAATGTCGGGCCTGCAGTTCCAATGGTCGCCGCCCAAAAATTTACCGGTGCGGCCGGCGCCGCTCATCACCTCGTCATGGATCAGAAGGATGCCGTAGCGGTCGCAGATTTCACGGATGCGTGGATAGTAGCCGTCGGGCGCGACAAGGGCTGCGGTCGCGGCGCCACCGACAGGCTCCATGATAAAAGCGAGCACGCTTTCCGGACCCTCGGCGAGGATCTTTTCCTCCAGCATTTCGGCATAACGGATGCCGCGCTGTTCCATCGACAAGTTGTCACGGTCGCGCCAGACGGCCGGCGCCGGCACCGTCGGCATCACCCGCATCATCGGCGTAAAGGTCTCCGCCAGCGCGTCGTCGCCGGTGACCGCGAGCGAGCCGAGGGTGCCGCCGTGGTAGGAGGGGAAGCGGGCGATCACCTTCCAGCGCTTCGGCTGACCGGTGGCCACCGCCCACTGCCGGGCGAGCTTGATGCAGGATTCGGTTGCTTCCGAACCGCCGGAGACGAAGAAGATGCGGTCCATGCCCTCGGGAAGCTTTCCCGCCAGTGCTCGCGCCAGTTCTTCCGCCGGCTCGTTCTCGAAATGCAGCCGGTAGGCAAAGGTGGTCTTGTCCATCTGCCGCTTCATTGCGTCCAGCACGTTGCGGTTGGAGTGGCCGATATTGGCGACCATCGGCCCGCTCGATCCGTCGATGAAGCGCCGGCCATCCTTGGTCCAGAAATAGATGCCCTCGGCGCGGTCGACCAGCGGCCGGCGCAGGCTGGAGAGATAGAACAGATGCGACGGCGGCCGGACTTCGGCATCGGACGAGGGCTGCACTTCCGGTTTCGGCATGTCAGGACTTTCCAAGATAGCGATCGAGAACATTCTTGGTCACGCGTTCGACCATAGCGTCCCGCCTTAGCAGGCCGGCGACCCATTCGCAGCTTCCGGCGTGGAAGACCTCGCCTTTGCCGCGCGGGAAATTGACGATCATGCCGTTGCCGCGCTTGACCTTGTCGAGATTGGCGTCGCTCGCCTCGCCGAACAAAGTCTCGGCGGTGAAGCGGCCGTCCTCGTCGGTGAGGAACTGGTCCTCGATCGGAATGTCGGCGCTTTCCTCGACCTGGCTCGCCATGCCGACGGCGAGCACCTGCAAGCCGTCCGGCGCGCCGCTCTCCGCGGTCGGGTAGGGCAGGCCGCCGCGGATCTCGAAATCGAGCCCGTCGACCTCATAACCATAGACGTGGCTGTCGGCGCCGAGCAGGTCGCCATAATAGATGCCGGTGCCGGCGAAGGCCCAGTGCTCCGGCCGATAGACAGGGAAGCCGCGCACGCCGCGCGGCGCGCAGCCGCCCCAGCCGGCATAGACGCCCCTGGTCGCATTGAGGCCGAAGGTGGCGCTGCCCGGGCGACCGATCTCCGGCGCTTCCCAGGAGTTGGTGGCGCGGGTGACATTGCCGCCGCGATAGGCGGGATCCTCGGCGCGGGCGCGGTATTTGTAGCAGACTTGCCGGCGGCCCTCGTCCTCCAGCCTGGTCTGCCACATGAAATTGCCGGCGAAACGGGCGGCACGACCGCCTCGCTCGATATAGTTGTCGACCGCGTCGCGCATCTCCCAAGTCCAGTATTCGTCATGGCCGACGAAGACAACGCAGTCATAGCCGTCGAGGATCTCCGGCGAGAAATGCAGCTCGTGCTGGCTGACGAGATCGACCGCGTAGCCGGCGCGCTCGGCGAAGCGGAAGAAGTGGCTGTCGTAGCTTGCCCAGCCAGCAGAGGCGTATTTCTTCGAATGACCGGTGGCGAAGGCCCATTCCATATGCGGATAGCGCGGTACGGTTTTCGGCGGCACCGCGACCTCCAGCGGCACGCGCGGCGCATCCTTGGGCAACACCACGAAGCCGCGGCACCAGGGACGCTGTGTCGAAACCATCGTTGCGTACTGGTCGCGGTTCGGGCCAGTGATGCCCTGATAATGGTTCGACCCGCCCCAGGTATTGTAGGCCATCCAGGTGCCGGTCGCCGCGACCTGCAGCAGGCGGCCGGGCTTGCGGCCGGGCAGGGGTGCGACGATGAAGAGGTGGTGGCTGTGGATCGGTTTGCCGTCGCTGCCGTCGGCGGAAAGCATCACGCGGTAGGCTCCCGACGGCCAGTCGTCACCGACGCGGAATTCGAAAGACGCTTCCCAGCCGCAGCCTTCGACCGAGCATTGGTCGGGCGTGTCCTGCCAGCGCGCCGACAGGCCCATTCCCTCGAAGACCTTGGTTTCGGTTCCACCGTCGCGGACGACAACGATGTCGAACCGCGGCGCCGTGGAGCTGACATAAAGCGTTACCGTGTCGCCCGGCCGATAGGAAAAACGGTCGCTGTAGCCCCAGATCTCGCCGCTGGAGCCGTCCATTCCCGGCCACTCGTAATAGTGGCCGCGCACCGCCTCGCGGCGCTGCTCGGGCGTCAGTCCGAAATCGGGAAATTCGGCGGGCAACTGCGTCAAGAAACACCTAAAACCAAGAGGCCGCCATTGAGACCATTGGCCGGGCAAGCGTCAAATGGAAACGATCGGGCCAGCAAACGCTTGCGCTTGGCGATATCCGGCAAACGAACTAATTTCATTCTCAAGCGATGTTTTCCAACGCCGGGAGCCGACATGCTGCGCGTGCAAAGGGTCAAGGTCGACGATATCTATGTGCCGACGGCGCGTCGCAAGACGCTGCATCCCGAGACCGTGCGCCATCTCGCCGAGGACATTCTCGAGAACGGCATGAAGATACCGATCCAGGTGCGCCACGATGGCAAACGCCATGTCCTGGTCGAGGGGCTGCATCGGCTGGAAGCCGCCAAATGGCTCGGCGAAACCGAGATCGACGCCTATCTCGTTCAGGCCCGGCGCCACTAGTTCGATCCTATTTTGTTGCCGTGTCGCCCTGCATCAGCGCAAGCGATCACGTCCCATCAATGCTTTTTGATTGACGGTGGGATGCCGGTGACTACCGTGCCGGCATTCCCATCAACCGAGTGCTTGGAAATGACGAAATACCAGGGTGGATGCCTGTGCGGCGCGGTGCGCTATCGGGCCGAGGCCGAACCGATCAACGAGCGCGTCTGCCATTGCCGGATCTGCCAGAAGGCGATCGGCGCGGCCTTCAACGCGCGGCTTCTGTTTCGCATCGACGACGTCGCCGTCGAAGGGCCTTTGGCAACGGTCAATTCCTCGCCGGACCTCAAGCGCGGCTTCTGTTCTTCCTGCGGCACGACGCTGTTTTCGCGGCGCGATTCCAGAGGCATTCTCGGCATCACTTCCGGTTCGCTGGACGATCCGTCGGCGTTCAGGCCCGACATGCATTTCTGGACCGCTTCCATGCAGCCCTGGGTGCGGCTCGACGACGGCTTGCCGCAATATGAGGGTGCGCCGCCGGCGTAGAGCTTAACCTTCTCCCACAAGGAAAGAAGGGAAGCGCCTGCACAAAAATTTCATCTTCGATTCACGAGATAGCCGGCAAAGCGTCATTGGCGAGCCATCATTGGCTGCTTATCTGACCGTCATGCGGAAAGGCATCGAGGAGGCGACGGATGAGCGAGAGCATCAATACCCTGGACGAGCTTTTGAACGACCCGATGATCCAACTCGTCATGGAGCGTGACCGCGTGCGCCCGGCCGAGCTTCGCATGCTCTTGGAAAAGGCTCGCGACAGGGCCGCCGACGATTCCCGCATCGACCAGCCGGTGCTGCCGCCGGCGCATGTCGTGGCCAGAAGCTGCTTGAAGCAATGGCTGTACCGCTAGAGCCGTACATTCATCCCATCAGCTCGAATAAGCCGGCAAATAGCTGTAATGACTGCGGAAATAGGCAATTTTGAAACCGAGCCGCGCGTAGTTGCGGTAGGCCTGGCCATCGCGTTCGGGGCGGGGCGCCTCGATATCGGCGACGAACAGTTTCGCGCCGGCGGCGATCCCGTCGCGGACCAGCCTTTCGCCAAGCATGGCGTCGAGATCGAAGCTTGGCGCCATGATGCCGGGCACCGGCGCATCGATACCGCTCCAGGCGGCGCCATCCGAGATGAACAGTGAGCGCACCGCGGCCACCGCGCCACCACGTTTCAGCATGTAATGACGCCAGCCCTTGCGGCCGACCAGCGCCATGAGCCAAGGCGAGGTGGGCAGCCTGTACTTGCCATCGATGAAGGCAGCCCATTCCGGAGCCGTTTTGGGCGTGACCTCCTCGACCGACAGATCGTCGGCCGAAAACAGCGGTTCGGCCGCCAGCGGCGTCGCATCGCGAAAGATGCGCTCCCAGCCGCTCTGATGCTGCAGCCCGCGCGCTTCCAGCCAGCATCTTAGCCGCGACGGCTCGGTATGCGGGCTGGTGTAGAACCACGGCCGGAGAATGCCTGCAGCACGATAGTGCGCCAGCAGCGCGTCGAGTTGAGCCTCCGAGGCCGGGCTGTCGACGCCGATGTTCTTCACGCAGTTGAAATGGATGAACGGGATCGTCGTGCAGGTGGTCCAGACGAGGTCGCCGTCGCGAGCGATCGACAGGCCGTGCCGCGCGGCGAAATCCGCGGGTGCGGCGTCGTAGAGGTCGAGCCAGGCATTGACCTCGGCGCGCTCGATGGTGCGGCTCATGTCGCGTGACACCTCCTCGATCGCAATTTCGGGAACATGCGTTTCCGGCGGCACGACCGGCTGTAGTTCCGAGAGGGCGGCGGTCGACATGGTGGTCCTCCTCTGATTTACCTTACAGTGTAAGATTAGCGGATCATAATATGGGCGCGCCCGTTGTCAAGCAGGATTAGCGGCACCTTACAAATCCGTGAGTTGGATTCACGGTGTCGTGAGGCTAAGCCTGTCCTGGAGGGGCTTTGCGAATGACGATTGACTTTTGCTCCGGCGGGACCGGGGCGCTGGGGAAAGGACTGAGATGACCGACGTCTGCACTCAAGGGTTGGATACCGGCTTTGTCGGCCTGGGCTATGCCAAGGTGGCGTTTCTCGGCATTGTCCAAGGCATTACCGAATTGCTGCCGATCTCTTCGACGGCGCATATGCGCGTCGTGCCGGCCGTGCTAGGCTGGCAGGATCCGGGTTCCGCCTTCTCGGCCGCCATGCAGCTTGCGGCCCTTGCCGCGGTGATCAGCTATTTCTGGAGCGATGTCAGGGAAGTCGCGGTGGGTTCGCTGGCGGCGCTTGCGCGGCGCGATTACGCCAACCGCTACTTTCGCCTGGCGATCGGCATCGTGCTTGCGACGGTTCCGATCGTCATCGTCGGCCTTGCGCTTTCCGGCGTGCTCAACGCCTGCAATTCGCCGCTGCGTGGGCTGGCCGTAATCGGCTGGTCCTGCATCGTCATGGCCGTGCTGCTTGCGCTCTCCGAAATCTATGCCAGCCACAGGCTTACACTCGACAAAGTCTCGGTGCTCGACGCCTTGCTTGTCGGCGTTGCCCAGGTGGGCGCGCTCATTCCCGGCGTCTCGCGCTCGGGTTCGACGCTGACGGCGGCGCTGGGTCTTGGCTATGCCCGGCCGGAGGCCGCGCGGCTCTCCTTCCTGCTCGGCCTACCGGCGATCGCGCTTGCCGGCCTGAAGGAGCTTTGGGAACTGCACAAGATTCACCTCGGTGCATATGGCTGGTCGGTCCTGGCCGTCGGCCTCGTCGTCGCCTCGATCTCGGCCTTCTTCGCCATATGGGGCCTGATGCGCGTGCTCGAGCGCTTTTCCGCCTGGCCCTTCGTCGTCTATCGCGGCCTGCTGGGCGTCGTGCTCTTGATCAGCGTCGCTGCCGGCTGGGTGAGCTAGAGGCAGCCGCAAAATCGGCTATATCGACACCTGAACCTTCGCTTCGGGTGTTTTGATGGATCTTGCGACGCTGCTGCAATCGGTGCCCTTGCTGGCAACGCTGGTGAAATCGGCGCTGCCGGCCGCCGTCGGCGCGACTTTGGGCGCCGGGCAATGGCTGGCGGCGCTGCCGCCGTGCCGCAACCTGACCTTCGAGACCGCGACCTATCTCGTCTGCGAGACCGATCCGCGGCAATTTTCGATCGAGCTGTTCTGGAAGAACAAGGATGGCGACCTCTACCGCTCGCTTCACAATCTGCGCGCGGCCGAGCAGGCCGCCGGGCGCACAATGCTCTTCGGCATCAATGCCGGCATGTATCATCCGGACCTCGCGCCGGTAGGGCTCTATGTCGAACAGGGCAGGCAGGTCACGCCCGCGAAAACCGGGGCCGGCACCGGCAATTTCTCCATGCAGCCGAACGGAATTTTTTATCTCAGCGGCGGCAAGGCGGGCGTTCGCGCGACGAGGGACTATCTGGAGCGTCCGCCGCGTGTGGATTACGCCACCCAATCGGGGCCGATGCTGGTCATTGACGGCAAGCTGCATCCGAAATTCCAGGCCGGCAGTCCATCGCGAAAAATCCGCGACGGCGTCGGCGTACGGGCCGACGGCGTCGCCGTCTTTGCCATCTCGAACGACGTCGTGACCTTCCACGAATTCGCCCGCCTGTTCCGCGACGAGCTTGGCTGCCCGAACGCGCTGTTCCTCGACGGCTCGATATCGAGCCTCTATGCGCCGGCCATCGGCCGCAACGACGATTTCTGGAATCTCGGTCCGATGATCGGCGTGTTCAGGCGAGGTGGCTAGACACCAGCCATCGGCCAGCGGCGGAAAGCTGCATGACAGCACCGCGGCGCCTTCACGTTCAGTTGGATGCGTCCTGGATTGCGGACAGCAGCCACGGGCCGCCAGCCTCGCGTGTAAAAGTCCACAATTCGGTCGCTTCGACAGGATTTTTCGGATCGCCCTTTTCGACGGCGCCGGTCTGGCGATTGCGCATGACATCGATGGCCTGCCAGCGCATTGCCGCCGTGGCGTAGTCGCGCGAGCCTTCTCGCCACGCCTCCGCAATATCGGCTTCCAGCAGCTCGAGATTGGTCACGTCGTTTTTGAGGCCATGAGTCGCGTTGTCCGCGAGCTCCTCCGAAAGATAGGAGACCATCTCTGGCGTCGTCAGCCGCCGCAAGCCTTGATGGTCCTCACGGCTGAACGCGGCCTGCACGTCGCCGAGGATACGTTCGAACGCGTCCCGGTCGGCATCCGTGATGCCGATTTCGTCAGCGCCGGATGCGCCGGCCGCGCCCAAACCCGTGGTGCGGGATGGGTAGCTGGGTTGGGAACCTCCCCAGCCTTGCTGGCCGAAGGGAAAGCCGGAGCTTCTCATATTGGCCGGCGCGGCATTGTCGCGGCTGAAAAACCGCATCGCCAGCATGATGAGGCCGCCGATGAGCAGCAGCTGGAAGATAAAGCTGAAGCCGCCGCCGATGCCGCCGAAGCCATGGCCGAGCATCATGCCGAACAGGCCGTTGAAGAGCAGTCCGCCGACCAGCCCGCCGACGAAGCCGCCGCCAAACCCGTTCCAGAATCCCGGTCGCGCCTGGCCGGGAAACGACTGCGACGGCGGTATCGACTGGGTGGTGTTCGGCGTCATCGAGCGCGTTACAGGCGCGGTATAGGGCGCGGTCTTCGTCGGTGTCGGAGCCTGGAAAGTACGGCTGCCGCGGCTGCCGAAACTGCCGCCCATGCGCGCCTCGGCGGTGCCTATGGACACACTTCCGAGCGCCATCAGCAGGATCAGGAAGATCAACGCGACTTTGATCGTCCGTGATTTTGACATTGGTGACAGATCCTTGGGGTGACAATCCTTGGGTCGGAGCGTTTCAAACTCATCTTGCGAACCCCCTATATGGGTACGAATTAAGGCAGGGTTAGACCCAGTCTTTCAGACGTCGGCCGCAGCCGTCCAATCGGAGCCTTGCGGCTTCCCGATTCATGGCGGCTTGGGGCGTCCGCGAATCGCCAGGCCGGACCAAAAGTAAATTTTGATTCAAACTTTGTTGGTAATTTCTCATTAGGAATGGGGCTTCCGGCGGCGCTGTTCCTGCCCTCGGTCTGTTTTGTTTTGCGTACAGGTCAAGATGCGGATTCCTAGCGTCGTCAGTTTCGTGCTCGCAGCGCTTTGCCTTGCCGGCTGCTCGTCCACGTCAGGCGTCGACGCCTTGCAGATGCCGTCCAGCGAGACAACAAGCTCCGTCGTGCGGCCGAGCGCGCCGGTGACGAAGGCCGTGAGGACGGTTGACACCGAGACAACAGTCGAGGCCGCGTCGATGTCGGGCGCCGCGCGTATCAAGCCGCCGGCGCCGCTGCTTGACGAGGACAATGCGCGTCCCGGCGACGAGAACTCGCGTGCCGGCGACGAGAACTCGCGTCCTTTCGGCCTCGCCGAGGAAGAGACGGTGGCGTTTCCCGCGCCCAACCTGCCGGACAGCGCCGAGCCGCCGGTCGAGGCGGCGGCGCTCGTCTCGCCACCGAAGCGGCTGTCGCGCGCTGCACCAGCCATGCTGGCCAGCCCGGTCACCCGCTATGCGTTCCGCGACGCCAAGCCGATCAATTTCGGCCGGTCTTCGCCCCGGCACCTTGCGGTGCACGGTGTCGACGTCTCGCGCTGGCAGGGTGACATCAGCTGGGGCAAGCTGCGCGCCCAGGGCGCCAACTTCGCCTACATCAAGGCAACCGACGGCGGCGACCATCTCGATCCGATGTTCATGAGGAATTGGCGCGGCGCCGACGCCGCCGGGCTGAAGCGGGGCGCTTATCACTTCTTCTACTGGTGCCGCACCGCAGGCGAGCAGGCCGACTGGTTCATCCGCAACGTGCCGAAGGTCGATGGCGCGCTGCCGCCGGTGATCGACGTCGAATGGAACGGCGACTCCTCCTGCAGGCGGCGGCCGTCGCGCGAAAAAGTGCTGGAAAAGATGCAGGTGTTCATGGACAAGCTGGAGCGCCACTACGGCCAGCGGCCCATCATCTACACCAGCCCCGACTTCTATCGCGACAATCTGCGCGGCGCCTTCCCGGACTATGCGTTCTGGCTGCGCGCGGTGGCCGCCCACCCGTCAAAGGTCTATCCAGGCCGCAAGTGGCTGTTCTGGCAGTATTCGGGCTCCGGCCTGTCGCACGGCGTGAGGGGGCGCGTCGACCTCAACGTCTTTCACGGCGACGAGCGGCAATGGCGCGCCTGGCTGGGCGGCGGCCAGATGGTCGCCGACGCGGATTGAGCCGCCTTCGGATTGCCTCGGCTATCTCGGTGGCAGAGATCGCGAATCAGTGATTGACGCATAGGCCAGCACGCCCATGAAGACCGCGAAATAGGCCAGAACGACGGCGACGACGATCAGGGTTTCGGTGGGCACATCCAATCTCCTCGGAAAGAACAGCCGGAGGAGACAGCGGGACGCGTGGCAATGCCTTGATCTGGATCATGCGATCGATCATTTCTGCATTCGCAGCGTTCCGATTGCCGGCACGAGAAGCGATGCTGGCGGATTATAGCCGCCGACCGACATGGTAGCGGCTCGCCACCGCCCACTGCTTGCCGGCCTTACCGCGCTCAGCAGGTGACCAGATCCGTGTGGCCAAAACCCTTGGAGTAGTCGAGCACGGAGATGACCGCGGGTATCACCCGAAATATGCGGACCTGCTCCGGCGTCGGCATCGGACCTGGCAGCGAGGCTTGCGGCGGATATTTCATCGGCAGCATCCGCAGAACCTTCTCGGCCTCGGCCCTGTCGGTGACCGGCTCCGCGCGCGCCGCCATCGAAAGTCCGGTAATCTCCATCACCTGAGGCGCGTCGTGGTCGATGGTCAGCGACACACGATCGTCCCGCGCGATGTTCGCTGCCTTCTGGCTGTCCAGGCCGCAGAGGAAGTAGAGCGTGAGGCCGTCGTTGACGTAGCCGACCGTCGTCGCCTGCGGCCAACCGTCCGGCCTCAAGGTTGCAACCGTCATGACCCGATGCTGATCCAACAGCGTCTCGATCTTGTCCTTGATCTCCTGGTCCATTCTTGCCTCCGAAGTCATTGCTGACGGCGGCCATGGTAAGGATCGTGGATAGCGTGGCTTTGACGTACGTCAACGCATGGGCTGCAACGCGCCCTGGCCGCGATGTCCGACCGGATGAACACACTTGCATGCGCGCCGCAACTCGCTGCCACGGAACGATCCGGCAAGGCATTCGTTGGAATCGACCAGGGATATCGTGCGGCGAGAAGCGAGCGCTCTGCGAACAATCAGGCGAATGACCAAACCGCACCTGTCGTCCATCCGGAAGGAGGAGAACCTGGTCGCTGCCGAAGCCGGTTCGTGGGTCGTTGCGGGGCGCCGTGCGGCATCAAAATCGGAAGGGACCAACATGCCACTGACACTAACCAGTCCTGCGTTCGCCGACGGAGATCCCATCCCCGAACGTTTCACCCGCGATGGCGAAAATATTTCTCCGCCTCTGAAATGGTCGGGGATCCCTGACGGGACCAGGAGCCTCGTTCTCGTCGTGGACGATCCCGATGCACCACGCGGGACGTTCGGCCACTGGGCGGTGTTCAACATTTCGCCCGACGTCGAGCAACTAGCCGAAGGCGAGGACGGAAAGCCGGGAACCGAAGCACTCCAGCAAGGGAAGAACGACTTCGGCAACGCCTCCTACGATGGCCCGGACCCGCCGGTAGGGCACGGAGTTCACCACTACCATTTCCGGCTGGCGGCTCTCGATGTGCCGAGCCTCGGCATTCCCGGCCAGACCGGCATCAAGGAAATCTGGAAGGAGGCTAGGCGCCACGCGATCGAGGCGACGGAACTCGTGGGCACATACGAACATGCCGCCTGAGGTGGCGAAGGCTTTTTCCGTCAGGCAGCGCCGGCCGCGTCACTCGGGAGCCCGCAAATGAACAATCCAGACCCGAACAATCCCGAACCGATGCCGGGCGATCCCGGCCCAGAGCCCTCCCGTCCTCCAGCTCCACCGGAAAACCCGCCCGGAGAACCACCAGGCGTTCCTCCGCCTTCACCGGATCCTATCCCGGGACCGGGGAGGGGACCCCCTGATATTCCGCCGGATGCGCCACCTGAGATCCCGCCGGAGGAGCCGACATTTCCCAAGCCGACGGCAGGAACTCCGCCGACGGGTTCAAATCAGATCGCCGGAACCCATTTCCAGAACACGCCTTCCATCCTCTCGGGATAGTATTTGAATTCACATTCGAACCGTCGTCCGTAGCTGGCGGCGGCAGCAAGCGCTGCCTCGCTGACAGGGCGCATGCCCGTTCCCGGCGCGAACCAATCCTCCAGCAGATCGTCCGGCACATAGGCGCCGATCCTCAGCGGCAGTTGTTGAAGGACAACGTCCATTTCCTTCGGCGGCAACGCGTTCATTCGCCTCCGGCTCCTCGCGAGTGCGGTGAATTGAAGTTCCTGCGATTCAAGAATTCCGAAATCACACTAGGAACTGTGGGCTCGGTCTGGAGTTCCATGAGAACCTCTTCTTCCCTTCTCCCCTTGTGGGAGAAGGTGGCCGCGAAGCGGCCGGATGAGGGGTGTTCCAGCGGAGTGAGACGTCTGCGTTCCCTGGAACACCCCTCATACGTCTCGGCGCTACGCGCCGATCCACCTTCTCCCACAAGGGGAGAAGGAGAGGGCGTGCGCTACGCCTCGTTGATCATTGCCTCGACGTTGTAGCCATCGGGATCGAGCACGAAGCGGGCGTAATAATTTTCAGCATAGTCCGGGCGCGGGCCAGGCGGGCCATTGTCCCTGGCTCCTACTTCAAGTGCCGCCCGATAGAACGCATCGACGTCCGCGTTGCTCCCACCAGGAAGGCAACATGCAGATGGGTGAGCGGCGGCTTCTCGCCCGTGCGCTGGATCTCGAACAGGCAGCCATTGCCGACATCGAAGGCCCAGAATACGCCTTCCTTGCCGAAGGAGAGGCGATAGCCCAACGGCGGGAAAGCCTTTTCGTAGAAGAGCTTGCTCTTATTAAGGTCGCTGATCTCGATGGCGGCGTGATCGAGCATCGTGTGTTTTGGAGAATCGCGACCAAGCGAGTGCGGCCACCCACAATGGAAACATGGCCAGTGGCGGCTATGCCTCTATGTATTCCGCCAGACTGACGCCTTTCGGTATATCCAGCCCGTCAGCACGCAAGCCCTCGATATGGAAGCGAATTGCGTCGCGGATTTCGCTTTCCACTTCAGGTACCGTTGCGCCGGTGGCGATGCAACCCGGCAAGTCTGGCACATAGGCGGAAAAATTATCTCCGGCTTTTTCGATCACCACCGCGTAACGCATGTCATCGCTCCTTCAGACCGGACTGCTTGAGGATGCTGTTCAGCGTTCCTGGTGCAACCTCTTCAGACGGCTTGCCGGCCACGGTGACGCGGCCGGCTTTGATTTTGTGCTTATATTGGCGATGGCTGCCCTTGGTTGCAACCAGATACCAGCCATCGGCCTCCAGCATGCGAATAACTTTGCGGACCGTAAGCCGAGGCGGCATTTAGATTCTCAGCTGCACCCGCTCGTCGAACCGCAGGTGTCGCATTTCTCGCAGGTGCCGTTCCGCACCATGGTGAAGTTGTGGCACTCGGAGCATTCGTTGCCGGTATAGCCTTGCAGCAGCGACTGCTGGCGCCTTGTCGCGGCGAGCTTCTTCGCCTCGGCCGCTTCGTTGGCGGCGGCATCGGTGAAGAGCGCCTCCGCGCCGCCGGCGGCCTCGGCTTCCTCTTCCACCATCTCCTCGGCCAGTTCCCTGGCGCGCTCCTCATAGTCGCGCTTGTAGGCCAGGGCCTCGTCGCTCGCCGGCTTCAGCGCCAGCACGTTGGAGCCAGCGAAGGCGGTCGGCGCCGCGCGGGCAGGGGTGGTCGTGGGAGCAGAGCCGCCAAAACCCTTGGGCTCGCTGCCGATGCCCGAGACCAGCTTCACCGGCGAGGCGCCGCGATAGAGGCCCTTGGAGAAGGGCGTCGCCTTGCCTTCGGTGATGCCGCGGCCGAGCGCGGTCTTGTCGAAGTCCGACTGGTCGACATGGGCGAGGTCGTGGCGGCCGAGATAAGAGACGGCAAGCTCACGGAACACGTAGTCGAGGATCGATGTCGCGTTCTTGATCGCGTCGTTGCCCTGCACCATGCCGGCCGGCTCGAACTTGGTGAAGGTGAAGGCCTCGACATATTCGTCGAGCGGCACGCCGTATTGCAGGCCGAGCGAGATGGCGATGGCGAAGTTGTTCATCATCGCGCGGAAGGCAGCACCTTCCTTGTGCATGTCGATGAAGATCTCGCCCAAGCGGCCGTCGTCGAATTCGCCGGTGCGCAGGTAGACCTTGTGACCGCCGACGACGGCCTTCTGCGTGTAGCCCTTGCGGCGGTTCGGCAGCTTCTCGCGGTCGCGGTACAGCCGCTCCACCACGCGCTCGACGATCTTTTCCGTCACCTGCACGGCGCGCTGGGCGGCGGGTGCGGCGATCAGCTGCTCGACCGCCTCGTCCTCATCCTCCTCGTCATCGGCGAGCAGCGAGGCGTTGAGCGGCTGCGACAGCTTCGAGCCGTCGCGATAGAGCGCGTTGGCCTTCAGCGCCAGCTTCCAGGACAGCATGTAGGCGTTCTTGGCATCCTCGACCGTCGCCTCGTTCGGCATGTTGATGGTCTTGGAGATGGCGCCCGAGATGAAAGGCTGCGCCGCGGCCATCATCAGGATGTGGCTCCGGATCGACAGCGAACGCTTGCCGATCTTGCCGCAGGGGCTGGCGCAGTCGAACACCGAAAGATGTTCGGCCTTCAGGAAGGGCGCGCCTTCCAGCGTCATGGCACCGCAGACATGGATGTTGGCGGCGTCGATGTCCTTCCTGGAGAAGCCGAGAGCCGGCAGCATCTCGAAGGAGACGTCTGAGAGCTGCTCGTCGGTGAAGCCGAGCGTCTCCTTCACCCAGTCGGCGCCCAGCGTCCACTGGTTGAACACGAACTTGATGTCGAAGGCCGATTTCAGCGCAGCGTTAAGCACCGCGATCTTCTCGTCGGTGAAGCCCTTGGCCTTCAGCGAGGACGGGTTGATGCCAGGCGCCTGGTTGAGGTTGCCGTGGCCGACCGCATAGGCCTCGATCTCGGCGATCTGGCTTTCGGAATAGCCGAGCGTCCTCAGCGCTTCCGGCACGGCGCGGTTGATGATCTTGAAGTAGCCGCCACCGGCGAGCTTCTTGAACTTCACCAGGGCGAAGTCGGGCTCGATGCCGGTGGTGTCGCAATCCATGACCAGGCCGATCGTGCCGGTCGGCGCGATCACGGTCGCCTGCGCGTTGCGGTAGCCATGCTCCTCGCCGAGCTCGATGGCGCGATCCCAGGCGGCGCGGGCATGCTCGGCCAGCGCCTGCTGCTTCAGGTCGGCGGCGACCAGCGGCACCGGGTTGACCGCAAGCTTCTCGTAGCCGTCCTTGTCGCCATAGGCGGCGCGGCGGTGGTTGCGCATGACGCGCAGCATGTTCTGCGCGTTGCGGTCATAGTCCGGGAAGGCGCCAAGTTCGGAGGCCATCTCGGCCGAGGTCGAATAGGCGACGCCGGTCATGATCGCGGTGAGCGCGGCGCAGATGGCGCGGCCCTCGTCGGAGTCATAGGGAATGCCCGAAGTCATCAGCAGGCCGCCGATATTGGCGTAGCCGAGGCCGAGCGTGCGGTAGTCGTAGGAGAGCTTGGCGATCTCCTTCGACGGGAACTGCGCCATCATCACCGAGATTTCGAGCACGACGGTCCACAGGCGAACGGTGTGCTCGTAGGCCGCGATGTCGATCGTGCCGTCTTCCTTGCGGTAGGGCAGAAGATTGATCGAGGCGAGATTGCAGGCCGTGTCGTCGAGGAACATGTATTCCGAGCACGGATTGGAGGCCCGGATCGCACCGGCCGAAGCGCAGGTGTGCCAGTCGTTCATCGTCGTGTTGAAGTGCAGGCCGGGGTCGGCCGACGCCCAGGCGGCGTAGCCGATCTTTTCCCACAGATCCTTCGCCTTCAGCGTCTTCAGCACCTTGCCGTCCTTGCGGGCGGTGAGCTGCCAGTCGCCATCGGCCTCGACGGCGCGCAGGAAATTATCCTTCAGCGACACCGAATTGTTGGAGTTCTGGCCGGAAACGGTGAGGTAGGCGTCCGAATCCCAGTCGGTGTCGTAGGTCTTGAACGACATCGAGGTATAGCCCTGGCGGGCGAACTGGATGACGCGGTAGATGTAGTTCTCCGGCACGGCATCCTTCTTGGCCGCCTTGATCTCGCGCTTCAGCGCCGTGTTCAGCGCCGGGTCGAAGCAGTCGTCGCCATTGCCTTCGCAATTGACGCAGGCCTTCATGATCGCTTCGAGATGCTTCTTGACGATCTTGGAGCCGGTGACCAGCGAGGCGACCTTCTGCTCTTCATTGACCTTCCAGTCGATGAATTCCTCGATGTCGGGATGGTCGGCGTCGACGATCACCATCTTGGCAGCGCGGCGCGTCGTGCCGCCCGACTTGATGGCGCCGGCGGCGCGGTCGCCGATCTTGAGGAAGCTCATCAGGCCGGACGAGCGGCCGCCGCCGGAAAGCTTCTCGCCTTCGCCGCGCAACATGGAGAAATTCGAGCCGGTGCCGGAGCCGTATTTGAACAGGCGCGCCTCACGCACCCACAGGTCCATGATGCCGCCCTCGTTGACGAGGTCGTCCTGCACGCTTTGGATGAAGCAGGCATGAGGCTGCGGATGCTCGTAGGCGGACTTCGACTTGGTCAGCTTGCCGGTGAAGGGATCGACATAGAAGTGGCCCTGGCTCGGGCCGTCGATGCCGTAGGCCCAGTGCAGGCCGGTGTTGAACCATTGCGGCGAGTTCGGCGCGACGCGCTGGGTGGCGAGCATATAGGCAAGCTCGTCGCGGAAGGCTCGCGCATCTTCCTCCGACTTGAAGTATCCGCCTTTCCAGCCCCAATAGGTCCAGGTGCCGGACAGCCGGTCGAAGACCTGGCGGGCGTCGGTTTCCGAGCCATAGCGCTCGGCTTCGGGGAGCTTGGCAAGCTCGGCCTCGTCGGCAACCGAGCGCCACAGGAAGGAGGGGACGTCATTCTCCTCGACCTTCTTCAGGCGCGCCGGCACGCCGGCCTTGCGGAAATACTTCTGCGCCAGGATGTCGGCCGCGACCTGGCTGAACTGCGCCGGCACATCGATGTTGTCGAGGCGGAACACCACCGAGCCGTCGGGATTCTTGATCTCCGACAGAGCCTTGCGGAATTCGATCTCCGCATAGGCAGCCCTTTCTTGACCTGCTTGGTCTGGCTTGGTGAAGCGACGCTCGATGCGCATTGGTCCGATCCCTTTTGTCTACATATAGCGCTTTTCCCCAGGGATTTCTGCCCCACAGAGCGAAAAGCGCAGTCCGCCGTTTGCCGGCGTTGCGAGCAGCGCCGACACTCTCCTCGTCGCAGGTGCCGGCATGCAGAGGACAAACACGTCTTCCCAGGCATTTGCCCAGGCTGCAGACCGACCCGCGGGCCCCTAAACTGAAACTTTGGTCGATTCCCTCGCTCGAGGGAGGTTCACACTATCTAGGGTCGAGCCTGCCTGCAAACACTAAATATAGTGTTAACAGATCATTTTTTCCAGGCCGACAATTCTCCCTTTCGCCACCCAAGCCCCAACATTCCCAACGCTTCCGCCAGCCTCGTGAACGGGCGGAAATGTGGGCAAAACGCACAAAATCCGGGAAAAAAGACCGGCCTCTGAACTCTCCGGTCACGCCCGCAAACAGGAGCGCATGGCCTATAAAAAGCGACTCGTTCTGACCCGTCAAGGATTCGTTTTTGTAGCTTTTGTGACCCCAATATCTTGTGTGTCGCATATGTGGATAACGGGGACAGAAACCGGCGCAGCGAGACTCGCTCCGGACCCGTTCAAAGCCGGCTACTTGCCCGCGATCGTCGCATAGGCGCGCTCCCGCAACGAGTCGAACGCGCCAGCGCGTTTCTATCCACCCAAGGTTCGCCGGCGCCTCGGCGCGATCCATTTCGCCTGCGGAAAGACCTTGACGGCCGGATACCGCAATGCACTTATTAGTCCGTAACTAAGATATAAATTCCATAAATATGGAATAATGGAAGGGAACCAAGATGAAGCGCTTCGTGAAAATCGCTGCTTCGCTCGCCGCGCTTGTGCTCTCGGCAACGGGCACTGGCTGGGCCGAGCCCGCCAAAGGCGGCGTTATCGATGTGGCCACGATCGGCGAGCCGCCGACACTCGACCCAATGGCGTCCACGGCCGATCTCGTCGGCATCGTCACCCAGCACATTTATGAGACGCTTTACACCTTCGACAAGGATTGGGGCATCACCCCGCTTCTCGCTGCCGACATGCCGCAGATTTCGCCCGACGGCCTCGTCTACACGATCAAGCTGAGGACAGGCGTGAAGTTCCACGACGGCAGCGACATGAATTCCACCGACGTCGTCGCGTCGCTGCAGCGCTGGATGAAGATCGCCACCCGCGGCAAGCAGGCTGCCGAGGTGATCGCCTCGGTCGACAAGGTCGACGACGACACGGTCAAAATCACGCTCAAGAAACCCTTCGCCCCGTTGTTGGCGCTGCTGTCGCTGAACAACGCCGCCGCCATCATCATTCCGTCCGAGAATGCGGGGCAGGATCCGCTGACCAGCTTTGTCGGGACCGGGCCCTATATGCTGAAGGACCGCAAGCCCGACCAGTTCATCCAGCTTGCCCGCTTCGAGGGCTACAAATCGCGCGACGGCGAGCCGAACGGCTATGGCGGCGCCAGAAAGCAGTATCTCGACGAGATCCGCTTCGTGCCGGTTCCCGATGCAAACACCCGCGTGGAAGGAGCGGTCGCCGGCCAGTTCGCCTATGTCGATTCGCTTCCGGTCGAATCCTTCGACAAGATTTCCGGCGGCAAGACCGCGCCTGTCATCCTGAAACCGTTCGGTTGGCCGGTTTTCGTCCTCAACACCAAGCAGGGACTGAACAGCGACATCCGCATCCGCAAGGCGATCCAGGCAGCACTTGCGCCCAACGACATGCTGCTCGCGGCTTTCGGTTCCAAGGATTTTTTCGCCGCCGACGGAGCGCTCTATCCTGAAGGCTATGCCTGGCGTACCGACGCCGGCACCGAAGCCTACAAGCCCGACGGCGATACGGAAGCCGCCGCTGCCCTGCTCAAGGAAGCCGGCTATGACGGCAAGCCGCTGCGCATCCTCACCAGCCGCCAGTACGAATTCCATTACAAGATGGCGCAGGTCGCCGCGGAATATCTCAAGGCCGCCGGCTTCCAGGTCCAGCTCGACGTCGTCGAGTGGGCGACGCTGACCAAGAACCGCACCGATCCGGCACTCTGGGACATCTACATCACCCACAGCCCCTTCCTGCCCGAGCCGTCGCTGACCGGCATCATGTCGGACTCTTCGCCCGGATGGTGGGTTTCCGACCGCAAGCACAAGGTGCTCGACGCCTTCAATGCCGAGCCCGATCCGACCAAGCGCGTCGCGCTGTTCGCGGATGTCCAAAAGGCGGTCCTCGACGAGGTCCCGGCGGTCAAGATCGGCGACTTCAACGCTTTGGCCGCCCAGGCGCCGACGCTCAAGGGCGTGACGCCCGCGCCATGGCCTTATTTCTGGAACGCCTATCTGGAAGACAAATGAGTTCCTCCCGCCTGCCCCGCGCGCAACCGGGGCAGGCAAAATGGGCGCCGGCCAGTCAAGGCCGGCGCCCGAGAACGCTTCGATGAACCACCGAAGAGAACGCCAATGCTGCGCTCGATCCTCAACAGGCTTCTCGGCATGATCGTCGTAATGGCGCTGGTCGTCACTATCGTGTTCGTCATCGTGCGCGTGACGCCGGGCGATCCGGCCGCAGTAATGCTCGGGCCGGAAGCGTCCGCGGCCGACATCGCCGCGCTGCGCTCCAGGCTCGGGCTCGACGGCTCGATCCCGGAGCAGTTCGGGCGTTACGTCCTTGGCGTCGTCCAAGGCGATTTCGGCCAGTCGATCTTCCTCAACGAGCCGGTGACGACGGCGCTCGCCCAGCGCGCGGAGCCGACCTTCTTCCTCACCGTCTTCTCGCTGCTCATCGCAACGCTGATCGCCTTGCCGGTCGGCATCCTGGCCGCCTACAAGCGCGGCTCGATCTTCGACCAGGCGACCACCACCGTCGCCATGTTCGCGGCGAGCGTGCCGAGCTTCTGGCTGGGCCTGTTGTTCATCCAGTTCTTCGCCGTCAGGCTCGGCTGGTTCGACACCTCCGGTTATGGCGGCCCGGGCGCTTCGTTCGCCGTCAGGCTCAATCACCTGGTGCTGCCGGCGCTGGCGCTCGGTCTCGTTAGCTCGGCGCTGATCACCCGCTTCACCCGCGCCTCGATGCTCGACGTGCTCAACGACGATTATGTGCGCACGGCGCGCTCGAAAGGCATGAGCGAATGGCGCGTGGTGCTTAAGCACGCCTTCAAGAACGCACTGATCCCGGTCATCACCGTCATCGGGCTCACCGCCGCGCTGCTCATCTCCGGAGCGGTGGTGACGGAAACGGTGTTCGGCCTGCCGGGCGTCGGCAGCCTTGTCGTGTCGGCGGTGCTCAGGCGCGACTATCCCGTTATCCAGGGCGCGCTGCTGGTCATTGCCGGCCTCTACGTGCTGGTCAATTTCGTCATCGACATGCTCTATCTCGTCGTCGACCCGAGGGTCCGCTACTGATGGCCGCGATCTCCGTCCCGCTCCATTCCGAACCCAACATCCTGTCGCGACTGATCGGCCGGCCGACATCGGCCATCGGCCTGATCGTGCTGGCGATCATCGTTGCTGCCGCCATCTTGGCGCCCGTCATCGCGCCCTATGCGCCGTCGAAACTCTCGATCGCCAGCCGGCTGCATGCGCCGAGCTTCGATCACCTGTTCGGCACGGACGATCTCGGCCGCGACGTGTTCACCCGCATGCTCTATGCCGCGCGCACCTCGCTCGGCGTCGGCTTCGCGGTGGTCATCCTCTCTTCGATCATCGGCACGTTTTTGGGGCTGACCGCGGGCTATTTCAAACGGCTCGACACGCCGATATCGCGGCTGATCGATGCCATGATGGCCTTCCCGGACATCCTGCTCGCGATTGCGCTGGTCGCGGCGCTCGGCGCGACCGCGACCAACGTCGTGGTGGCGCTCGGCATCGTCTATGCTCCGAGGATCGCCCGCGTCGTGCGGGCCTCGACACTGGTTATCCGCGAGCTCCCCTATGTGGAGGCGGCGCGGGCGCTGGGCGTGCCGACGCCGATCATCCTGATCCGCCACGTCCTGCGCAACGTCACCTCGCCGCTCCTGGTGCAGGGCACCTTCATCTTCGCCAATGCCATCCTGGCGGAGGCCGGCCTGTCTTTCCTCGGCGTCGGCATTTCGCCCGACATTCCGACCTGGGGCACGATGATCGCCACCGGCCGCCAATACATGGACCAGGCCGGTTGGGTGATGATGTTTCCCGGCGGCGCGATCGTCGTGACGGTGCTGTCGCTGCAGCTTCTCGGCGACGGGCTGCGCGACCTTCTCGATCCACGTCTCGCCAAGGATATCTGATGTTTGCCAATCGCTTCCCCAAGGCCGACCGGCCGCTGCTGATCAAAGGCGCCAAACCCGTGGGGTTCGGTGGCGGCTTCGAGAAGCCGATCGACGTGATGATCGACCAGCAGGGCCGCATCGCCGAGACCTCATCGGCGATTGCCGCCGGCGATGACGTCAGGGTTGTCGATGCCAAGGGCGCTTTCCTGTCGCCGGGCTGGACCGACCTGCATGTCCATGTCTGGTATGGCGGCACCGACATTTCGCTGCGTCCCGAACAATGCGGCGCCGCGCGCGGCGTCACCACGATGGTCGACGCCGGCTCCGCCGGCGAGGCTAATTTCCACGGCTTTCGCGAGTTCATCATCGAGCCCGCGAAGGAGAACGTCTACGCCTTCCTGAACATCGGCTCGATCGGCCTTGTCGCCTGCAACCGCGTCAGCGAGCTGATCGACATGCGCTCCATCGATTTCGACCGGACGATCGCCACTGTCGAGGCCAATCGCGACGTCATCATCGGGCTGAAAGTCCGCGCCAGCCACGTCATTACCGGCGCCTGGGACCTGACGCCGGTGCGGCTGGCCAAGAAGCTCAGCCGCATCCTGAAGCTGCCGATCATGGTGCATGTCGGCGAACCGCCGCCGCTCTATGACGATGTGCTCGGCCTCCTGAGCGAGGGCGACATCGTCACCCATTGCTTCAACGGCAAGGCCGGCGGCTCGATCATCGAGGATGACGACCTCTACCGACTTGCCGAGCAGGCGGCGGCGCGCGGCATCGTGCTCGACGTCGGCCATGGCGGCGCCTCTTTCTCCTTCGACGTCGCCAGGGCCGCGCTCGAGCGTGGCCTGCCGCCGGCGACGATCTCGACCGATCTTCACAACCGTTCGCTCGACGGCTCGGTCTGGGACATGGCCACGACCATGTCGAAGCTGCTGTCGCTCGGCATGAAGTTCGAGGACGTGGTGGCGGCGTCGACGACGGCTCCGAGGCGCGCCATCCGTTTGCCGATCGAAGGACTGCTGGAGAAAGGCAAGCCGGCGGAATTCACGCTGTTCGACGTTGTCGACGCCGATCTCGCGGCGCGCGACTCACAGGGCGCTTTGAGCACGCTGCGCAGGCTGTTCGAACCGCGCCACGCCATCCTAGGCGCAGAGGCTGTTGCCGCGCATCGCCATGTGCCGGCAGGCGAGGGTGGTTCCCATGGCTGCCCCCATTGCGGGTGGAAATCATGACCGAGCCTTTAGCCAGCGACGTCATCCTTTCGGTTCGCGATCTCAAGACCTGGTTCGTGACGCGCCGGGTGACGGCGAAGGCGGTCGATGGCGTGACCTTCGATCTGAAGCGCGGCAGGACGCTCGCCGTGGTGGGCGAATCCGGCTCCGGCAAATCCGTCACCAGCCTCTCGATCATGGGGCTTTTGTCGCGGCCGGGCCGCATTGCCGGCGGCAGCATCCTGTTTCGCGACCGGCAGGAGCGCGTCCACGATCTCGCCGGCTTCAGCCAGCAGCAGTTCCGCAAGCTGCGCGGCAGCGAGATCGCGATGATCTTCCAGGAGCCGATGACCAGCCTGAACCCGCTGTTCACCGTCGGCGACCAGATCGGCGAGATGATTGCGCTGCACAAGCCGGTCGACCGCAGGGAGGCGCGCAACCGTGCGCTTGCCATGCTGAGACACGTTGAAATCCCCGATGCGGAGTCACGACTGGACGACTATCCGCACCAGATGTCCGGCGGCATGCGTCAGCGGGTGATGATCGCCATGGCATTATCGTGCAACCCGTCGCTCTTGATCGCCGACGAGCCGACCACGGCGCTCGACGTCACCATCCAGGCGCAGATCCTCGATCTGTTGCGCCGGCTGCAGGTCGAGATGGGCATGTCGATCCTCTTCATCACCCACAATCTCGGCGTCGTGGCCGAGATCGCCCATGACGTCGTCGTCATGTATGGCGGCCGCGTCGTCGAGCAGGCGCCGGTCAACGATCTCTTCGCGCATCAGCGCCATCCCTACACCAGGGGTCTGCTCGCCTGCACGCCGAACGCTGCGCGCGACATCGATGCGGCCGGGGAGCGCCGCGCCCTGCATTCGATCCCGGGCAGCGTGCCGCCGATCACCAACCTGCCGCCCGGTTGCGCCTTCGAGCCGCGTTGCGATTTCGCCATCGCGCCTTGCCGGACCGCTCCGCCGCCGCTCGTGCCGGCCGGCCCGCATGGCGCATCCCGCTGCATCCGGAGCGCCGAGCTATGAGCGCATCCGTTGCATCAGCAGAGGCGCGTCCGCTGCTCAGCGTGCAAGGCCTGACCAAGCATTTTCCGGCTAGAGGCGGCCGCATCGTTCACGCGGTCGAGGATGTCAGTTTCGACATAGAGCGCGGCTCGACCGTCGGCCTCGTCGGCGAGTCCGGATCCGGCAAGACCACGGCCGGCCGCGCGCTTTTGCGATTGGTCGAGCCGACCGGCGGCAAGGCGCTGTTCGACGGCGTCGATCTGTTTTCGCTGTCGCAGCGCGAGATGCGCGGCTACCGGCAGAAGCTGCAGATCGTCTTCCAGGATCCGTTTTCCAGCCTCAATCCGCGAATGCGGATTGGCGGCATCATCGGCGAGGCGCTCGACGCGGCCGGCTACCCGCGCGGCAGGCGGCGCGCCGAACGTGTGGGCGAATTGCTGGCGCTGGTCGGCCTGTCGCCGGAGCATGCGGGCCGCTATCCGCACGAGTTCTCCGGCGGCCAGCGCCAGCGTATCGGCATTGCGCGCGCGCTCGCCGTCGAGCCGCAATTCATCGTCGCCGACGAGCCGGTCTCGGCGCTCGATGTTTCCGTGCAGGCACAGGTGCTCAACCTGTTCGGCGATCTGCAAAAGAAGCTCGGGCTCACGCTTCTGTTCATCGCGCACGACCTGTCGGTGGTCGAATATCTCTGCGACGAGGTGGTGGTCATGTATCTCGGCCGCGTGATGGAGCGTGGGCCGAGCCGGCTCGTCTATGCCGCGCCGCGCCACCCCTACACCAGGGCGCTGCTGGCAACGGCGCCGGTGCCCGATCCGTCGCGGCGTCGCACGCATATGCCTTTGCACGGCGATATCCCGAGCCCGATCGCGCCGCCGTCCGGCTGCGTCTTTCGCACCCGCTGTCCCGAAGCCATCGCCGCCTGCGCGCAAGCCGTTCCGCCGGTCGAACATGTCGGCGGCGGACACCACGTGGCTTGCATCCGCCACAATGAAAGGCTGCCTGATCCGAAACGGGTTGACCGCCGCCAGGGTGCTGCCCTTTAGATCGTCGCGATCAAACATTTGAGACCACATGACCGCTAACGTGAGAGACCAAGACCTGAGCCGAACCGAAGTCGCCGTCGAACCGCGCCGTTCACGCACCAGCGGCATCGACCGCGTGCTGCAGATCTTGGACTGCCTGCAACGGCGGGGACGCCCGGCGACCGCCTATGAGATCGCGCGTGATATCGGCGCGCCGCTGTCGACCGTCTATGTCATCGTCGATGACATGGTCGAAAAGGAGCTTCTCGATCGCAAGGATGGCGGCCTTTTATGGCTCGGGCCGAGGCTTTATCAGTATGGGCTGACTTATGCCCGCACGCTCGACCTGCTCAATGTGGCGACGCAGGAAATGCACGAGCTCGCCCAGAGTTCGAAGGAAACCATCCAGATATGCGGTCGCGACGGCGACTATATGGTCGTCCTCGCCATGGAGGAGGGCAAGGACCATTTCCAGGTGACGTCGCGTGTGGGTACGCGCACACCACTCAACTGGACGGCATCCGGCCGGTTGCTCGTCGGCCACCTGCCGGAGGCGGAGCGTCTCGCCATTTTTGCCCGCTCGGCGACCGCTTCCCCGACGGCACGCGCTGAAACGGACAAGCATGTGCTCGCTCGCGCCTCGGCGGCCGCGCTGGCCGACGGGCTTGCGATCCAGGCCGGCGAGTCGGATTTTTCGGTCGCCTGCATCGCGGCTCCGATCCGCGATAATCTCGGAGCTTGCCGGGCGACGATTTCAATCGTCGTGCCGGATGTGAAGCTCCGGCAAAAGGATCCCGATTTGACGTCGCTGGTCCGGCAAAGCGCCAGGCGTATCGAGGAGCGGCTGGGCTGGCGCCACGGAACTCCGTAACTTCAGGACCCGGGACACCCGGCCGGCAGGCTTTTCATTCTGGCTGGCTTGCACTATCTCTTGCGCTTGCGCGGGGGCGCGTCTTGTCAAGCCTAAAAGCATCCGTTACGCCCCGCTCATGACAGTTACCGTTCGTTTCGCCCCATCGCCGACCGGCCGTATCCATATCGGCAATGCGCGCACCGCGCTGTTCAACTGGCTGTTCGCCATGAACAACAAGGGCCGCTACATTCAGCGCTTCGACGATACCGACGTCGGCCGTTCGAAGCAGGAATTCGCCGATTCCATCCTATACGACCTGCATTGGCTGGGCATTTTCCCGGACGTCACCGAATACCAGTCGCGGCGCGTCGATATCTATGACGCGGCGGTGGAGCGGCTGAAGGCGGCGCGCGTGCTCTATGCCTGCTACGAGACACCCGAAGAGCTCGACCTGCGCCGCAAGGTGCGGCGCACGCGCGGCCTGCCGCCGGTCTATGGCCGCGAAGCGCTGACGCTGACACCGGAGCAGGTGGCCGAATACGTGTCCGACGGGCGCCGGCCGCACTGGCGTTTCCTGTTGCCGAACTTCACCAGCGACCCGCTGCAGCCGGAGCGGACCGAGGTGCGCTGGAACGATCTGGTGCGCGGCGAGGAGACCGTCGATCTCGCTTCGCTGTCGGACCCGGTGCTGGTGCGCGAGGACGGCACCTATCTCTACACGCTGCCTTCGGTTGTCGACGACATCGAGATGGGCGTCACCCATGTGATCCGCGGCGACGACCACGTCACCAATACCGGCGTGCAGATCGCTCTTTTCCAGGCGCTTGGCGCCGAGCCGCCGATCTTCGGGCACCACAATCTCTTGACCACGGTTTCGGGCGAAGGGCTGTCCAAGCGCACCGGCGCGCTTTCGATCGAGAGCCTGCGCCAGGACGGTATCGAGCCGATGGCCGTCGCCTCGCTCGCCGTGCTTGTCGGCACTTCCGAGAACGTTACGGCTGCGCACGATCTCAACGAGCTCGCCGCGCATTTCGACCCGGCAGCGACGTCCAAGTCCGCCGCCAAGTTCGACCCGGACGAGCTCTTCGTGCTCAACCGGACGCTGATGCATCAGATGCCATTCGAGGAGGCGCGAGACCGGCTGATCGTGCTCGGCATCTCCGGCGACAAGGCGGAGTCCTTCTGGCTGGCGGTGCGTGGCAACATCGACCGTCTGTCCGACGCGGTCGCCTGGTGGCGAATCTTGAGCGACGGCCCGCAAGAGCCGGCGGAGTTTTCCGGCGAGGACCGCGATTTCCTTCACCAGGCGTTCGACCTTCTGCCGGAAGAGCCGTGGAACGGCACCGTCTGGAAGGACTGGACCGGCAAGATCAAGGAAGCCACAGGCCGCAAGGGCAAGCCGCTGTTCATGCCGCTGCGGCTCGCGCTTACTGGGCGGACTTCCGGGCCGGAGCTTGCAGATCTATTGCCGCTGATGGGTCGGGAAGGAACGCTGGCCCGACGACCCTGACCTTGCGCTGATCCGGCGGCAATGCCGACACCGGCGACACCGGCGCCTGGGTGACCAGCCGCTTGATCGCCGCGCGGTCGAGCCCGCCTTCGGCATTGGCGAGCGTTTCCGGGTCGGCGCCAGAATCGGGCTTGGAAGCCGGCGTCCGGATGAGCGGCGTCGCTTCACCGTCAGGTTGCGGCCGTTCCGGATTGGGCGGATTGCCGGCGATGATCGAGAAGTTGCCGGCTTGCGCGTTACAGCCGCAGGCCGGCGGCCGTGGGAAACTGGCGTTCTTGTAAAGAAAGGCGGTCGGCAGCTCGCTGTAGGGACGGCCGGTCGCCGACGAGATCATCGCGCCGGCGTCATCGTCCATGTCGCGGGTGTAGAAGACCTGCATCTCGGTGCCCGGGCAGCTCGATTCGCAATTCTTCTGGTCGCGCTCGAAATCCGCAACAGAGGCGGCGTTCGACATCGGGAAGAAATAGCCGTCGCAAGTGCGCACGCAAACGGTATGAAATTCGCCGTCGAGGCGCGGCAGATCCATGCCGTCCGGCTGGCCGATGACGCGGCGAATGTTGCGCACGCTCGGATCGTCGGATGGCACCTCCGGTGCATCGGGCACGTCGAGAGGCTCGGTTTCCTGACCGCGACCGAAAAGCTGTTCGAAGAGATTGCCGGCGCCATTGTCGCGGCCGGCCTCTTGAATGGGCGCACGGCGTGGAGCGATCTCGTCGTCGCGGCAGCCACTGGCGTCGAGCGCCGCGAGGATGCGGCTGCGGTCACGCCGCGTGCCGCCACCGGCCAGCCGCTCGCGTTTCGCCTGCAAGGTGTCGAGATTGGCGTTCATGCGCTGGATCGAGACGTTTATCGCCGCGCATTGGCTGACATTGCGCGAAAACAGCGTGAAGCCGCAATTGGCATCGCTTGCGCGGCTACGCGCTTTCGAAAGCTGTTCGCGCTGGCGCGCGATCGCGTCGTCATACTTGCGGATCAGCCCCTGGCCGCCGCCTCCGCCGCGCGTGGCGGCGAGTTCGGCTTCGAGCTGGCGGCACGAACGGGAAGCCGCCTGCGGCTCGGTGACGGCGACAGCTGACGCCCCCAAGGCTGCAAGCAGCGCCGCGAGGTGCGTCAGCTTCAACCCCTTCATCCGCCTGGAATCCCGATTGCCTGTGGCCGGAAGGCTACCGCGTTCGTGGTTAACTGTTTCCTAGTATGGCCATACCGATGCCAGCAAGAGCATGACGATTCCAACAAACGCAACGTTCCAAACGAGCGAGCGAAGCAAGGGGACGCCGAGTGCATAGAGCGGAAGATAGACCAGCCTGGCCGAAAAATAGAGTCCGGCTCCCCACTTGCTGAGCGCGGTCTCGTGGCCAGCGGCGTGGACGAGAAAAACCGCCGCCACGAACACCGGAAATGTCTCGACGAAGTTTCGCAGGGCCCTTTCCAAGCGCCCCGCCATTCCCGTGAGCGGCGGGACTTCGGCGTCTCGGGCGCTCGCCGTCCAGCGGTAACCCCGCTGCAAGCTCGCCGAATGCGAGGCGAGAACTATGTGGATGAAACAGAGTACGCAACTTGCGGCGAGCATGGCTAGTTCGAAGCTCATTCAACCCTCGCACCTGCCCATTCGTCTTTCGCGCTTAAATATCGGAACGCGACAGTGTGGCCGCGATGGCCACCACCAACTTACAATGAAGCACCATCGGCGTTTTCGGCCAGAGCGGTCCTCAACCCAGATTGGCGATCGCCTGCGCCTTGTGCGCAGCCTCGACCACCGCCAGTGCCGTCATGTTGACGACGCCGCGCGACGTCACGGACGGCGTCAGGATATGCGCGGGCTTGTCGGTGCCGAGCAGGATCGGTCCGACATGCAGCGCATCCATCATGGCGCCCAGCGCCGTCAGCGTGATGTTCGCCGAATCGAGGTTCGGGAATACCAGCAGGTTGGCTTCGCCCTTCAGTCGCGAATGCGGATAGACGCGCTGGCGCAGATGTTCCGACAGCGCGGTATCGGCATGCATCTCGCCGTCGCATTGCAGGTCGGGCGCAATGCGCGCCAGGATCGCCGCGGCTTGCCGCATCTTGAATGCGCTCGGCGCGTCGCGCGAACCGAAATCCGAAAACGAGAGCAGGGCGGCCTTGGGTTCCAGGCCGAAACGGCTGATCTCCTCGGCTGCCAGGACGGTCATCTCGGCGATCTCCTCGGCCGTCGGGTCGATGGAGACATAGGTGTCGGTGAGGAAAATGATGCCGCGCTGCGAAATCAGCATGGAGAGCGTCGACAGGTCGCGGTCCTTGACGCCGGCGCGAGGCCCGATGATCAGCGTGACATTGCGCAGATGCCGCTCGAAGCGGCCTTCTAGCCCGCAGATCATCGCATCCGCATCGCCACGCTTCAGCGCGAGCGCCGCGATCACCGTATTATTGGTGCGCACCATGGTGCGGGCGGCTTCCGTCGTGATCCCGCGGCGGCCGGCGAGCTCGATCAGGAGATCGACATAATGCCGGTAGCGCGGGTCGTCTTCCGGGTTGATCAGACCGAAATCGACGCCCGGCCGAATACGCAGGCCGTAACGCTTCAGCCGGACCTCGACGACATGCGGGCGGCCGATCAGGATCGGCTCGGCGATGCCCTCCTCCAGCACCACCTGTGCCGCGCGCAGCACGCGCTCGTCCTCGCCATCGGCGTAGATCACACGCTTGGCGCTCGAGGTCTTGGCCGACGAGAACACCGGCTTCATCACCAGGCCGGAGCGGAAGACGAAGCGGTTGAGCTTGTCGATGTAGGCCGAGAAGTCGGCGATCGGCCGCGTCGCCACGTCGGTCTCGCAAGCGGCTTTCGCCACCGCCGGCGCGATGCGCAGGATGAGGCGCGGGTCGAAGGGCGAGGGAATCAGGAAATCCGGGCCGAACACCGGCGTCTCGCCGGAATAGGCACGCGCCGCGACGTCCGAGGGTTCTTCACGAGCAAGAGCCGCGATCGCCCGCACGGCGGCCATCTTCATCTCCTCGTTGATGGCGCTGGCGCCGCAGTCCAGCGCGCCGCGGAAGATGTAAGGAAAGCAGAGCACGTTGTTGACTTGATTGGGAAAATCGGAACGTCCGGTGCAGATCATGGCGTCCGGGCGGGCGGCGCGCGCCACTTCCGGCATGATCTCCGGCGTCGGGTTGGCGAGCGCCAGGATCAGCGGCTTCGGTGCCATATGCTGCAGCAGTTCGGGCTTGAGCACGCCGGCGGCGGAGAGGCCGAGGAATACATCGGCGCCGGGGATGACATCGGCCAGCGTACGCGCCTCCGTATCCTTCACATAAGGGTCTTTCCAGCGATCCATCTCCTCGGCGCGCCCCTTGTAGGCGACGCCGAAACGGTCGGTGACCCAGATGTTATCCACCTTGGCGCCCAGCGAGACCAAGAGGTTGAGGCACGCGAGTGCCGCGGCGCCTGCGCCGGAAGTGACGATCTTGATGTCGGAGATCGTCTTGCCGGCGAATTCCAGCCCGTTGAGCACCGCCGCGGCGACGATGATCGCCGTGCCATGCTGGTCGTCATGGAAAACCGGAATGCCCATGCGCGCCTTCAGCCGTTCCTCGACCTCGAAGCATTCGGGCGCCTTGATGTCCTCGAGGTTGATGCCGCCGAAAGTGGGCTCGAGCGCCGCGACCGTCTCGACCATGCGCTCGATTTCCGGCGCGTCGATCTCGATGTCGAAGACGTCGATGCCGGCGAACTTCTTGAACAGGACAGCCTTGCCTTCCATAACCGGCTTGGAGGCGAGCGGGCCGATATTGCCGAGGCCGAGCACCGCCGAGCCGTTGGAGACGACGCCGACGAGGTTGGCGCGCGCCGTGTAGTCGGCGGCGGTCGCCGGATCGTCGCGGATTTCGAGGCAAGGGGCGGCCACGCCCGGCGAATAGGCGAGCGCGAGATCCCGCTGGTTGCCGAGCGGCTTGGTGGCCTGGATTTCGAGCTTTCCCGGGGTGGGGTGCTTGTGGAAGAAGAGCGCGGCCTCGTCGAGGTCCGACCGGGCCGTTTTCTTGCTCTCGCCGTCCATCGCGGCCCCTCCCTGCTTGCTTGCTTTCGAGCCTTGTAGCATGCGGCGACGATTCTTCGCGACGCCAAATCACGATATTGGCGTTCGCATTGCCGAAGGCGAAATAATCAAGCTATTTCAGCTTCTTGACGTATTACTCTCCAGCTTTCGATAGCCGGAGGCCGGCCCGGTCAGAAGGCGCTGACATACAGGCCGCCATCCACCGGAATGTTCTGGCCGGTGAGGTAGCCGGCGTGGACCGAGCACAGGAAGGCGCAGATCTGGCCGAACTCCTCCGGGGTGCCGAGGCGCTTAGCCGGCACATCGGCGCTGATCCGGGCCTTGCGCGCGGCGGCCGCCGCCGGATCTTCCGGCGTGCCTGCCTCATGCGGGCCGCGCAGTCGGTCGGTGTCGAGCTTGCCGGGCAACAGGCTGTTGATGGTGACGTTGCGGTCGATCACCGTGCGCGCCACGCCGGCGAGGAACGAGGTCAGGCCGGCACGGGCGCCTGATGACAGGTCCAGCCCGGGGATCGGTACATAGACCGACAGAGAGGTGATGTTGACGATGCGGCCGAAGCCACGCTTGGCCATGCCGTCGATCACCGCCTGGATCAATTCGATCGGCGTCACCATGTTCTGCGTCACGCCTTCGAGGATTTTTGCGCGGTCGAGCTCGCGAAAATCACGCAGAGGGGGACCACCGTTGTTGTTGACCAGGATGTCAGGGTCGGGGCAGGCGGCAAGCAACGCTTTCTGCACCTCTGGTTTCGAGACGTCGCCGGCGATTTCGATCACCTTGACGCCGAAGCTGTCGCGGATGTCTTGCGCGGTCTTCGCCAAAAGCTCGGGGTTGCGGCCGTTGACGACGAGGTCGACGCCGGCTTCGGCGAGCGCAATCGCGCAGCCACGCCCCAGTCCCTTGCTCGAGGCGCAGACGATGGCCTTCTTGCCGCGAATGCCGAGATCCATGGTGTTTTCTCCTTTTTTAAGGGCGGCAAGCTAGCGCCTGGGCTGGACCAACCGCAACCGTCATACGGTTGTTGCATGAATCGAGGCATAGGCACGCGAAAGCAAAGGGTGAAATCGCAATGTCCGGTCCAGAGCCCCGCACTTTCCGCACTATGTTCATTTCCGACGTGCATCTCGGCTCGAAGGCGGCCAAGGCCGATTTCCTGATCGACTTCCTGCGCTATCATGATGCCGATACGATCTATCTCGTCGGCGATATCGTCGACGGCTGGCGCCTGCGGCGCAGCTGGCATTGGCCGCAAAGCCACAACGACGTCGTGCAGAAATTGCTGCGCAAGGCGCGCAAGGGTGCCTCGATCACCTATATCGCCGGCAATCACGACGAGTTCGCCCGCCAGTTCCAGGGCGTGCATTTCGGCGGCATCGTCGTTGCCGATCGCGCCATCCACGAGACCGCCGACGGCAGGCGGCTGCTCGTCATCCATGGCGACCAGTTCGACACTGTGGTGCACAACCAGCGCTGGCTCGCTTATCTCGGCGACTACGCCTATGACGCCGCGATGCTGGTCAACCGGGTGGTGACGAAGCTGCGCCATCTGCTCGGCCTGCCTTACTGGTCGTTCTCGTCCTGGGCCAAGGTCAAGGTCAAGAAGGCGGTGAACTTCATCGGTTCGTTCCAGACGGTGCTCTCCGAGGAAGCGCGGCGCTCGCATGTCGACGGTGTCATCTGCGGCCACATCCATCACGCGGCGATCGAAAACTATGGCGATGTGCAGTACATCAACACCGGCGACTGGGTGGAGAGCTGCACGGCGGTGGTCGAACATTTCGACGGCCGCATGGAAATACTGACCTGGGCGCATGTGCTGCCCGAAGTTCCGGCCGGCAAGGACACGCTGATGCCCGTCGATATCGTCAGTCTCAAGGGCAGGGCGGTCAAGGCCGCCTGAGCGCTTCCCGTCTTCTCGCCTCAAGCGGCAACCGCGCTGCGGTCGCGACCATACTGGCGCGGCGAGGCGCCCATCACGCGCTTGAAAGCCGTGCTGAAGGCGCTTTCGGATTCGTAGCCGAGCGACAGCGCGATGACCGAGGTGTGCTCGCTGGAATTGGCGAGCCTTTCGCCGGCAAGCAGCATCCGCCAGCGGGTCAGATATTCCATCGCCGACGTTCCGACCATCTCCTTGAATTTGAGCGCGAAATTCGAACGCGACATGCCGGCGCGCTCGGCCAGTTCCTGCAGCGTCCAGCGATGCGCCGGGTCCTCGTGCATGGCGCCGATCGCTGCGCCCATCTGCTTGTCGGCGAGCGCAAAGAGCCATCCGATGCCGCCGTTCGGCCCTTCCGCCATATGCAGGCGCAGCGCCTGGACCAGCATCATGTGGGAGAGGTGCTGCGCCACCAGGAAGCCGCCCGGCTGGCCTTCGCTGAGCTCCTGCATCATCCGCTCCACCGACCAGCGAAGCGCCGCCTTGTCCTCGTCCCTGCGGATATGGATTATCGGCGGCATCATCTTCAGCAGGATGTCGGCGTGACGGCCGCTCAGCACGAAGCGGCTGCCGACCAGGAAGACGTCGCCGCCGCCATTGTAGGTAACGACGCCGCCGGCGCGGGCCGGCGGAAAGATAGTGTGCGCGCCGACGGGTTTCACCTCGACGCCGCTTGCCAGACGGAATGGCCGGCCGCCAGGCAGCAGGAAGCAATCGCCGGCGGTGAGGTGCACCGGCTCCGGCACGCCTTCCACGACCAGCCAGCACTGGCCCGAGACGACCGCGTAGCATTTGATGCCGACGTTGCGGGGGAACTCGATAGCCCAGTCTCCGCCGGCATCGAAGCCGGCCGAGACATTGCTCTGCGGTTTCAACAGCGACAGCACATCCGATAGCGGGTCCATGCGCGCTCCTGGACGATTGCGAAGATAATACGGACTTTGCAGCATGGATCGTCTTTCCTCAAGTGCTTATTTGATCGTCACGCGCCGCCAAGGCAGCGGCGCCGATCAAATCAAGCAAAGGAAAACTGCAATGCGTGTCTTCGTCACCGGAGCCACCGGCTTTGTCGGCTCGGCCACCGTCCAGGAACTCCTCAGAGCCGGCCACCAGGTGCTCGGCCTCGCCCGCTCGGATGCCGGCACCGAGGCTCTCGCCGCCATGGGCGCCGAGGTGCTCAAGGGGAATCTGGAGGATCTCGACAGCCTCCGCCTCGGCGCGGCGCGGGCGGACGGCGTCATTCACACCGGCTTCAACCATGATTTTTCGAAATTCAAGGAGAATTGCGAGACCGACCGGCGCGCCATCGAGGCGATGGGGATGGAGCTTGCCGGCTCAGACCGGCCGCTGATCGTCACCTCCGGCATCGGGCTGGTGCAGCCGGGCCGGGTCGCGACCGAGGACGTTCCGCCCGCCTCCAACCCAGCGATCCCGCGCGTCTCGGAGCAGACGGCCTACGCCGCTGCCGAGAAGGGTGCGCGCGTCTCGATCATCCGCCTGCCGCCGTCGGTCCACGGCGCCGGCGATCATGGCTTCGTCCCGATCCTGATCGGCATTGCGCGCGAGAAGGGCGCCTCGGTCTACACCGGCGAGGGTCTCAACCGCTGGCCCGCCGTGCACCGGCTCGATGCCGCCAGGCTCTACAGGCTGGTGCTGGAGAAGGGCCGCGGCGGCGCCCGCTACCATGCCGTCGCCGAGGAAGGCGTGCCGTTCCGCGAAATCGCCGGCGTCATCGGCCGGAGGCTCGGCGTGCCGGTGGTCAGCAAGAGCAAGGAAGAATCCGCCGAACACTTCGGCTGGTTCGCGCATTTCGCCGCGATCGACAACGAGGCCTCGAGCGCGCTGACCCGGCAGGAATTGGGTTGGGAACCAACCGAGGTCGGGCTGATCGAGGACGTCGATCAGCCGGTCTATTTCCAGGGCTGAGTCAGGCGACAAGCCCGGGACGCGGATGCGCCTCGGGCTCGAGATTCCTTGTCTTTCAACAGCTTTAGCCTGATCGATTGGTCCAGGCAGTTCCGCCGCGCTTTGCCGCATGATAGGGATCGAAACGCGTTGCAGGTCGTGGAATGCAGCGTAATTGGATCGATTCATGCCGCTGCCGCCGCTTTCGCCTGAGCAACTCGTCAAGCCGAGCCATTTCGAACTGCGCATGAGCCTGATCTTCGCGACCTTGTTCGTGTCGCAGGGCACGCATCTGCCCTATTTCCCGCTCTGGCTGGAGGCGAAGGGTTTTCATGCCGAGCAGATCGCCGTCATCCTGGCCGCGCCGATGTTCCTGCGCGTCGTGACGACGCCGATGCTGACCGCACTGGCCGATCGGGCGAAGGATCGCGCCAACGTCTATGTCGCTCTGGTTGCGGCGTCGATGATCATTTCGGCCGGCTATTTCCTGCCCGCCACCTATGCGATCGTGCTCGCCGTATCGCTTGTTTTGACGATCGTGTGGACGCCGCATTCGCCAATGGCCGATTCGCTGGCGCTGTCGGGCGTGCGCCGCTTCGGCTCGAACTACACTGCCATGCGCAAATGGGGTTCGATCGCCTATCTCTGCGCCAATGTGGTAGGCGGCTTCATCCTGGCGGCCACTGGCCCTCAAACCGTTCCGGCGATCATCTTCGTGGCCCTTGCGGCAGCCCTTGTCGCAGGGCTGTGGGCGCCGCGCATGGGGCGGCCCCGCAAGGCCTCGCCGCTGTCGGCGATCGATATCCAGCATTCCGCGCCGAGCCTCTTCAATGCCTATTTCCTCTATTTCACCCTCGGCGTCGGCATCATCACCGCAAGCCACGCCTTCCTCTATGGTTTCGTGTCGATCTATTGGAAGTCGATCGGCATCAGCGATTCCGTCGTCGGCCTGCTCTGGGCCTGGGGCGTGGTCTCCGAGGTCTGCATGTTCGTGCTCTTCAACCGCATTTTCGCGTCCGTCTCGGTCGTCAGGGTGATGGTCATCGCCGGCATCGGCTCGATCGTGCGCTGGATCGCCTTTCCGCTGGTCTGGCCGCTCGGCCTCGGCGTCGCCGGCTTTTTCGGCGTGCAGACGCTGCATGCGGTGTCGGTGGCGATGGTGCTGATCGGTTTGCAGAAGATGATCGGCGAAACGGTTTCCGAAGAGCGCACGGGCGCCGCGCAAGGCATCGCCTATTTCTTCAACGGCTTCTTCATGGCCGCGGTGACGCTTGCCTCGGGACCGCTCTACGACCGTCTCGGCGTCGACGGCTTCCTGGCGATGATTCCGATTGCGATCGTCGGTCTGGTGCTGATCGGCCTTGCCGCGCGCTCAGCCCCACAGTGCCCGGTCAGGGGGTGACACAAGCGATCCCTGGTAGGCGAGACCCGGCTCGCGGTCTCGCGCAAGCAGCAGCGGGCCGTCGAGATCGACGAAATCGGCTCCCTGAGCCAAAAGCACTGCCGGCGCCATGGCGAGCGACGTGCCGACCATGCAGCCCACCATGATGCCGAAACCCAGTTCGCGCGCGCGGTCGCGAAGAATCAACGCTTCGGTCAGGCCGCCCGACTTGTCGAGCTTGATGTTGACGGCGTCATAGAGGCCGACCAGCTCTTCGAGGTTCTTCGCCTCATGCACGCTCTCGTCGGCGCAGATCGGCACGGGATGCGCGATCTCGCGCAAGATGCCGTCACGGCCGGCGGGCAGCGGTTGCTCGACCAGCGCAATGCCCTGCCCGGCGGCAAAGGCAAGATTGGCCTCGATGTTGTCGTCGGTCCAACCCTCGTTGGCGTCGAGGATGATGCGGCTTTGCGGGGCGGCTTCCGTCACCGCGCGAATCCTTGCCATATCGTTGTCGCCGCCGATCTTGACCTTGAGCAACGGCCGCGAGGCGTTGGCGCGCGCCTGAGCGGCCATCGCCTCCGGCTCAGCAAGCGACAGCGTGTAGGCGGTTTCGAGCGCCTTCGCCGAAGCAACGCCGATCGCGTCCGCCACCGGCTTGCCGCTCAGCTTGGCCTCGAGGTCCCACAGGGCGCAGTCGATGGCGTTGCGGGCCGCGCCGGCCGGCATGGCCGCGAGCAGGGCGGTGCGGCCGATGCCGCCGATAATCTGGCCGCGCATCGCCTCGATCGCGGCGTGCACACCCTCCATCGTCTCGCCGTAGCGCCTGTAAGGCACGCATTCGCCGCGCCCGACATGTCCGTTATCGCCGATCGTCACCGTGATGACCTCGGCCTCGGTTTTCGATCCGCGCGAGATGGTGAAGGTGCCCGCGATCGGAAACCGCTCGGCCTCGACCGAAATGACACGCGCCATATTTTTCTTCTCCGGCTGTGCGACACCGGTCTGCCGGCAAATCGACACGCCAGTCCCGTCACGCTAAACAGGACGCCATGTTGACCATCCGCAAACGCGACGCAAGCCGCACGCCTGCCGGTGAGGCCAATCACCAGCCTCGTATCGCCGTCGGCGAGGAGGGCGGCGTGCTCGGCTGCGCCTTTTCCGGCGTCTGGACGACGCGGACCGTCGCATCGGTGGATGCCGAGATGCGCAAGATCGAGAAACGCAACGGCGCCAAGACGCTGACGCTCGACCTTTCCCAGATCGAGAAGATGGACACCGCCGGCGCCTGGCTGATCGACCGGCTGGCCAGCGCCTTCGAGAAGAAGGGCGTGGACGTCCATGTGCAGGGCCAGAGCGAGATCGCCTCGATCCTGCTCGGCGCGGTCGGCGACGCGGTGCGGCGCGAACCCGAATCGGGACCGGCCGGGCCACCCAACATCGTCCTGCGCGCGCTGGAACTGGTCGGACGCCGCGTCTACGAGATGCGCGACGACTTCCTGGCCTCGATGAATATCCTTGGCGCCACCATCCGCGGCGCGCAGTTGAAGCTTGGCCGCGGCCATGCCGTCAATCCGGCCGCCATCTTCAACCAGATCGACCGCATGGGCGTCGGCGCCATCCCCGTGGTGGTGCTGATGTCGGCCATCGTCGGCGCCATCGTCGCCCAGCAAGGCGCCTATCAGCTCAGCTATTTCGGCGCCGACATCTTCGTCGTCGACCTCGTCGGCGTGCTGATCCTGCGCGAGCTCGGCGTGCTGATGACGGCGATCATGCTGGCCGGCCGCTCGGGCAGCGCCATCACCGCCGAGATCGGCTCGATGAAGATGCGCGAGGAGGTCGACGCGCTGAAGGTGATCGGGCTCAACCCGATCGGCGTGCTGGTGTTTCCACGGCTCGTCGCCCTGGTGATCGCGCTGCCATGTCTGACGATCATCGCCAATTTCGCCGCGCTTGGCGGCGGGATCATCGCGGCCTGGCTCTATTCCGACATTCCCCCGGCCGCCTTCATCGACCGGCTGCGTGTCGCCATCGATCTCAGCACTATTTTCGCCGGACTGATCAAGGCGCCGTTCATGGCCATGATCATCGGCACCATCGCTTCCGTGGAGGGCATGAAGGTCGGCGGCAGCGCCGAATCGCTCGGTCGGCACGTTACCGCCTCGGTGGTGAAGTCTATCTTCGTCGTCATCATCCTCGACGGGCTCTTCGCCATGTTCTACGCTGCGATCGAGTTCTGAGATGGCCATCGCGAACGGCAATGGAGCCCAGACGACGCAGGACGCGGATGAAAGCGAGATCGTGCTTTCGGTCCGGGACGTCACCGTTGCCATCGAAGACAAGCTGATCCTCGACAAGCTTTCGCTCGACATCAAGCGTGGTGAGATCCTGGGCTTCGTCGGCGCCTCGGGCGCCGGCAAGTCCGTCCTGCTGCGTACCATCCTCGGGCTGATGCCCAAGCAATCGGGAACCATCAAGCTGTTCGGCGTCGACGTCGACAAGTCAAGCGAGGTCGAGCGCCTGCGCATCGACATGCGGCTCGGCGTCCTGTTCCAGCACGGCGCGCTGTTTTCGGCGCTGACGGTGCAGGAAAACGTGCAGGTGCCGATGCGCGAATATCTTGACCTGCCGAAGAAACTGATGGACGAGCTCGCCATGCTCAAGGTCGAGCTGGTCGGGCTGCCGCCGGACGCGGCGCAGAAATTCCCCTCCGAGCTGTCGGGCGGCATGATCAAACGTGCGGCGTTGGCACGCGCGCTGGCGCTCGATCCGGACATCGTCTTTCTCGACGAGCCGACATCGGGCCTCGATCCGATCAGCGCGGCCGAGTTCGACGAATTGGTCGTCAAGTTGCGCGATACGATGGATTTGACGGTCTATATGGTCACGCATGACCTCGACACGCTGTTCACCGCCTGCGACCACGTGGCGGTGCTCGGCAAGAAGAGGGTGCTGGTCGAGGGCACGATCGACGACATGCTGAAGAGCGAAGAGCCGTGGGTAAAGTCCTATTTCCGCGGAAAACGCGCCCGGCAACTTGATCTTGCGGCGCGCGCTTAGCCATAAGTGAGGCAATGGAAACCAGAGCCAACTACGTCATTGTCGGCATCTTCACGCTGGCTGCGATCCTTGCGGCCTTCGCCTTCGTCTATTGGACCGCCGCAATCGGCGAACGGGGCGAGACGACGATGCTGCGCGTGCGCATCCCCGGCTCGGCTTCGGGCCTTGGCCGCGGCAGCTTCGTCTTGTTCAACGGCGTCAAGGTGGGCGATGTCAAACGGGTCTATATCGACGTCGACAACCCCACCGTCGCCATCGCCGACACCGAGATCGACCGCATGACGCCGATCACCAAGTCGACGCAGGCTGACATTGGGTTGGCGGGCCTCACCGGTCAGGCGAATATCGAGCTCAGGGGTGCGGATCCCAAGGAAGCCAAGCTGCTCGACGAGGCGGAGAAGGAGGGCAGGATCCCCGAGATCGTCGCCAATCCTTCGGCCGTGACCAACTTGTTGCAGACGGCGCAGAACATCTTCACTCGCGCCGACAAAGTGCTTTCCGAACTCGAAGGCTTCACCAAGGACGTTCGCGGTCCGCTGACGCAGACCGTCAAGAACGTCGAGACCTTTTCCGATGCGCTGGCCAAGAATTCGGACGGTATCGACAAGTTCCTGTCCGCCGTGAGCTCGCTTTCGGAGCAATTGCAGAATGTGTCGGGCCGACTCGATAGCACGCTGACGGCGGCTGAGGGCCTGCTCAACTCCGTCGACAAGGACCGGATCAAGAGCATCGTCGCCAATGTCGACACGGTCACGGCGAACCTGAAGGAAACTTCGAAGCAGTTCGACGCGACCATCGACAACGTCAACATCGCGGTCGGCTCGATCAACGACTTCGCCAAGCAGACGCAAGGCACGCTCGCCAAGGTGAATGGCGTGCTCGACGGCATCGATCCGAACGACGTCCGCACGGCGCTCGCCAACATCCAGAAAGCCAGTGACAGCGCCAACAAGGCGGCCGCCGACATCGCCAAGGTCACCGACAAGATCGCCAACCGCTCCGACGACATCAACGATACGATCAAGAATGCCCGCCAGCTCGCGCAGCGCCTCAACGATGCCTCGGTGCGCGTCGACGGCATCCTCGCCAAGGTCGATCAGCTTCTCGGATCCGGCGAGGCCAACGGCGTGATGGCCGATGCCAGGTCGACGCTGAAATCCTTCAAGCAGGTTGCCGACACGCTGAACTCCCGCCTCGGCACCATCGTAGACAATCTGTCGCGTTTCTCAGGCTCGGGGCTGCAGAATGTGGAAGCGCTGGTGCAGGACAGCCGCCGGTCCATCAACCGCATCGAGGAGGCGGTGACCGATCTCAGCCGCAATCCGCAGCGCATCCTGACAGGTGGCGAGGGAGAAGTTCGTCAGTTTGATGGCAGGGCGCGGCGTTGACTTCGGCTGCCGCGAACGCCAAGAACATAGGCTTGCAGCTGTAAGTTGATCGTCAGATCCGGGGACATAACGGGGATCGTGCGTGAAATCGGGTAGAGGGTTGAAGTCGGTTGCCGCCGCCGCGCTCGCGTTGACGCTAGCCGGCTGCGCGGCACTGGGAGGCAAGCCGGCGCCGCTCGACACGTTCGAGCTTTCCGCTCCGTCGGTCGACATGCACGGCCATAGCCGCCGTCAGATCCTGATCGCCCAGCCCTCGGCGCTGAAGGCGCTGGACAGCCAGAATATCGTCATCAGGCCTTCCGACCAGTCGATCCAGTTCCTCAAGGGCGCGCAGTGGGCGGACCGCCTGCCGCTGATCGTTCAAGCCAGGCTCGCCGAGACCTTCCAGCGCTCCGGCAGCTTTGCCGGCGTCGGCAAGCCGGGCGAGGGGCTGGCGATCGACTATCAGATCATCGTCGAAGTCCGCTCCTTCGAAGTCCGCGTCAATGGCGGCGAACATGCCGACGTCGACCTCTTCGTGCGCATTCTCAACGACCGCAACGGCGAGGTGCGCGCCTCGAAGAGCTTCACCGCGAGCGCGCCGATCTCGGGCCGCGGCAACGCTGCCTATGTCGACGCGCTGGACAGTGCCTTCGGCCAGGCGGCGAAGGACATCGTTCGCTGGACGGATTCGGTGATCTGAGCGCCGGATTACACTGAGCAATCGACTTTACAAAACCGGATATGAAAAAGGCGGACCGACGGCCCGCCTTTTGTATTCTCTTACCTGCCCCTGTCAGTGCAGGCGGCCGCTGGCGTGGGCCAGCATGGTGTAGACCTTGCCGGTGTCCGACGTCAGGTAGGTCTGCGCCATGATGTTGTCGCGGTCGTTGCGCGACACGTCCTTGAGCAGTTTTTCGAAATCGTCGCAGTAGCGATCGACGGCGGCGCGGAACTCGGCTTCGGCTTGGTACTTGCGACGGATCTCGTCGAAGGTCTGCTGCCCCTTGAGAGTGTAGAGACGGCGCGTGAACACGTCGCGCTCGCCGCGGCGATAGCGGTTCCACAACTCGATCGAGGCGTCATGGTCGATAGCCCGCGCGATGTCGACGGACAGCGAGTTGAGCGATTCCATGACATGCAGCGGCGAACGCTGGGCAGGCGCCGCGCGCGGCGCTTCCGCCGGGGCGGCCGGCTTCAGGTCCTCCTCGCGCGATGCGTTGGTCAGCAGATCGCGCACCCAGCCGCCTTGCGGCGTGCGTCCGTTCGGATCGCGCCGCGGCGCCTCGGCGGGGCGTTCGAGATCGAGCGTGCCGCGCAGCGTGGTCTCCGCGAGCGGTGCCTGCGGCGTCCGGCGCTCCGGCTGCGGCGGCGCGGGCGGACGGCGCAGCGGCTGCTCGGCGGGTCGGGCAGGAGCCTGCGGTGCGGGGCGCAAGCCACGCGGCTCGCCGGTCTCGCTGCTGCCGCTGCGGCCGGATTTTGCAACGATATCCGATAGTTCCTTGAGCGCGTTGATCTGCTCGGAGACCGCGCGGCGAATTGCAGACGTCGATTCCTTGGCCTCTTCCGGCATCTCGATGACGCCCTTCTTGAGCTCGGCGCGGGTAAGATCCAGCTCGCTCTTGATCGAGCTGGCGGTGCGCCGCATCTCCTCGGTCGCGTCGGCGAAGCGCCGCGTGGCGGAATCGACGACCTCGGCGATGGCCGTGCGGATCTTCTCCGCCGATTCCATCGTGCGGCCCTCGGCGGTTTGCATCGTCTGGCCGACGAGGTTCTCGAAGGAGCGCATGACCTTCTCGAGGTCTTCCGACTTCTTGACCAGGCCGACGGCGAGATCCTCGAGCGAAGATTGCCGCTCCAGCGTGTGCTCCAGATTGCTCTGCGCGGAACTGAGCAGATTGGAGGCGCTCGATAGCAGACGGCTATGCTCGTCGAACTTGGTCGCGATCGATGCGACCTCGCGCAAGGTCGCCGATGACAGGTCGGTCAGCCGCGTGGTGTTGGAGTCGACGAGACGTGCCGAGCTGGCAAAGGTCTGGGCTGCCTTTTCCGTGGTCGAGGCGAAGCTCTGTGTGCTGCCGTTCAGCCGTTCCTCGATCTGGCCGAGGTTGACGGCAGCTTGGTCGATCAGCTGGCTGAGCTGAGCGCTGGAGGTGCCCATGCGGCCGATGAGGTCGGCAACGCTGTCGGCCAGCGTCGAGCGCGCGCCCTCGACGGCCGAAAGCGTTTCGGCCGTGCGGCTGGCAAGCGCGTTGACGAGAACGGCGTTTTCGCTGCGCAGCTTCTCGGTCGCTCGTTCTGTGACCTCTTCCACGCTCTTCTGCAGCTCGGATCCGCCCTGGACGAAGCGCTCGACCAGGGGACGCGCCGTCTCGTCGAGGATCCTCGACATCTCGGCGGAGCGCGCCGCAAGCATGGTGTTGAGCTCGCGGGTGTTGGCGCCGATGGTCTTTGCTGCCTCGTTGGTGCTCTGGCCGATGTGCTGGCCGACCGCGGTGAAGGTTTCGGCGATGACGTTGGCGCGCGAGATCAACTGGGCTTCGGCGCTGGACACCTGCTCGCTGAGCTTCTGGCCCATCGTTTCGGCGCTGTAGGAGAGGCGGTTCTCGACGCTCGCCACCTGTTCCTCGACTCGGGCGGCGGCTGCGGCAGCGCTCGACGCCAGCCGCTCGTCGGCGCCGGCAAGCGCCTGCTCGATCTCGCGGGCGTGGACGGCGAGCTCCTGGCCGGTCTGGCGGGCGCGATCGGCGACGCGCTGCTCGGTGGCCGCGAATGCGCCGACAATGGTGTCGGCATGTTCGCCGATGGTCGAGGTGCTGCTGGCGATGCGCGACACCAGGCGGCTGTCGGCGTCGTCGAAGATACGGGCGATTTCGGACGCCCGCGACGACAGCGCTTCCGATCCCTCGGCGATGCGCGAGATCAGATGCTGATCGGCGGCATCGAAGATGCGGCCGAGATCCGAGGCGCGTGCGGCCAGCGCTTCGGCCGATTCGGAGATGCGCATGCCCATCCGCTCGTCCGCGCCCTCGAAGTTGCGCAGGATATCGCCGGCGCGTGCGGCCAGCGACTGCGCCGTTTCGACCGCACGGGCGACCAGCTTCTGGTCGGCGGCATCGAAGGTTCCGGCGATCTCGCTGGCGCGTGCGGCCAGCTTGTCGGCGGTTTCCTCGACGCGGGCCATGAGCGAATTGGATGCATCGTCGGCGCGGGCCATCAGCATGCTGGATGTGTCCTGCGCGCGTTCATGCAGGCGGCGATCCGCGGCCTCGAAAGCGTTGGCGATGTCCTCGGCCCTGGCAAGCAGGGCGGCCGAAGTCTGCTCGGCGCGCTCGGCGATCTTGCGATCGGCGTCGCTGAAGGCGGCGCCGGCCTGTTCGTGCAGAGCGCTGGTGACTTCCATCACCTTGTCGCGCAGCGCGCCGGCAACGAAGACGGCGGTCTTTTCAAGCACGCCGCGGACATTGTCGACGCCGGTCGACAGCGCACGTTCCATGGTGGCCGAGCGTTCCTCGATAATGCCGGTCTGTCGGCTGAAGGCCTGCTCGATCTTCTCGACATCGGCGGCGATCGCCGCGGAGATGTCGCCGCTTTTGGCCGCGATCTGGTCGATGTGCCCGGACACCGAGCGGTCGACGTCCTTGCGCGCCTCGGCGAGCTTGGCGAGATCGTCCTCCAGGGCGCGGGCCAGCATGTCACGGCCCTCCGACAGCTTGCCGACATGGCCGGCAATGACGCCGTCGATCTCGGCGCGGCTTTCGGCCAGCTTCTGCAGGTCGGCTTCGAGCGCACGCTTGAGGATATCACGACCCTCTGCGAGCTTCTCCACTTGGCCGGAAACCAGGCCGTCGATACCAGCGCGGCTTTCTGCGAGCTTGGCAAGGTCGGCCTCGAGGGCGCGCGTGAGGATGTCGCGCCCTTCGGCGAGCTTCTCGACCTGGCCGGCAACGAGGCCGTCAATCGAGGCGCGGCTTTCGGCGAGCTTGGCGAGGTCCGCTTCCAGGGCGCGCTTGAGGATGTCGCGACCCTCGGCGAGTTTCTCGACCTGGCCGGCGACCAGCCCGTCGATGCTGGAGCGGCTTTCGGCGAGCTTGGCGAGATCGTCCTCCAGGGCCTTGGACAGTGCCGCGCGGTCCTGCGAAAGCCTGTCGGCGTGGGTCTGCATGAGGCCGCTGGCATTAACCATGTCGGAATCGAGAGCGCGCGACAGCTCGGCACGATGGTCGCTGATCTTCTGCGAATGATCGACGATGGCGCCTTGGATGGTATTGAGGTCGGCTTCCAGGGCTCGCTTGAGGATATCGCGGCCTTCGGCGAGCTTCTCGACCTGGCCGGCGACCAGGCCGTCGATGCTGGAGCGGCTTTCGGCGAGCTTGGCGAGGTCGTCCTCGAGAGCCTTCGACAATGCCGAACGATCCTGGACGAGCCTGTTTTGATGGTCGGCGATCGCACCGCTGACCGTATGCAGATCGGTTTCCAAAGCCTTTGACAGCTGGGCGCGTTCCTCCTGCACCCGCTCGGAATGTCCCGTGATGGCACCTCTGATGGTGTTTATGTCTGCTTCCAGGGCGCGCTTGAGGATATCGCGGCCTTCGGCGAGCTTCTCGACCTGGCCGGCGACCAGTCCGTCGATCGAGGCGCGGCTTTCGGCGAGCTTGGCGAGGTCGGATTCCAGCGTCTGCGACAGTAGGCTGCGGTCCTCGACGAGCTTGCCGGCGTGGCTGTCGATCAGGTCTCGGATTCCGCTCAGGTCGCCTTCCAGGGCTCGGCTGAGTTCGCCCCTGTCTTCCGCAAGCTTGGCCGAATGGGTTTCGATCAGGGTCCTTATACCGGCAATGTCGGTCTCCAGCGCCTTGGCGAGCACCGCGCGGCCCTCGGCTATCTTCTCGACCTGACCGGCTACCAGGCCGTCGATCGAGGCGCGGCTGTCTGACAGCTTGCCGAGATCGGCTTCCAGCGCGCGCGCCAGAATGTTGCGGCCCTCAGCCAGCTTGCCGACATGACCGGCGACCATTTCGTCAATCATCGTACGGGCTTGGACGAGTCTGCCGGAGTCTTCGTTTAGGGCCTGAGACAGGCGGTTGCGGCCCTCTTCGAGCTGTTCGAGGTGGCTGCCCAGCGAGGCATCGATGGCTGCGTGCGCCTCGTTGACCTTGCGCAGGTCATCTTCCAGCGCGCGCGAGATCAGGCTGCGGCCCTCGGCCAGCTTCTGGACCTGACTGGCCACAGCGTCATCGATGCCGGCGCGACTCTCGGCGAATTTCGCGAGGTCCTCCTGCATGGCGGCGGCCATGCGGCTGCTGCTTTCGGAGAGCTTCCGGCTGTGGTCTTCGATGGCTTCGTCGATGCCGGCGCGGGCATCGGCTAGCCGCTGGATGTCGGCGTCGAATGAGCGCGACACGACGTGGCGGGCGGCTTCCATGCGGCCGGCGAAATCGGTGGCGCGGGCTTCGAGCATGGACGAGGTCGACGAGATGATGTCGGCCATGTCCGCGCCGATCTGGGTCTTGCCCTGATCGATCATCACCGACAGCTGGTCCTTGCTCTCGGCGAACGTATTGGCGATGTCGCGGGCGCGTTCGACCAACGTCTCGTTGATCTGACGGGCGCGCGCCTCGAGCGCCGCGTTGAGCTTCTGCGTGCCGGTGTCGAGCGCCTCGGCGCGGGTCTGGAACTCGCTGATCAGTGCCTGCCCACGTTCGGCCAGTGTCCGCTCGATGCCGCTGAGGCTCGCTTCGAATTCGGAGTTCAGCGTGCGCGCGGCTCCGCCGAGCAGCGAGACCATGCCACTGGTGCGGTCGTCGAGCATGTCGGTCAGCGAGCGGGTGAGGCTATCGGTCGTGTCGGTCAGCTTGGCGATGCGGGTGTCGAGCAAGCTGGCGAAGGCTTCGCCGGAGGTCGACAGGCGGTCGGTGATCGTATCGAGCCGGGTCTCCACCGAATCGAAGATCGACATCGAGCTTTCATTGATGCGATCGATCAGCGTGTCGCCCGAATTGTTGATCGTCATCGACAGCTTGGTCGAGGCGTTGAGGATCGAGTCGCGGATGATGTCGCTGGCGGCGCCGATCTCGTCGCGCAGCGTCTCGTGCGCGCCGTGGATCGAGGCGCGCACGCGCTCTGCATGGCTCACGACCGCTTCGCGCTCGCTGCCGAGCCCGTCGACCAGCGAGCGGATGCGCGCTTCGTTTTCGGAATAGGAGCGCTCGATCTGGCTGACTTCGCTGTGGACGAGCGTTTCGAGCTCGACGGCGCGCGCCAAAGTGCGCTCGATGCCTTCGCCCATGGCCGCCACCTCGCGGCGAACGGCCTGGCCGATCATCATGACACGGTCCTGGGCAAGGTTTTCCGGCTCGGCGAGGCGGAAGGCAACTTCGGTCATCGATTGCGCCGCAATGCGCATTTCCTGGGCGCGCCGGATCATGGCGGCGAAGGCCCAGAACAGAATGACCGGGATAATCGCCGCGACCGCCAGGCCGATCAGCTCGGGGCGGGCGAAGAATTGGTCGAAGCTGCGGATCTTCCAGATGTCCGGACCGAACAGAAGATTGGCGAGGCCGCCGGCGCCGGCGATCCAGGCGAGCGAGATGAACGCTATGACCCAGTAGACGGTGCTCGACGCACGCTGGTTGAGGCCATGCAAAAGCGTCCGGTAATCCTTCTGGCGATCGTCGTTGGCTGGCGTGAAACCGGCGGGAGCCGGTGTGAAGCCGGCCGGCTGCGAACCGCGCGATTCGATTGGGCGGAGCTCCGCCGGCTTTGGCTGAGGCGCCGCCTTCGGTGCCGGAGCCTCATTTGCCGGCTCGATCCTCTGGCTGCGGCCTTCGCGCGCCAGCTCGTCCGCGGCCGCCGAAATCTGGGCCTCGAGATCTTCCATCGACGCCGCCATGTCGAGCCCGCCTTCGTCGCCGTTGAGGTCAAGGTCAAGCGCCTTTTCCAGCTCCGCGGCTACGTCGCTCTCGAGGGATTTGGTCGTCGTCGGTTTCTTAGCCATGCCTTCGCTACCCTGTACTAGCTGCCGCGGGACTTATGATTCTGGCCTGATTTTGGCTTGTCTGGTCCCAGACAGGAGGCTGAAAATGGACGTTCGTATCGTAATGACACACGGGGGTAAAGAAAACATGCATTCCGGGCGATACGTAAAACTTTAAATATAAGGTTAACGGAGGCGTGATTTGGGCTGCCTCTGTGACAACATTTTTCCCTGGCAATCGTTAACGCGATGGCGACGCAAGTCGCCTATTTTTTGGCGGTAGGCCGCCTTTTCGGGAGTTGCAGTGCGTATGCGTGGTGACAGTGGAATCGCGTTTTCCATGCCCGGCGGTGACGTGTCGGGAACGGCAGGGTCGCGACCTGTGGATATGGCCCATCTTGCGCGGCAGACGATGGACGATCGCGCGCTCGAACAGGAAGTGCTGGCGCTGTTCGTGCAGCAGGCACTCTCGGTGCGCGACAAGATTGCCGATGCCGATGCCAAGGAACGGGTGCTCCTCGCACACAGCCTCAAGGGCTCGGCGCGCGGTATCGGCGCCTTTGCCGTCGCCGAATGCGCCGCGGCGATCGAAAAGCAGCCCGAGGATGCCCGCATCTTGAAGAAGCTTGGCGTGCTGATCGAGGAAGTGCGGGACTTCATCGCCGCCATCAGCCGCTAGCCCCTCGCGAGAGCACCTTCCGAAAACGTCATTTGGCTGAAAACGTCATTTGGTGGCGTTTTTCGCGCCGCAGTTGACTTGTCCGGCGGAGTGATTATCTCGGCTGCGACTCCTCAGGTGACAAATGACAAAGCTGACTTTCATCGCCAATGACGGCACTCAATTCGACGTGGAGGCCGAGAACGGCTCGACCGTCATGGAAAACGCGATCCGCAACGCGGTGCCCGGCATCGAGGCGGAATGCGGCGGCGCCTGCGCCTGCGCGACCTGCCACGTCTATGTCGACGAGGCTTGGACGGCCGAGGTCGGCGAGCCGGAAGCGATGGAGGAGGACATGCTGGACTTCGCTTACGACGTCCGGCCGAACTCGCGCCTGTCCTGCCAGATCAAGGTGCGCGACGCGCTCGACGGCCTCGTCGTCCGCGTTCCCGAACGCCAGGGCTGAACCAACTCTCCTTTTCCAATTTTTCCCGTGGCTGCTTGGCAGCGGGCCATAGGTCATGCACTGTCCCCACCATTTCCCAAAACGGGGCGGAGCTGATGACGGATACGATCAAGACGGACGTACTTATTGTCGGGGCAGGGCCGGTCGGCCTGTTCGCCGTATTCGAACTCGGCCTGTTCGACATGAAGTGCCATCTCATCGACATCCTCGACCGTCCCGGCGGACAATGCGCCGAGCTCTATCCAGAAAAGCCGATCTACGACATTCCGGGCTGGCCATTGATCACCGCCCAGGGCCTGGTCGACAAGCTGCTCGAACAGATACATCCGTTCAAGCCGGACTTCACCTTCAACCGCATGGTCTCCAGCCTGGAGAAACTCGAGGACGGTACGTTCCGCGTCACCACCGACGAAAATGAAGTGTTCGAGGCCAAGGTTGTGGTGATCGCCGCCGGCGGCGGCTCGTTCCAGCCCAAGCGTCCGCCCATCCCGGGCATCGAGGACTATGAAGGCAGGAGCGTCTTCTACTCGGTCCGGCGCATGGAGGATTTCCGCGGCCATGACCTCGTCATCGTCGGCGGCGGCGATTCGGCGCTCGACTGGACGCTCAACCTGCAGCCGATCGCCAAAAGCGTGACGCTCGTCCACCGGCGTGCGGAGTTCCGAGCGGCGCCGGACAGCGTCAACAAGATGTATGCCATGCAGGAGATGAAGCAACTGAGATTCCTGGTCGGTCAGGTGAGCGGCTTGGCGGGCGCCGACGGCCAGCTCTCGTCCGCGACCATCAAGGGTGGCCCGGACGGCGATATAGAAGTGCCTTGCACCCGCATGCTGCCGTTCTTCGGCCTCACCATGAAGCTCGGGCCGATCGCCGAATGGGGGTTGAACCTGCACGAGAACCTGATCCCGGTCGACACCGAGAAATTCCAGACATCGGTACCCGGCATATTCGCCGTCGGCGACATCAACTGGTATCCCGGCAAGCTGAAGCTGATCCTGTCAGGCTTCCACGAGGTCGCCCTGATGGCGCAGGCCGCCAAGCGCATCGTCAGCCCCGGCGAGCGGATCGTCTTCCAGTACACGACCTCGTCGACCAGCTTGCAGAAGAAGCTCGGCGTCCACGACTGAGGTATGTTGATATTCAGGGATGCCGGCCTGCGAACGGCAGCCTCCGGCGCTTCCGGTCTTCGCCGGCCGGAGCCACTCGTGAGTGGCCAAGCAGCCGAACTAAGGTTACGGCTGGCGTAGGCCGGTGCTCGGAAGCTACCTTTCTCGGCTCGGCCTGACCTGAATCTCAACACACCTCGGAGAGACTACTCCGCAAGTACGGGCGCGGCGTTCTCGTCATGGCCGCGCAGCGGCTTTTCCGGCATCAGCGCCAGCACGACGAGCGCCAGGAAGAGCGTGATGCCGGCGGTGAGGAAGATCATCACGAACGGCATCGCCGATGTCAGCTCGATATGTGTCTGCGAGCCCTCGGCTGCGAGCGGCAGGCCATAGCTCATCGCGACGGCGCCGAGCATGGCGACGCCAAGCGCGCCGCCCAGGGAGCGCAGGAATGTCAGCACGCCGGTCGCGACACCGAGATGGGCGCGATCGACCGCGTTCTGAACCGAGACGGTGCTGACCGGGAAGGTCGTGCCGCTGCCGATGCCGATGAGCGTCGTCAGGACCTCGACTTCGAGCAGCGAGGCTTGCCCCGCAATGGCGCTGAGCACGCCGATGCAGACGATCGCCAAAATGATGCCGACCATGGCGATGCGCTTGTAGTGGACGAAGCGCGGGATCATGCGGCCGCTGAATGTGGCGCCGGCAACGGTGCCGAGAAGCAGCCCGAGCATGGCGGTGCCGGATTCGCTGACCGAGAGCCCGACGACCGACTGCAGATAGACCGGCAGGTAGACCGAGGCGCCAATGTTTGCCGCCTGCAGCAGGAACAACGACAGCGTGCCGGCGAGCACGATCGGATTGCCCAGCACTTCGAGCGAGATCAGCGGCTCGCTGGCCCTCAGCAGCCGCAGCGCGAACAGCGCCCAGAACACGGCCGAGCAGGCGACCAGCCCGAGGATTTCCTGCGAGAGCCACGGATAGGTGCTGCCGCCCCAGTTCAGCGCCAGGAGCAGCAGCGCCGTGGCGATCACCAGTAGCACGGCGCCCAGCCCGTCGATGCGGTGGTGCTTGGCCGCGATCGGCAGCTTCTTCAGCGGGTTGTTGATTATTGCCATCGCCAAGAGGCCGATCGGCAGGTTGATCCAGAAGATCAGCGACCAGTGCAGGTGCTCGGCGAAGACACCGCCAAGCAGCGGACCGGCGACGCTGGCGACCGCCCATGTGCCGGCTATCCAGGCGGCGTAGCGGGCGCGCTCGCGCGGCGGCACGAGATCGCCGATGACCGTTTGGGCAAGCGCGAACAGACCGCCGCCGCCCGCGCCCTGAATCGCCCGGCCGATGACCAGCACCAGCATGTTGGGGGCCAGGGCACTGACCAGCGATCCCAGAAGAAAGATCAGGATGGCGGCGTAGATGACCGGCCGGCGGCCATAGACGTCGGAAATCTTGCCGTAAAGCGGCGCCATCGCCGTGGCGGTCAAAAGATAGCCAGTGACGATCCATGGCAGATATTCGGCGTGTCCGAGCGCGCGCGCTATGGTTGGCAAAGCGGGAGCGACGATGGTCTGGTCAAGCGCCGCCAGCAGCATCGACAGCAGCACGCCGCCGATAATGGCGTTCTTCTCGCTTTCGCTGATCGGCGGCGAGGTCGCCATCGTCGTGCGATTGTCGACGGTCTGGTCCATGCGTCGTTCTTTCAAAGAGGCTGGCTCAAAGGCCGGTGCGCGGTCCGCAAGAAGCGGCCGGTTCCGGGACGTCTTCCGCTTGCCGTTCCTATCTCTGCTTCCGAAGCGCGCCTGAGGCGAACCCGCTATATGTCGTCCGATATAGGTCGTTTTCGACCGCCGCTCGAAAGTTTTTCGAATCTGGCACCATGTTTAGGGCGGGATTGGCCTTCGCCGGGCCGCGGTTCCAACGATCAAGCAGGCGGCAATTGGCCGCTTTGGATGCGCTGCATCCGGTAGCGCAGAAGCCGGATGATCCGGCTTTCGAAATTGACGCCTTCGACGCGGTCGAACTGCACCTGGGCGCGGTCATGCTCGGCGAGGATGGCGGAAGAGATCTCGGCGGCCTTGGCCTTCACCGCTTCGCAGGTCTGTTGCGGATAAGTCGCCTTCAGCGCGTCCTCGAGTTCGCGGGCATGGTTCTTGGCGATCTCGACATGGCGTTCCTCGTGGCGCTTGATGTCCGCCGACAGCGTGTCCCAGAACAGCCTGACGTTCGGATCGGCCTTGCGCGGCCGCCGCCACTCCGGAAGGATTACCTTGACCTTCACGGTGACCTGCGCATTCGCGATCCGGCAGGAATTCGCCGTCTGCGCGTAGCTGACGCGGGTGGTGAAAGCCATCTGCGTGGCGCCCGGGTGCCTCGAGCCGGTGCTCTTCACCTCGGGACCGTTTTTTGTCAGCTGCTTTTCGATGTCGTCCAGCGTGCGGCCGGTGACGGCGAAATAGCTGTAGGTCTTCACCAGAGTCGCCGCGCCAGCCGGCGCGGTGGCGAGGATGAGCATCAGAGCGCTGAGCAGGGGACGGTTCATCATGTTGCCTCTTCACGCACCTTGCTTTACGGCCGTTGCCGGCGCAACGAAATTGATTTCGCGCGGATCACACATGGTTGATGGACAATGACGACAAGGCGATGGCAGCTCGCGCATGGACGCCATCTCGACCTCGGCCCCAAGGCGGTGGTCGTCGGTATCCTCAACGTCACTCCGGACAGTTTTTCCGATGGTGGATTGTTCATTGCGCCCGAGAAGGCGATAGCCCAGGCGCGCCGCATGGCGGAAGAGGGGGCCGCCGTCATCGATATCGGTGGGGAATCGACGCGGCCGGGTTTTGCCCCGATCACCGCCGAGGAAGAGCAGGAGCGGGTGCTGCCGATCATCGAGGCGCTCGCCGGATCGGGCGAGACCCTGATTTCGATCGACACCTATCGCGAGGATACGGCGCGTCGGGCCGTCACCGCCGGTGCGCATATCGTCAACGACGTCTGGGGCCTGCAGCGCGAGCCCGGCATAGCGCGTGTCGCGGCCGAGACCGGCGCCGGCCTCATCATCATGCATACCGGACGCGAACGGCAGAAGTTGCCGGACGTGATCGAGGACCAGTTCCTGTTCCTGGGCAAATCGCTGGAGATCGCGCGCGCCGGCAATGTTTCCGATAGCCAGATCGTGCTCGACGCCGGCTTCGGCTTCGCAAAGGAAACAGCGGAGGAAAACCTCGATCTGATGGCGCGGTTCTCCGAGCTTCAGGCGCTCGGCTTCCCGCTGATGGCGGGGACGTCGCGCAAGCGTTTCATCGGCGGCGTCACGGGGCGCGAACCTGCTGAGCGGGCGGCCGGCACCGCGGCCACCAGCGTCATCCTGCGGCTCAAAGGCGCCGATCTTTTTCGCGTCCACGATGTCGCAATCAACGTGGATGCGCTGGCGGTGGCCGATGCTATGCTGGCGCGAGAAAACCTCTCTCCCGGACGCTGACCATGTATGTCATCCGCATGAAGAACTGCGCCTTCTTTGCCCGGCACGGCGTACTGGACGAGGAGGAGACGCTCGGCCAGCGTTTTTATGTCGACGCCGAACTGACCGTCGAGCCCAGCCGGCCGCTGGAGGAAGATTCCATCGAGGACACCGTCAATTACGGCATCGCCTTTTCGGTGATCGAGAAGATCGTCACCGGGCACCGCCGTTTCCTGATCGAGGCGCTGGCGCTGGAAGTGGCGAAGGCGCTGGCCGCTCGGTTTCCACAGATCAAGAAAGCAGAGATCACGGTGCGCAAGCCGAACGCCCCGGTGCCGGGCGTGCTCGATCATGTCGAGGTGACCGTTGTCTGGCCCCAATAGCGTCGTCTACCTCAGTCTCGGCGGCAATCTCGGCGACCCGGCGAAATCCATGGCCGCGGCGCTGCGTATGCTGGATGGCGATGACAAGACGCGCGTCACCGCCGTCTCCTCACTCTACCGCACGCCGCCCTGGGGCAAGCTCGACCAGCCGGATTTTCTGAACGCCGCGGCGGCGATCGAAACGGCGCTGCCGCCACGCGCCCTGCTCGACCTCTGCCTCGACGTCGAAAGACGGTTGAAGCGGGTGCGCGAGGAGCGCTGGGGGCCACGCCTGATCGACATCGACATATTGGTGTTCGGTGACCGAGTGATCCACGAGACCGGGCTCGAAGTGCCGCATCCACGCATGCTGGAGCGTGCCTTCGTGCTGGCCCCGCTGGCCGAGATCGCTCCCGGCCTCGTTGTCGACGGCAAAACCGTGTCGGAGCGGCTCGGCGTCGTCGACACGTCGGGGATCGAGCGCCTGCCGTCGGGCCGGGAGTGGTGGCTGAGCTGAAAACTCAGCCGGAGAAGCCGCCGCCTTCGAGAAAAGCCTTTTCCTCGAGCGTCGTCTGGCGGCCGAGCATTTTGTTTCGATGCGGAAATCGGCCGAAGCGTTGGATGATCTCCAGATGCTCATTGGCGTATTTCAGATAGTCCGGCGCTCGCGCGGCGGTGAGTTCCACCGATCGCCGCTGGTCCACAAGCAACTCCGAATGCTCGAAGGGCAGATAGATGAAGACGCGCAGGCTCTCGTCGAGCGCAAGGTCTTGGCCGGCGGCGATCGCCTGGTCGGCGAAATGCCTGGCCAGCGGATCGGTCGCGTACATATGCCCGGTGCCGCGGAAGCAGTTGCGCGGAAACTGATCGAGCAGGATCATCAGCGCCAACGATCCCTCGGCATGGGCGTTCCAGTCGTCGCATTCACGCCCGGCGGCGGCATAGTGCAGCTCCAGGAAGCGGTCGCGGAAATCCGTGTCGAACGCATTGTTCTTCTCGAACCAGGCGTCCTCGCCGGCTTCGCGCCAGAATTTGGTGACGGAAAGCGCCCGCGCGTCGAGCCCTGCCATGCGTTGCTCCTCAGTTCTTCGTCTCTGCTTTGTTCAGCACGCCCGCCGTCTCTTCGTTCAGTGCCCGGCCGGCGCGGCGCGGCTGCGTGAGCGGCGTCGGGATCGGCGTGCCGATATTGCCTTTCAGGAAGCGCTGGCCGGCGCGGATGCCTTCGGCAAGCTGCGTCTCGAAACGGGCGGTGTCGCGGCGCCGCACATCCTCAATGACCTCGGCGACCTCTTCCGGGTCGACGCCCAAAGCTTCAAGCGCCGAGCCGCCGAACACCAGCGCGGATTCAAAGGTCTCACGCAGCTGATAGTCTACACCGGCGCGGATGAGCTGCAGCGCGGTGCCACGGTCAAAGGCCCGCGCCATGATGGTGACCAAAGGGAATTCGGCCTTGATCAGCTGCGCGATACGCACGGCGGCGTCCGGTTTGTCGACGCAGATCAGCACGGCGCGCGCGCGGCCCGCGCCGGCCGCATGCAGGATGTCGAGCCGCGTGCCGTCGCCGTAATAGACCTTGAAGCCGAAATCGGCCGCCGCCTGGATCATCTCGACCTCATTGTCGATGATCGAGACGTCGAGGCCGCGTAAAAGCAGGGGCTGGCTGGCGATCTGGCCGAAACGACCGAAGCCGATGATCAGCACGCTGCCGGTGAGACCGTCGGCGATGTCGACGCCGTCGAGCGATTGTTCGTCGCGCGCCGTAAGATAACGCAGGGCCACGATCGCCAAGGGCGTCAGCACCATGGAGATGATGACGATGGCGGTCAGCGTGGCGTTGGCCCGGCCGTCGATGATGCCGACAGCGGCCGCCGAGGAGTAGAGCACGAAGGCGAATTCGCCGCCCTGCGCCATGAAGACGGCGCGTTCGAGCGCCTCACGGTGGCCGCTCTTGAGCATGCGCGCGACGATATAGATGCCGAGCGCCTTCATGATCATGTAGGCGACGACGTAGATGGCGACGAGGCGCCAGTTCTGGGCGACGACGCCGAGGTCGAGCGACATGCCGACGGCAAGGAAGAACAGGCCGAGCAGGATGCCGCGGAACGGCTCGATGTCGGCTTCGAGCTGATGGCGGAAGGTCGATTCGGAGAGCAGCACACCGGCAATGAAAGCGCCCATTGCCATGGAGAGGCCGGAAAGCTGCATGGCTAGAGCCGACCCAAGCACCACGAGCAGGGCCGCGGCCGTCATCACCTCGCGGGCGCGGGCGTCCGCCAGGATGCGGAAGAGCGGGTTGAGCAGATAGCGCCCCGCCACCACCAGTCCGATGATCGCCGCAATGCCGATGCCGACTTCGGTCAACCGCTCGGACAGGCTGGTTTCGGCGCCGCCGGGCGCCAGAAACGCAACCAGCGCCAGAAGCGGCACGATCATGAGGTCTTCGAGCAGAAGGATCGACACAATACGCTGACCCTTGGGCGTGGCGATCTCGCCGCGCTCCTCGAGCAACTGCATGACGATCGCCGTCGACGTCAGCACGAAGCCGGCGCCGGCGACGAAGGACTGCGCGATCGGAAAGCCTCCGGCCAGCCCGACGCCGGTCAGCAGCACGGCGCAAACGCCGACCTGCAGCGCGCCGAGCCCGAAAATTTCGCGGCGCAGGCCCCAGAGTCGCGACGGCTGCATCTCCAGGCCGATGATGAACAGGAACATGACGACGCCGAGTTCAGCGACGTGGAGGATCGCTTCCGATTCGGAAAAGACGCGGAGGCCGAACGGCCCGATGACCACGCCCGCCGCCAGATAGCCGAGGATGGAGCCCAGCCCCATGCGCTTGAAGATCGGCACGGCGATCACGCCAGAGGCAAGCAGCGCCACCACCTGTACGAGATCGCTGCTCGATGCTTCCGCCGCCATGCCTGTCATCCAGTTGCTCAAGCACTCCTTGCATGCACCGGGAGGGAGAGGCAAGGGCGGGCGGACTGACTTGAAGGGTAGGGTGCCGTTGAAGCGGTCTCCGCTTGCCTGCCGGACGTTCGGCATATATAATGGTTGAATGCCTGACTATTCGTCCCGGCCGCCTCCGCATATCCCGGTAGATGCGCTCAGCGAAGTCCTACAGGACTTTCGCTTGAGTGGGGTCAGCTATGGCCGCTGCGAGCTCCGGCATCCATGGAGCATCGCCTTTCCGCAACAGAAGCTGCTTCGCTTTCACTTTGTCGGCCAGGGTCCATGCTGGATTTTTACCGAAGAGGAAGGCTGGCAGGAGTTGCGCGATGGCGATCTGGCGCTGCTGCCGCAAGGCATCGCCCATCGGCTGGCCAGTGCGCCGGACGTTGTCGGCGACTCGCTCGAGAGTTGCCAGGTGACCAAGTTGGGGAGCAATGTCTGTGAGGTGGTGCGGGAAGGGACGGGCGCGACAAGCACCCTTTTCTGCGGCTCCATGGCCTTGGGCGTCTGTGCGCTCAATCCACTGATCAAGTTGATGCCATCTATCATCAAAGGGTGCGATGTGGCCGGCAACGATCCGGTCGTCGGTCCTTTGCTGGCGGCTATGACGGCTGAGGCCGCGCAACCGCAGATGGGCAGCGCCACGATTCTGTCGCGCATGGCCGACTTGCTGACGGCCCGGCTCATCCGCTGCTGGGTCAATTGCACTGGCGCCTCGACCACCGGTTGGCTCGCCGCTATCCGCGACCCTCATATCGGCCGCGCGCTGGCAGCCATGCACCGAGACCCCGGCCATAACTGGACCCTGGAAAGGCTTGCCGGCTTGGCAGGCCAATCGCGCTCGATTTTCGCCGAGCGCTTCAGGGCTGTGTTAGGGGAGGGCGCTGCCCACTATCTCGCCCGTCTGCGTATGCAGCTTGCCCGCGAGTTGCTGGGGCAAAACGGCCTGTCGGTTGCCGAGGTCGCAATCCGTTTGGGCTATGACAGCGAAGCATCCTTCGCGCGCGCGTTCAAACGCATCACCAATGTCTCGCCAGGCGTTGTGCGCCGCACAATTTCCGGACGAACGGACATGAATTTCGGATTTTAAGGTACATATCATCCGATAGGACTCGTCTATTGAAGACCTCCAAACCTTGGAGATCTTTCAGTGACGGACACAACATTTCAGCTTGAAGACGCGGCTATAGACCTCGATGACGCCGCGCCAGCCCCGTGGAACGCAGCCACCTGGTTTGCCGTCATTTCATTGGCGGCCACCAGCTTTGCCCTGGTGTCAGCCGAATTCCTGCCGGCAGGCCTGCTGACGCCGATGGCGCGGGACCTCGGCATCAGCGAAGGAACCGCCGGACAGGTCGTCACCGCCACGGCTTCGGTCGGCGCCGTGACGGCCATATTGAGCAATGTTCTCATCGGCCGATTGAACCGCAAGACGGTGCTGGTTGGCCTCAGCGCCTTGGCGGTCGGTTCCAACCTCCTTGCCGCGCTGGCGCCCAATTTCTGGCTGTTGCTGCTGGGCCGGGCCGGGCTCGGAATCGCTCTCAGCGCATTCTGGGCACTCTCGGTTGCCGTCGTGGCCAGGCTGGTTGGCGCCAATGCGACAGGTCGGGGCATGGCTATCGTCACCCTCGGCGTCTCGCTCGCCACCATTGCCGCGCCGTCGGTCGGCGCGTTGATCAGCGACTGGCTGGGATGGCGCAGCGCCATGGCCTTGACAGCGGGGCTGGCCGTGATTGCCATGCTGCTGCAGTTGGTTAGCCTGCCGACCCTGCCTGCCACGGCCAGCAATAGTCTTGCGGATGTATTTCGGCTGACACGGCGGCGCGGCATTCAACTCGGCATGCTGGCCATTCTTTTGCTGATGACAGGGCATTTTGCCGGCTCGGTCTATGTGCGCCCCTTCCTCGAACATGTGACGCTCCTGGCGACCGCGCCAATTGCCCTGGCCCTGCTCGGATTTGGCATCGCCGCTGTGATCGGCAATATTGCCGGCGGGCGCATGGCCGATGCCAACATCCGCATGGCGCTCGCGGGCAACGCCGCATTGATGGCGTTTGCGGCGCTGGCATTGGTGCTTTGGGGCGTGCACATCGCCGTCGCCTTCGGATTCGTCACGCTTTGGGGCTTGGCCTTCGGCATGGCGCCGGTCGTGCTGCCGACCAATCTGTCCCGCGCGGCGCCTGATGCGCTGGAAGCAGCGGGTAGCCTGATGGTCGTCTCCTTCCAGGTTGCCATCACCATCGGCGCGGTTGTCGGCGGCTATGTCGTGGACACCTATGGTGCTTCGGGGCCTTTGATCCTTACTGTCGTTCTTGCCGCATCGACAGTCATGCTGGCGCTGCTACAGCGTCGCGGGTGAACTTTGCTCCAACGGACCTAAAGCGCGTCGCGTCCGAACGGCCTCATGCGACGCGCTTTAGGTTATTGTTTCAATGCATGTCGCCCACCGCTGCGCAGTTTGGGCGACATGCATTAAGCGGGCTGAATCCGGGCCGCCGCGATATTGCAGCTTCGTTACACAAGTTTACGCGGCCCGGTCGTTGCGTGCCGCCACAATCAGAGGTTAAGGCACAACCGGCTTTGGCCATTGGGCTTCGGCCATTGGAAGGCAGCGGCGATGGGCCGCTGCCTTTTTTTGAGGAGATAACTGACATGAAGAAGTTTTTGCTCGTTGCCGTCGGTGTTGCGGCGCTGGCCGTTTCGGCCTGTTCGAAGGGACCGGAGTGCACGCAGGAAATTGCCACCAAGAAGGCGCAGGACATGGCCGCCGCGCTGCAGGAAGCAATCACCAAGGATCCGAGCAAGGCGGCCGGCCTGACGGCCAAGGTGCAGGCCGTGACGACGAAATATCAGAACGCCACGACGCTGGACGAGGCCTGCAAGGCCTATGACGAAGTGACCGCCGCCATCAAGGGTTGAGCTAAGTCAAAGACGGATGAAGGCGGCAGCCATGGCTGCCGCCTTTTGTTTATCCACGCTTGTCTGGTCAGTTCTTGGCTATGGAGCCGACCTCGACCGTATCGACCCGCTTCAGACTCATGCCGATGACCGGCACCAGCTCTTTGTTGACGCGTACAGCGACCGTGACGGTCATCGAATTGTCGTCGGGGATGCGGGCCTGCATGACGCCATTCAATTGATTGCGGTTGATGGTGAAGACCACCTTCTGCGCGTCGACGACATTGCCGCCGATGATGTCGAGCCCGTTGCCGGCCGAACCGCCCATGAAATTGCCTTTGTAGCCTTCGTGGCCCTTGCGTTCGACGCTTGCTGACATTTTTTGGGTGAACACACCGACCCGGCAGTCTCCGTCCAGCGTCATGCCGACCTTGCCGTCAGGCGTCGAGCCGTTGAAATTGCAGGTGAATTTCGTGCCCTTGTATTTGCCGGCGATGATTTCGCCGGGGCCGACCCATTTGCCTTCGACCGAACGGAAGAACTGCTTGTCCGGTTCTGCGCCAACGGCTTTTTCGACGAGGCCCACCGGTGCGGTGACCGCAACCGTCACGGGCAGGACGCAGGACAGAAACACGCTTTTCATGGACGACACCCGGCACGACAGAGTCTGTTCTTGGGACAGAGACGACCATGAACAAGATTGGTTAATGCTTCGTCACCGGTGGCCGTTTCGGCATTTACCCTACTGCTCGCTTTGACCGTCCTTCCGGATCGCGAACGAGGTCAGCGCCGAGAGGAAATCGCCCAGGCCCGGGCGCTTGGTCGCGATGAACGGCAGCGGGCGCGCCGTTTCCATCGCCGCAATGCCGATGCGCGCCGTCATCATGCCGTTGACCACGCCTTCGCCAAGCTTTGCGGAGAGCTTCGCGGCCAGGCCGTGACCGACGATCTGCTGCACGAAACTGTCGCCGACGGCGATCGAGCCGGTTACCGCGAGATGAGCGAGCACTCCGCGCGCCAAGCGGATGAAGCCTAGCGTGCCGGGACGGCCGCCATAGAGTTCCGACAGGCGCCGGATCAGCCTGCCTGCCTCGAACACGACATAGGCGACGTCGACAAGCGCGCGTGGGCTGACCGCGGTTACCAGCGAGACGCGCTTTGCGGCCTCCAGGATCATCGCCTTGGCGCGGGTATCGAGCGGCGACAGGATCTCGGTCTCCGCAAGCCGCACCAGATTGCCGCCGTCAATGATTTCGCCGCGCAGTTCGGCGAGCGAGCGGCGGCCGGCCGCGGTCTCTGGTTTTGCCGCGACGAAGGCGGCGAGCTCATCGACCAAAGCGCGGGCGGCTTTGGGATCGTCGCGCGCCACCGCATCCAAGGCCCGCCGCTGCAGCTTCTCGACCTCGGCGAGGCGGGCGATCGCCAGGAATTCGCGGATCAGGATGACGAGCAGCGACAAAAGCGCGATCGCCGCCATGCCGGCCGCTAGCCAGCCCAGCCATTCGGCGCGCGCGAAGAGATCGCGGATGAGCTGGTCCGTCCACAGGCCGACCGCGAACGAGACAAGCACGCCGAAAGCGCCGAAAAACAGGCGGGCCAGCAGCGAGCGCTTCCTTGGGGCGGTCGCCGGCGGCGGCGCGGCCTGCTCGATATCCGGTTCGTCGAAGACATCGATTGGCGAAGGGACGACGACCGCAACATCGGCCCTTGCGGCCTGCGGTTTGCGCATCGGCCGTTCGTCGGTGCGATGCTTCTGCGGCGCCTCCTGTTTTGGCGCTGGCTCGGGCTCGATGCGGAAGGCCGCCGGTTTGCGGGGCGCGGTCATGCCAGATGGTCTCCGATCAGGAACTGCAGCGCGCGGTCGAGCCGGATATGCGGCAGCGAGAGCGAGACGCCTTCGGCCGTGCGTTCTAGCTTCGGCGGACGAAACCGCACGAAGCGGATCGCCGGTTCACTGCTTTCGCCCTGCGGCCCGGAAGGGTCGAACACCGCGTCGACCTTTTGCGGCAAGTCACCGGGAAATATGGCGGTTTCGGTTCTGCCGTCGAATGTCTCGCCGTTGATCGTTTCGCCTTTCAACGGGGTGCCGATGATCACCGGCAATGTCTCGCGGCCCTGCTTGACCGTGCCTTCGCGGGTCGAGCGCACCGCCGCCATGGCGGCGACATCGACATCGGCGCCGCTGAAATTCGCCCGCGCGACGGCCCGGTCGGCCAGGCGGCGCACGATCGCCTGCAGCCGGTCGTGGCTTTCATGATGCAGCTGATCGGCCTTGGTCGCCGCCACCAGGATGCGGTCGATGCGCCTTGAAAACAGGTCGGTGACGAAATTGCCACGCCCTGGCCGGAAGCAGGACAGGATTTCGGTGACGGCGCGTTCGAGGTCGGCCAAGGCGGCGGGGCCTGCGTTGAGCGCCTGCATGGCATCGATCAGTACGATCTGGCGGTCGAGGCGGGTGATATGCTCGCGAAAGAACGGTTTCACGACATGCGTCTTATAGGCCTCGTAGCGGCGCTCCATCATCGCCTGCAGCGATCCGGAACGGGGACGTCGCTCCGACAGCTTCATCAGTGGCGCAAAGGTGAGCGCCGGCGAGCCTTCGAGATCGCCCGGCATCAGGAAACGGCCGGGCGGCAGGGTCGACAGCGCCCGTTCGTCCAGCTTGCAGGCCTTGAGATAGGCCGCGAAGCTTTCGGCGAGACGGCGCGCCGCCATTTCATCGGCGTCGGCGTCCGGATCGATCGAAGAGGCGAGCTCCCGCCAGGCATGGGACAGGTCGGAACGCACAGGCAGAGCCGCGAGCTCGACCGCCTCGTGCGAAAAATCGGCGAAGGATTTGCCGAGCAGCGGCAGGTCGAGCAGCCATTCGCCGGGGTAGTCGACGATGTCGACCGACAGCTTTCCCGCCGAAAACAGCCGGTTCCAGCCGGAGGCAGACTCGTATTCGATGGTGAGCCTCAACTCGGAAATGGCGCGCGTCGAATCCGGCCAGACGCGGTCTTCGACCAGGGCAGCTATATGGTCCTCGTACTGAAAGCGCGGGACGGCGTCGTCCGGCTGCTCCTCGAGGAAGGCGCGAGCGATGCGGCCCGATTTCTGCGCTTCGAAGAGCGGCAGCCGCCCGCCATGAATCAGGTTGTGCACGAGAGCGGAAATGAACACCGTCTTGCCGGCGCGGGAAAGGCCGGTGACGCCCAGGCGCAGCGATGGAGAGAAGAGCCCCGCGGCGCGGCCCGACAGGGTGTCGAGCGCAATCTTCGCCTCGTCGGTAAAGGTGGTCAGCGGTGATGCCAAATCTGCCTCTGGGTCGCCCGTCAGGGCCCGATATAGGCCTCGGGCGAAGCGTTTGAAATGGTGTCAGAGATCGGCAGGAGTGAGAAAGGCTTCGAGATAGCCGTTGCCTTGGCCTGCTTCACCGAGATTGCCGGGAAAACGCACGACGGCGAGGCCCGAGGTGGGAAAGCCGTGGTTGAGCACGCCGCGCGCGGTTTCATCGCCATCACCCGACACCGCCATGGCGAGATCCTCCGTCATCGGGTTGTGGCCGATCACCAGAAGCGAGCCGGTCCCGCCATTCCTGCGGATGATGTCGAGATAGCCGGCGGCATCCTCGCTGTAGAGCGTGTCCAGGAACAGCACGCGGCCGATGTCTGTGCGGCCCGCGAGGCCTTCCAGCGTCTGCCGCGCCCGCCTGGCGTTGGAACAAAGCGTGACGTCCGGCACGTAGTTGCGGGCCCGCATGGCATCGCCCATCGTCTCGGCATCGGCCATGCCGGATTCGTCGAGCGGGCGATCGAAATCGCGCACCCCGGGCAGCGCCCATCCGGCCTTGGCATGCCTCAACAAATAAAGTTTGCTCAACCGGTCCCCTCACTACTAGCAAGCAACGAAAATCCGTCCAAGACGTTATGGGATTAGCCACGAGAACGGTCTCATGCACAATGGCCGGCATCGCTCAAACATAGCGAATCGTACAGGAATTCGGCCGTACCCTTATTGCGAAAAGGCCTGTCTGTGCTGGCCTCCCCCATACTAACAATTGCGTGAAACTGTCGCCGATTGCGCTTGTGCAGCCTTCGGTCCGCGAATATATAGGCGCCAAATTTGGGGTTGTTGGGTGAGTCGAATGAACGATATCGTTACCGCCGATTACGTACCCTCCGAAGACGAGCCGTTCATGAACGAACGGCAGAAATCTTACTTCCGCATGAAGCTTATCACATGGAAGAACGATATCCTTCGCGAAGCGCGTGAAACCCTCGAAATCCTCCAGCAAGAAAACGCCAACCACCCCGACCTAGCCGACCGCGCCTCTTCCGAAACCGACCGAGCCATCGAACTGCGCGCCCGCGACCGCCAGCGCAAGCTGATCTCGAAGATCGATTCGGCGCTGCAGCGTATCGACGAAGGCACCTACGGCTATTGCGAGGAGACCGGCGAGCCGATCGCGCTGAAGCGGCTTGACGCCCGCCCCATCGCGACGCTGTCGATCGAGGCGCAGGAGCGCCATGAGCGCCGCGAGAAGGTCTACCGCGACGATTGAGGCGGGCAAGGGCAGGCATAGAATTTCAAAAAATGGCCAGGTTTTCCGGCCATTTTTTGTTTTTCGGCTGCCTTCGTAACCTGCAGACCGGCCGGCCGCTTATGTGCCCAAGGCACCCATGGACAGGGTCACGGTGGTCCCCCTCATCTCGCTTGCCCGGCCCGAGGCCATTAAGGCCGTTACGTTGGTGTATTGCCGAGTCAGCGTTTGTGGCTGGCAAGCTCGCCGAGAAGCTTGGTCATCTCGTCATCGAGCGAAGGCTTGGCGGCCGGCTTGGGATGCGACTCGTCCAGGGATGCCTCGAGTTCGTGCATCAGCGTATCGTCGATCGAGTCGTTGGAGGGTGGCGGCGGGACATGGCGGACGCTGCCATTCGTTCCATAAGCTGGGAGCGGCATGACCTTCGCGGTCGGCTGGCTCGGCGTCGCCGGCTTTGGCGTGGGTGGCGCCGCGTGCGGACGCGACACTGGCTCGGTCATCGGAGCCGGCGCCGGTGCGGGTGATTGCCTGGCCGGCGTGGGCGCGGGCTGAGACGCGCGCGGGCGCGGCGCGGCGGCCTGCTGCTGGCCGCCGTCGCCGGTCAGCGCCGGGCGGCGAGGCGCGACCAGCCTTATGTCGCGTTCGACCACGACATCGGTCGGGCCGCCGATCAGGATCAGGTGTTCGATGTCGTCGCGTCGCACCAGCACCAGCCGGCGATGGCTGTCGACGGCGGTGGCGTCCATGACGGCGAGCCGCGTCTTGCGGTTCCTGCCGCCGGCAACGAAGGTGCCGAAAGTCAGGTTGCGGACCACCTTGATGACGAGCAAGACGACGACAAGCAAAATGAGTGCTGCAAACGTCCACAGGATTGCACCGACATAACCCGGACCCGCTGTGCGCTCCACCCACTCCATCATCGGTGCACCCAATCGCCTTCTTGAGGTGACGCGACACTAGACCGTTGGGACTAGCGACCGCAAGTTCGCATCACGCATCGTGAACAGTTTGAAACATGAATCGTTGATTTTATCGGACATTTGCCGCCGGGGCCTTTTCCGCTACAGGAGAATGTGATTCAACCGGCCGTTCGCGGGTGTCGGGGACCGGAATCACGAGCAGGGGGCACATGGCCAAGGAAACGCGCGGCGATTTCTATCCGGTACCGATCGTCGACCAAAACACGCGTCCGGGCGCCGTCGCCAGGCTCATTATCTTCATCGTCGTCTTGACCGGCGCCGCGATCGTCTTCGGGCTGTTCCGCGAACGCCTCGGCGATCCGTTCCTGCTCGGCATGCTGGGCGTGCTCGCCATGATCGGCGTCGGCTTTCTGTTCGCGACGGCGATCGGCTTCGTGCAGATCGCTCCGCGCTCCACCGGCGACGAGTTGTCGAAGGCTTTCGTCGATTCGATGTCGCAAGGTCTCCTGGTCACCGACACCAAGGGGCGTGTCATCTACGCCAATCGGGCCTATGCCGACATGACGGGTGCCGCTTCGGCAACGGACCTCAAGACGGTCGAAGGGCTGCTTTCGGATGTCCCCGAGGCCTCGATGACCATCTACCGGCTGGCGTCCGGCCTGCGCGACGGCCAGGCCGGCGACGGTGAATTCCGGCTCGCGCAGTCGATCAAGCCCGGGGCCGAGCCTGGCGCGCGCTGGTACCGTGCCCGGGCACGTGCCTTCAACGTGCCAGGCCAGCGGCTGCCGATGCTTGCCTGGCAGATCGCCGACATCTCGCAGGAGCGGGCGGAGCAGGAACGCTTCTTCCTCGACCTGCAAAAAGCGATAGACCACCTCGATCACGCGCCGGCCGGTTTCTTTTCGGCCGACCAGGAGGGCCGCGTCACCTATATCAACGCGACGCTTGCCGAATGGCTGGGCATCGACCTTGCCAGCTTCACCCCCGGCGCGGTGACGCTGCCGGAAATCGTCGCCGGCGACGGCATGGCGCTCGTCCGCTCGGTGAAGGCTGATCCCGGCACCACGCGCAACGCCGTCATCGACCTCGACCTCACCACAATGAGCGGGCAGGCGCTGCCGGTCCGCTTCATGCATCGCGTTTCGGCGAGCCGCGAGGGAGTGAACGGTCCGACCCGCACCATCGTGCTCAACCGCACCCAGGGCGAGGACGCCTCCGCCGACCTGCGCGCCTCGGAAGTCCGGTTCACCCGCTTCTTCAACTCGACGCCGATGGCGATTGCCGGCGTCGATGCCAGCGGACGCATCCTGCGCACCAACGCGCCGTTCCTGTCGCTGTTTTCCTCCGTCGTCGACCGCGACGCGGTCGACCGACGGGTGCGCTTCGAGACCGTGGTGCATGAGCGCGATAGGCCGTCCTTCGCCGCAGCCTTCGAAAAGGCGCGGCAGCGGCAGGCCAATATCGAGCCGATCGACTCGCTGCTGCCCGGCAATGACGAGCGCCACATCCGCTTCTACGTCAATGCCGTCGCCGACGGCGCCGGCGGCGAGGGAGCGGAGGAATCGGCTATCGTCTACGCCGTCGAGACCACCGAGCAGAAGGCGCTCGAAGGCCAGATGGCGCAGAGCCAGAAGATGCAGGCGGTCGGGCAGCTTGCCGGCGGCATTGCGCACGACTTCAACAACGTTCTCACCGCCATCATCATGGCGTCGGACCTGCTGCTCACCAACCACCGTCCGTCGGATCCGTCCTTCCCCGACATCATGAACATCAAGCAGAACGCCAATCGCGCTGCGTCGCTGGTAAGGCAATTGCTCGCCTTCTCGCGCAAGCAGACGCTGCGGCCGGAAGTGCTCAACCTGACCGATGTGCTGGCCGATCTCAGAATGCTGCTTGCCCGTCTGGTCGGCAACGACATCCGGCTGAAGATCGACCATGGCCGCGACCTGTGGCCGGTCAAGGTCGACATCGGCCAGTTCGAGCAGGTGGTGGTCAATCTCGCCGTCAACGCACGCGACGCCATGCCCGCCGGCGGCGATCTTACCGTGCGCACCCGCAACGTCACGGGCGAGGAGTGCAAATCCTTCGGCTACCGGGAGCTCACGCCGGCCGATTACGTGCTGGTCGAGGTCGAGGATACCGGCAGCGGCATCGCGCCCGACGTGCTGAAGAAGATCTTCGAGCCGTTCTTCACCACCAAGGAGGTCGGCAAGGGAACCGGCCTTGGCCTCTCGATGGTCTATGGCATCATCAAGCAGACCGGCGGCTTCATCTACTGCGATTCCGAGGTTGGCAAGGGAACGGTGTTCCGCATCTTCCTGCCGCGCCATGTCGCCGAGGCAAGAAAGATTGTCGAGGCAGGCGAGATGCCGGCGGCGGCTTCGGCGCCGGCCAAGCCGGCCGACACCGCCAAAGACCTGTCCGGCTCGGCTACTGTGCTTCTGGTAGAGGACGAGGATGCCGTTCGCATGGGCGGCGTCAGGGCGCTGACCTCGCGCGGCTACACCGTCCATGAGGCGTCTTCCGGCGTCGAGGCGCTGGAGGTCTTCGAGGCCCTCGGCGGCAAGGTCGACATCGTCGTCTCCGACGTGGTGATGCCGGAAATGGACGGTCCGACGCTTCTAGGCGAGCTGCGCAAGCGACAGCCGGACATCAAGTTCGTCTTCGTTTCCGGCTATGCCGAGGACGCCTTCGCCAAAAACCTGCCGGCCGACGCGCATTTCGGCTTCCTGCCCAAGCCGTTCTCGCTCAAGCAACTGGCGACGATCGTCAAGGACGTGCTGGAATCCTAAAACAGCTACCGCTTGCGCATTGCGGCGACCCTGTCATGATGGTTAACGGGATGGATCCCATCATGGGGTGATAAAGCGTGACGCCGCACATCGAGGCGGGCCGGGGAGATTATGCCGAAACGGTGCTGTTGCCGGGCGACCCCGAGCGCGCGCAGTGGATGGCGGAAACTTTTCTCGAAAACCCGCGCTGCGTCAATCGCCGTCGGGGTGCTCTTGGCTTTACCGGCCGATTCCGCGGCAAGCCGGTCAGCATCCAGGCAACCGGCATCGGCGTCTCGTCCTTCCTGATCTATGCCTTTGAACTCCTCGATTTCCACGGCGTGAAGACGCTGATCCGCACCGGCACATGTGGCGCCCTGTCCGAGAACGTTCCGCTGCGCGGCGTGGTCATTTCCAGTGCGGTACGCGCCGAGGGCGCGATGAGCGGGCAAGTGTTCGGACTTTACCGGCCGGCGGGGCCGGATGAGGCGCTCCATGAGCTGGCGCTGCAGCGGGCCGCCGATCTCGGCATCGCTTGCAGCGCCGGGCTGACTGTCTGCAGCGACATATTCCATCACCCCGACGGCCGCGCCCGGTTTGACGAGCCCAGAGCGCTCGGCGCACTGGCGGTCGATATGGAAACCAGCGCGCTCTACCGCATCTCGGCGCAGTTCGGGGCGCGCGCGCTGTCGCTGCTGACCGTGGTCGACCACGTCGCCACGGACGAGCAGACCGACTACTCCGAGCGCCAGGCGCTGTTCACCGACATGACCCGTCTGGCGCTGGAAGTCGCTGCGGCAAGCTAGAGCAGTTCATCATTCACGGAAACGCTGAACTGCTCTAACTGTCTGTTTTTCGCAATTCCGGACGGGAAACCGTTACACATTTTTCCTGGAATTGCTCTTGAAAGCGCGTCGCGATCTTTCAGATACGCTCCCTGCGCTTTAGGTTCTTGATTTTACGCATGTCTTTATCCCGAAACCGGTTCCCACTTGCGGGAGACATGCTTTAGGCGGCTTCCTGCTTCAGCGCTGCCTGTTCTTCCGCCCCCGGCCGGTGACCGCGCAGATAGAGCGCGCAGGTGGTGCGCAGCATCGAAGCGAAGTTCGGGATCTGACCGTTGATCTCGATCGCCTCGTCATAGAGCGTCGAGATGAATTTGGGTGTCGTCAGACCCTGGCTCTCGGCGATCTCGTCGAGGAGTGCCCAGAATGTCGCCTCAAGCTGGATGCTGGTCGAATGCCCGTCTATGCGGATCGACCGATTGATCTGCCGGTAGCCTTCCGGATCTTGTCCGGCAAAGACTCTGCACATTGTTACCTCCCGTTCTTGTTGGTCTTGGGCGCCGATTGACCGGTTGGCGCCTTTTGAACACTGCCTGCGCTTCCATTTTCGGCCTGACGGCCGGTGACGGCAATCAGACTTTGGTCCTCAAAGTGCGTCGCACTCTTTGGTCGCCCTGCAAAACTGGCGCGGCACTAGCCGTTTTCCAAGCGCATGCGTGGTAATCGGCTGCCACCACCTTTTTTCGCCGGCGCGCATAATCGGCTTCGAAAGCACCAAAAGCTGCGGAGTCCGATTTGGCGAAGGCGATTCATACCATGATCCGGGTTCTCGACGAGGCCCGGTCCGTCGATTTCTACAACAAGGCCTTCGGCCTCGATGTCGCGCAGCGGCTCGATTTCGAGACTTTCACGCTCGTCTATCTCAGCAATGCCGATACTCCGTTCGAGATCGAGCTGACCGTGAACAAGGGCCGCACGGAGCCTTACACGCTTGGCGACGGCTACGGCCACCTTGCCGTGTCCGTCGTCGATCTCGATAGCGAGCACGACCGGCTCGGCGCTCTGGGACTCAATCCGAAGAAGATCGTGGAATTCAACCGCGACGGAGCGCTCATCGCCCGCTTTTTCTTCATCGAGGATCCCGACGGTTACAAGATCGAGGTCCTGCAGCGGGGAGGGCGCTTCCAATAGGACAAATGCCGCGCGGGCCGGCGCGGCGCCAGCAACGGCACCCGTTGGGGTGCGAACAGCAAGCAGGGAGGAAATTATGGTCACGATCTATGAGAGGAAGCCCCTTGAGAGGAAGCTTGGTCTTTCGCGGCGCGAGCTTCTCAAACGCGGCGGCGCGGGCGCGCTGCTCGTCATTTCCGGCAGCGCCGTCATCAGCCCTGAATATGCGTGGGGCTTGGAAACCGCGTCGCTGAAGCCAGAGACGACGGCGACGCTGATCCAGGTGGCGCGCGACATCTACCCGCACGACCAGGTCCCGGACAAATACTACGCCATCGCCGTCAAGGGGCATGACGAGACAGCCGCCAAGGATCCGGCTCACAAGGAACTGATCGAGAAGGGCATCGCCGATCTCGACAAGAAGGCCGGCAGCGGCGGCTATCGCGGGCTCGGCTGGGAAGAGCAGCGGGTCGCGCTGCTGAAGGAGATCGAGAAGACGCCCTTCTTCCAGGCGGTGCGCGGCGGCCTCGTCGTCAGCCTCTACAACCAGAAGGAGGTGTGGCCGATCTTCGGCTACGAGGGCGAGTCCTATTCCAAGGGCGGCTACATCGCGCGCGGCTTCAACGACATCGAGTGGCTCTGAGCCATTCTGTTCTTGAACCGCTTTTGACCGATTTCATGGGAGGAAACCATGGCAGCACAATTTGATCTCAAGAACGATGGCGTGGTCGTCATCATCGGCTCGGGCGCCGGCGGCGGCACGCTCGGCAACGAACTCGCCCAGAAAGGCATCGACGTCGTGATCCTCGAGGCCGGCGCCCGCCACGAATACGAGGACTTCATCAACGACGAGTGGGATTCCTTCACCCAGCTCGCCTGGAAGGACAAGCGCACCACATCCGGCGACTGGCGCGTGGCGAAGGATTTCCCGAACCTGCCGGCCTGGATCGTCAAGTCGGTCGGTGGCTCGACCACGCATTGGGCGGGCGCGTCGCTGCGCTTCCAGGAGCATGAGTTCAAGACGCTTTCCACCTACGGCAAGGTGAAAGGCGCGAACCTGCTCGACTGGCCGGTGACGCTCGCCGAAATGGAGCCATACTACGCAAAGGCCGAGGCCAAGATGGGCGTGACCGGAACCAACAACTGGCCGCGGCTGCCGGGCAACAACAACTTCAAGGTGCTCAAAGCCGGCGCCGACAAGCTCGGCTACAAGGAATGCCACACCGGCAACATGGCCATCAACTCGGTGCAGCGCGACGATCGCAACTCCTGCCAGCAGACAGGCTTCTGCTTCCAGGGCTGCAAATGGGGCGCAAAATGGTCGACGCTCTACACCGAGATCCCGAAGGGCGAGGCGACCGGCCATCTCGAGGTGCGGCCGAACTCCATGGCGATCAAGATCAACCATGACGCCTCGGGCAAGGTGACGGGCGTCGTCTATGCCGACAAGGACGGCAAGCTGCAGGAGCAGAAGGCCCGCATCGTCGCTGTCGCCGGCAATTCCATCGAAAGCCCGCGGCTACTGCTCAACTCCGAATCGAGCAAGTTCCCGCACGGGCTTGCCAATTCATCGGGGCAGGTCGGCAAGAACTACATGCGCCACACCACGGGCTCGGTCTATGCCGTCTTCGACAAGCCGGTGCACATGTATCGCGGCACCACCATGGCCGGCATCATCCGCGACGAGGCGCGCCACGATCCGTCGCGCGGCTTCGTCGGCGGCTACGAGATGGAGACGCTGTCGCTCGGCCTGCCGTTCATGGCGGCCTTCCTCAATCCGGGTGGCTGGGGCCGCTCCTTCACCACGGCGCTCGACCATTACGACCATATGGCCGGCTTGTGGATCGTCGGCGAGGACATGCCGCGCGAGGAGAACCGCATCACGCTGCACAAAGACGAAAAGGACGAGCACGGCATGCCGATCGCCGACGTCCATTTCGACGACCATCCCAACGACACGGCGATGCGCGACCATGCCTACAAGCAGGGTCAGTCACTCTACGCCGCGGTCGGCGCGACCAGGACCTTCCCGACGCCGCCCTATCCCTCGACCCACAATCTCGGCACCAACCGGATGAGCGAGAAGGCGGCCGACGGCGTCGTCAACAAGCACGGCCAGACGCATGACATCAAGAACCTGTTCGTCTCGGATGGCAGCCAGTTCACCACGGGCGGCGCCGAAAATCCGACGCTGACCATCGTGTCGCTGGCGATCCGCCAGGCCGACTATATCGCCGCCCAGATGTCGGCGAAGAGCATCTAGTACTGCCTCCCGACTGCCTGCTGGCGCGGGACCCGACCGGGTTCCGCGCCCTTTTTTGTCGATCAGCGTTTCGTGCAGGTCGAGGCGGTGAAGGCGCCGTCCTGCTGCTTCATGATGATGTCGAAGGAGGGGGCGTTCGGATCGTCCAGCGTGGCTTGCGTCAGCGAGATCGAGTTACCGCCGCTGGTATAGCCGCCGAGCGGACCGAGCCAGCTGATCTCGCCATTGGCGTCCATCTGGTAGTTGTAGGTTCCCGAGGTGCCGAAGGTCACGGGGCCACTATAGACATTACCCTTGATGGTGATGTCGCCAAGGTTGAGGAACAGACCGAGCAGATAGACCTCGCAGCGATAGACGCCGTCCGGCAGCTTGCCTTCGGCGAAGTCGGCGTGGGCGCTGCTGGCGGCGGATATGAGAAGCAGGAAACTCAGGAAAAAGCGGAAGGCCATGACGTCGCTCGGTTGCGCGGCGACCTTGCCCCATTTTGCCGGCGCCCCGCAACAGGCGCGGGCCGAGTTTCCATCCGGTCAGATTAAAGTTTAGGCATTTTTACCATTTGGGCAAAATCTAGGCAGCATTGCGTAAACTTTTCTCAACCTTCGCGCGCCGCAGGAAACGCGAAAGTTCGACGGCTACGAGATAACTGGCTGTAAGCGCTTCGTTATTTCACTATTTGTCATCGCGCTTCCGCGTCTGGCACGTCGCTTGCAACGAAATGTGGCGATGCAAAACAACTAACGTGGGAGCGTGGAACATGAGGGGTAATTTTTCGACAATAACAAAAATGTTTTCGGCCGGCGTGATCGCTGCCGGCCTGTCTATGTCGGCGCCCGCGAAGGCCGCTGAGGACACCATCAAGGTCGGCATTCTCCATTCGCTGTCGGGGACCATGGCGATTTCGGAGACGACGTTGAAGGACGTCATGCTGATGCTGATCGAGGAACAGAATGCTAAGGGCGGCCTGCTCGGCAAGAAGCTCGAGGCGGTCGTCGTCGATCCGGCGTCCAACTGGCCGCTCTTCGCCGAAAAGGCGCGCGAGCTGATTTCGAAGGACAAGGTGGCGGCGGTGTTCGGCTGCTGGACGTCGGTGTCACGCAAGTCCGTGCTGCCGGTGTTCTCAGAGCTCGACAATATCCTGTTCTATCCCGTCCAGTATGAGGGCGAGGAAAGCGAGCGCAACGTCTTCTACACGGGCGCGGCGCCGAACCAGCAGGCCATTCCGGCCGTCGACTACCTGATGAGCGCCGATGGCGGCTCGGTGAAGCGCTGGGTGCTCGAAGGTACCGATTACGTTTATCCGCGCACCACCAACAAGATCCTCGAGGCGTACCTCAAGTCCAAGGGCGTGCCGGCCGAGGACATCATGGTCAACTACACGCCGTTCGGTTTTTCCGACTGGCAGACCGAGGTCTCGGCAATCAAGAAATTCGGCTCGGCCGGCAAGAAGACGGCGGTCGTGTCGACGGTCAATGGCGACGCCAACGTGCCGTTCTACAAGGAACTCGGCAATCAGGGCATCAAGGCTGAAGACATTCCGGTCATGGCCTTCTCGGTCGGCGAGGAGGAATTGGCCGGTCTCGACACCGGACCTTTGGTCGGCCATCTCGCCGCCTGGAACTATTTCGAGAGCGTCGACACGCCCGAGAACAAGAGGTTCATCGAGGACTGGCACAAGTTCATCAAGAACGACAAGCGCACCACCAATGACCCGATGGAAGCGCATTACATCGGCTTCAACATGTGGGTGAAGGCGGTCGAGAAGGCCGGCACCACCGATCCGGACAAGGTTATCGACGCCATGGTCGGCGTGTCGGTGCCGAATCTTACCGGCGGCTATTCGACAATGATGCCAAACCACCACATCACCAAGCCGGTGCTGATCGGCGAGATCCAGGCCGACGGCCAGTTCGAGACCGTCTCGCAGACACCCGGCCTCGTCATGGGCGACGAATGGTCCGACTACCTGCCGGATTCCAAGGACCTGATCTCGGATTGGCGCGCCCCGCTCAGCTGCGGCAACTTCAATGTCGCCAGCGGCAAGTGCGGCGGCAAGGGCACCAACTGATCCCGGTCTGGACCTGGGCCGTTACCACCCAGATCTGTCGGACCACGGTGTGGCCCCGCGATCCGACAGACCTTCGCCCGGGCGGGCTTTGGCTGGCCCGGGCAAAGCCTTCAAACCTTTGAGAGCCGCTCGAAGACGATGATCCTGTTGCGCGTGATTGGCCTGATGATGCTGCTGACGATGGCAAGCCTGTTGCCGTCGGGCGCCGCCGAGGGCGATCTTCGCGCCACGATCGCCAAATTCGCGACAGCCGCCAATTTCTCCGCCACGGAGGCCGTGGTGCGCGAGTTGGCCGCGAGCGGCGATGCGTCGGTCGAACGTGCGCTCTCGGCGCTGGCCGACGGCAATCTTTATATCCGCAAGGCCGATTCCCAGATATTCGTCGGTAAGGACGCCGGCGACGGCATCGAATTGCTCGATCCGCTGAGCGGCGAAAAGGCGGCCGACGCCGCCAAGGTCGACCTCGCCAAGATCAAGGTCAACAACGGACTGCGCCGCACGATCCGCGATGCGCTGGGTACGCTGACGCTGCGCGCCAAGGATCCTGCCGTGCGCCTCGCCGCCGCGGCGACCATGTTCAGGGCGCCCGATGCGGCGAACATCGAGCCGCTCGATGCCGCGATCGCCGCCGAAATCGATCCCGCTGTCAAGGCGATGTTCGAACAGGCGCGCGCCGCATCGGTGCTCGTTTCCGACAAGCCGGAAGCCGACAAGCTGGCCGCGATCTCCGTGATTGCGGCGCGCGGCGACCGCGACGCGCTGTCGTTGCTGACCTCGGTCGAGGCCGGCGCTCAGGGCGCTGTCAAGGACGCGGCGGCAGCCGCCATCGGATATATCAATTCGACGCTGGCGTTGTGGGATGCCGGCCAGAACATCTGGTACGGCATCTCGCTCGGATCGGTGCTGCTGCTGGCCGCGATCGGCCTCGCCATCACCTTCGGCGTCATGGGCGTCATCAACATGGCGCATGGCGAGATGGTGATGCTCGGCGCCTACACCACCTTCGTCGTCCAGCAGGTCATCCGCACGTCCTTTCCCGCCCTGTTCGACTGGTCGCTGGTGATCGCGCTGCCGCTCGCCTTCCTTGTCGCCGCGCTGGTCGGGCTTGCCATCGAGCGCGGCATCATCCGCTTCCTCTATGGCCGGCCGCTCGAGACGCTCTTAGCCACCTGGGGTGTCTCGCTGATCCTGCAGCAGGCAGTGCGCACCATCTTCGGGCCGACCAACCAGGAGGTCGGCAATCCGTCCTGGATGTCGGGCTCGTTCGACATCGGGCAGTTGGCCATCACCTGGAACCGGCTGTGGATCCTGGTGTTCGCGCTCGTCGTGTTCGCGGTTTTGCTCTACGTCATGAAGCGCACGCCCTGGGGGCTGCAGATGCGCGCCGTCACCGCCAACCGCCGCATGGCCGCTTCGATGGGCATCAAGACGCCTTGGGTCGACGCGCTGACCTTCGCGCTGGGCTCCGGCATCGCCGGTATTGCCGGCGTCGCGCTCAGCCAGATCGACAACGTCTCGCCCAATCTCGGCCGCGGCTACATCATCGACAGTTTCATGGTCGTGGTCTTCGGCGGCGTCGGCAATCTCTGGGGCACGCTTGTCGGCGCCTTCTCGCTCGGCATCGTCAACAAGTTTCTCGAGCCTTATGCCGGCGCGGTGCTCGGCAAGATCGTCGTGCTGGTGCTGATCATCCTGTTCATCCAGAAACGCCCGCGCGGCCTGTTCGCGCTGAAGGGCAGGGCGGTGGAAGCATGATCGCTCAACGCCTGTTCGGCGCCGACCGGCGCATCGCCGTCACGATCTTCGTCCTGCTGTCGGCGGCCATCATCGTGCCGCTGCTCAACCTCGCCGCTTCGCCGTCGAGCGCGCTCTATGTTCCGCCCTATATCGTGGCGCTGCTCGGCAAGTATCTCTGCTATGCGCTGCTCGCCCTGGCGCTCGACCTGGTCTGGGGTTATTGCGGCATCCTCTCGCTCGGCCACGGCGCCTTCTTCGCGCTCGGCGGCTATGCGATGGGCATGTATCTGATGCGCCAGATCGGCTCGCGCGGCGTCTACGGCAACCCGATCCTGCCCGACTTCATGGTGTTCCTGAACTATAAGGAACTGCCCTGGTTCTGGTACGGCTTCGACCATTTCTGGTTCGCGGCAATCATGGTGCTGGCGGTGCCTGGCCTGCTCGCCTTCGTCTTCGGCTGGTTCGCCTTCCGCAGCCGCGTCACCGGCGTCTATCTCTCGATCATCACCCAGGCGATGACCTATGCCCTGCTGCTCGCCTTCTTCCGCAACGACATGGGTTTTGGCGGCAACAACGGCCTGACCGACTTCAAGGACATTCTCGGCTTCAACGTGCAGGCCGACGCGACGCGCTCGGCACTGTTCGCCGCGAGTGCGGTCACGCTGGCGCTCGCCGTCTTCGTCACCGCGGCGATCGTGCGCTCCAAATACGGCAAGCTCCTGATGGCGGTGCGCGACGCCGAGAGCCGCACCCGCTTCCTCGGCTGGCGGGCGGAGAACGTCAAGCTGTTCGCCTTCACCGTCTCGGCGATCATGGCCGGCATTGCCGGCGCGCTTTACGTGCCGCAGGTCGGCATCATCAATCCCGGCGAGTTCGATCCGGCGAACTCGATCGAGGTGGTGATTTGGACCGCCGTCGGCGGTCGCGGCACCATCGTCGGCCCAATCATCGGCGCGCTGCTCGTCAACGCGGGAAAATCCTGGTTCACCGGCGTGCTGCCGGAATTCTGGCTGTTTGCGTTGGGCGGATTGTTCGTCGCCGTCACGCTGTTCCTGCCGAAGGGCGTCGTCGGCACCTGGGATGGCTGGCGCGGCAGGGCCAAGGCATTGCGCGCGGCCTCGCTCGCCGAGGAAGCCGGCGCCGATCCGGAAAAACCTCCGGTCAAGATCGTGCGCTCGGCCGCACGGACGCCCGGCGCCTGGTCGGCTTCCGGCCCCGAGCCGCAGCCGGCGGAGTGAGCGGTCATGAGCAAGTCGAACACCATCCTCTATCTCGACGGCGTCTCGGTTTCCTTCGACGGTTTTCGCGCCATCAACAGCCTGTCGCTGGTGCTCGACAAGGGCGAGATGCGCGCGATCATCGGTCCCAACGGTGCCGGCAAGACGACGATGATGGACATCGTCACCGGCAAGACGCGGCCGGACGAGGGCGAGGTTTTCTTCGATGGTCAGGTCGATCTCACCCGGCATGACGAGGCCGAGATCGCCATGATGGGCATCGGCCGCAAATTCCAGAAGCCGACAGTCTTCGAAAGCCACAGCGTCGAGGATAATCTGATGCTGGCGCTGAAGGGTCCGCGCTCGATCTTCCCGGCGCTCTTCCATCGCCGCTCGGCCGCCGAGACGCGGCGCATCGATGATATCCTCGGCATCATCCGTCTCGGCGACAAGCGCGACGAGCTCGCCGCAAATCTGAGCCACGGTCAGAAACAGTGGTTGGAGATCGGCATGCTCTTGGCGCAGGACCCGAAGCTGCTGCTCGTCGATGAGCCGGTCGCCGGCATGACCGACGCCGAGACAGAGGAAACGGCGCGGCTGCTGAAAGACATCGCGCGCGACCATTCGGTGGTCGTCGTCGAGCACGACATGCATTTCGTGCGCGAGCTCGGCGTCAAGGTCACCTGCCTGCACGAGGGCTCGGTGCTGTCGGAGGGCACGCTCGATTTCGTTTCGGCCGACGAGCGAGTCGTCGAAGTCTATCTGGGGCGCTGAGCATGATCTGGCGGGTTCCGTTCCACCGTTTCGATTTCGCTTTCCTGAAGCGCTGGAGAAGGGGCTGACCATGCTCGAAGTCTCCAACGCCACGCTCCACTACGGCGCCGCCCAGGCGCTGCGCGGCGTTTCGCTGAAGGCCGGCGCGGGCAAGATCACCTGCGTGCTCGGCCGTAATGGCGTTGGCAAGACCAGTTTGATGAGATCGATCGTCGGCCATCACCGGCTGACGAGCGGAAGCGTTGCCTTCGAGGGGAAGGCGCTCGACCGGAGCGCGGCGTATGATCGCGCCCGGTCGGGCATCGCATTCGTGCCGCAGGGCAGGGAGATCTTCCCGCTGCTCACGGTGCGCGAGAACCTGGAATCGGGCTTCGCGCCGCTGCGGCGCGGCGACCGCAGCGTTCCGGCGCATGTCTTCGAGCTGTTCCCGGTGCTGAAGCAGATGCTGTCGCGGCGTGGCGGCGATCTTTCCGGTGGCCAGCAGCAGCAACTCGCCATCGGCCGCGCGCTGGTGATGCGGCCGAAGCTGCTCGTGCTCGACGAGCCGACCGAAGGCATCCAGCCGTCGATCATCAAGGACATCGGCCGCGCGATCCGCTATCTGCGCGACCAGGCCGGAATCGCGGTGCTGCTGGTCGAGCAATATCTCGACTTCTGCCGCGAGCTTGCCGACGAGGTCAACATCATGGACCGCGGCCAGATCGTTCACACCGGACCGGCCGAGGATCTCGACAGGGCGGACGTGCGGAAGTTTTTGACAGTATAACGCGCCTCGTCGTCATCCTTGGGCGAAGCAAGGAGCGAAGCGACGCGGCGCAGACCCAAGGATCCATTCCGTGACGCTGGCCGAAGAGTGCTGCGACAGAGAATAGATTCTTGTGTGGCGGCCCCAACCATTTCCGGATTCTGCACCGATAGTAACGTTTGGAAGTAACGGCATGGATCCTTGGGTCTTCGCTCAGCTTCGCGTCGCTGCGCCCAAGGATGACGAACTCATTCTACTCTGACGGCTTCAAAGCTGCATGCTAGTCTTTCCCTGGCCTTGGTGAGTCGGCCGCTTTCCGTACCAGTCGCGAATGAGGGGAAGGGCGCACTCAGCCGGCAAGTTCCACGCAAGCAAACCCGCCTAGCTTTCTCCTGAGTGATTGTCGGTCGATGCGTCCAACAAGGAACTTGCCAGGGGAAGGCGATGGAACGTTTTGTCGAGGACTATCAGAAGCGGCGCCTCACCGAACGCATCGACATCATGACGGCGATCAACATCCTGATGTCGCAAGGCTACGACGAGGACGATCTGCTTGGAGAAATAACCAAGGTTTTCTATGTCGACCTCGACGCTTATTACGAAGTGATCGGGCATCACTGACGGCTTGAGCCGCTAAAGGTCGACGCAATTCCAGACGGAAGGCTACGGCGAAGTCGCGAAGTCCGACCGTTTCACGCTTTTCCTGGAATTGTCTAGAGCTTCAAGCGCAGCGGCGGACGTCGAGCACGCGGTTGCGGCCGCCGCGCTTGGCTGCGTAAAGCGCCTTGTCGGCGGCGCTGAGCACCTTGTCGAAGCGCACGCCTTCGCTGCTGCCGAAAGCGAAACCGGCGCTCACCGTGCAATTGAGCCGGCCCGTTTCGGTGTCGATCGTTCGCGCCGCAAAGGCCATCCTTATCCGTTCGGCCGTACCCTCGACCATCTCGGGCAAGGTGCGCTTCAGCACCAGCGCGAACTCCTCGCCGCCCATGCGGGCAGCGACATCGTTCGGGCGCAAATTGCCGGCCAATTCTTCGGCGAATACCTTCAGCACCTCGTCGCCGGCGGCGTGGCCGAACTGGTCGTTGATCGCCTTGAAGCCGTCGAGGTCGAACACCACCACCGCCATGAAGGCGCCGACAGGCATCTTGCCATGCAGGTCGAACAACGCGCGACGGTTGAGCAGTCCGGTCAGCGCGTCGGTCTCAGCCTCGCGCTTGTGATGGCGCGCGAGCCGCCCCTGGTTGAGCGCCAGCGACAGCGCGCCGATGCCGGTCATCGAGGCGATGACGATGACCAGGCTCAGGTCTTCGGCCCAGTTGCTCGGCGCGTGGCCGAGGACCAGCCTGCCGTCCCATGCCAGCACGGCAGCGCACAGCACGAAGGACGCAGCGGTCAGCGAATAAAGCAGCGCCGCGCCGATAAGCTGCGCCGGCGCTTCCCCGCGGCCCTTCCAATACTCATACGCGGTGCCGAACAGAAGCAGCGCCGCAAGCGAATTCTCCAGCATGAAGCCCAGCCCGTCATAGCCGAGCGCCATCGGCGGCAGAGCCAGCAAGAAGGAGATGCTGGAACCAAGCGCGATGCGCGGCAGCGGAGAGCGGCTGGTCCGGAACTGGTGGGCCGCGCCCAGCATCACCGAGAAGCCAAGCAGGAGCACCGCCAGTGTCAGGACGCCGAGAGCCGCTCCGGGCGCTGCGATGTAGGCGTCATAGACAAAGACTTCGACCACAACCACAAGCACGCTGATCGCCCATGTCAGCAGGAACTTGTCGGAACGGGCGGTCAGCCAGGTTCCGAACAGCGTGAGGCTGAGGCAGGCGGCGGAGAAGCCGACGGCCAGCAGCAATGAATTGTAGTCGAGCAGCATGCACCCGTCCTTGCCGGCGCACCGGGTTTCTGCAACCTGGCGTAGGTGCATTAGTGCGGCAAGGAAGTATCGATTACGTTACGATAGCGGTGAAGATGCCGGATTTTCCCGCATTATAGGATTGTTACCGACAAGAGCAGGGCAAGGCCGATCGCCATCATCAGCAGACCCGGCCAATTCCGTGAAAGGCCGAGGAAGCGGAGGCCGCGTCGGCGCGGCTCGATCGTCGGGCCAGGGGTTGTGAGGTATGGCTTCGGGCGATCCGGGGCTGCAGGCGCCGGATCACTAAGTTGCCCGCGCCAGAGAACTGCGGCCGCCATGTACACAATCCCGGCGACAGTAAGTAACGCCCCAATGAGGATGACAGCCATATCGCCCGCCTTCTCCGGGTTCTCCCGATGCCCCAGCCAGCGTTCAGCCCAACCGCTATGAACCGGCTCCCGGCGAGACAGGCAAAACGGTCGAAATGCCCGGTAAGTTCCGGCGGAGCTACGCAATGTCGTCCTCTCAAAGTCTCGCCGCCTTAATCGGCTACTCGCTTCATCAGCGCCATGGCGCCGAAGGGCGCGCGCACCTTGCCTTCGGTGATGAAGTAGACGAACACGTCGCGGGGCTTGACCGGCGCATCGGTCTTGGGATCGGCGCGCGGCAGGCCGGCCGGCTGCCCGCCTTCCGCCCAGGTCTTTGCCCGCGCCGCCCATTCGTCGAGCCCCTTCGGCGTGTAGCAGTCCGGATTGTCGTCGCTGCCGGTCTGCAGGCGCGCATAGACGAAATCGCCGGTTACGTCGGCGATCGCCGGATATTTGGCATGGTCGGCATAGACGATGGCGGCTCTGTATTTGCGCGCCAGCGCCGGGAATTCGGGCACGATGAAGCTGTCGTGCCGCACTTCCAGCGCGTGGCGCAGCGGCACGCCGTCCTGCTTCTCCGGCAACAGCCTCAGGAAAGCCTCGAAATCGTCCGCGTCGAATTTCTTCGTCGGCGCGAACTGCCACAGGATTGGCCCGAGCTTCTCGCCGAGCGCGGCGACGCCTGAGCCGAGGAAGCGCATCATCGATTCACCCGCCTCGCCGAGCACGCGGCGGTTGGTGACGAAGCGGTTGCCCTTCAGCGAGAAGACGAAGCCGTCCGGCGCGTCGCCGGCCCATTTGACGAAGGTCGGTTCCTTGAAGCTGGAATAGTAGGTGCCGTTGACCTCGATGGTCGGCACCTGGCGGCTGGCATAGTGGAGCTGCTTGGTCTTGGCGAGCTTGTCCGGATAGAAGGAGGTATCCCAGGGTTCGAAGGTCCAGCCGCCCATGCCGGAGCGGATCTTTCCTTGACTGGTCATCGTCTTCCTCCCGGTTTTCGAATTTATCAGGCTGCTTTGTCGATCGGCTTGGCCATATCGACCACGGTCCATCCCGGCCGATAGGGGTTCGGCCGGCGACTCGTCTCGCAATAGCCATAGGCCGAATAGAGCGCGATGTTCCGCTCCATCCGCGAATTGGTGTAGAGCCGCACCTCCGGCACGTGCCACGTTCGCGCCTGCTCATCGGCGAAGTCGAGCAACCTGATGCCGAGCTTCTTGCCCTGGAAGGCCGGCGCCACTGCGACGCTGAAGATCATGGCGTGGTCGGGATGCCGTTCCAGCACGATGAGCCCGGCCAGTTCGGAACCATCCTCCAGCAGCCAGACTTCGCCGCGCTCGATTCGCGGCGCATAGTCCTCGGTGACCGGGATCGGCGGCGCGCCGAGCAGGGCGGTGTAGGGCGAATAGGCTTCCGTTGTCAGCACGACGATGGCGGAGAGATCTTCGGAGCGAGCTAGTCTCATGATTGATTGGTCCCAGCGGCGGCCGGAACAACCTTATGCATCCCTGCGGCAATCGCCGCGACTGCATCGCGGCTGGTATCGCCGAGGCCATGCCGCTCGGCCAGCCACTGCGCTTCGTTGTAGGACAGCCAGACCTTGCCCTGTGCATCTTCCCAGGCCAACGCCTTCACCGGCAGGTCGATGCCCGCAAGCTGCCGGTCCTGCATCAGCGGCGTGCCGCCTTTGGGATGGCCAAAGATCAGCAATTCGGTCGGGCGCAGCGCGGCGCCGATTTCATGCGCGCCGGCTGCGTGATCGATGCGAGCGAAGACTCGCAATCCGGCACAGGTGATGGTATCGACCAGCCGGTCGATGGTTTCGGCCACGCCAAAACGGCTTTCAACGGAGACGAGGCCGTCGTTCGTCATCACTCCGCCGCTTCGCGTTTGCCTCCGGGGCGTCGCTCCAGCAGCTCTTTCAGGAACTGGCCGGTGTAGCTGCGCTTCTCGCGCACGATCGCTTCCGGCGTGCCGGAGGCGACGAGCTCGCCGCCGCCGTCGCCGCCCTCGGGGCCGAGGTCGAGCACCCAGTCGGCTGTCTTGATAACCTCGAGATTGTGCTCGATCACCACCACCGTGTTGCCCTGGTCGACCAGCTCATGCAGCACTTCGAGCAGCTTGGCGACGTCGTGGAAGTGGAGGCCGGTGGTCGGCTCGTCGAGAATGTAGAGCGTCTTGCCCGTCGCCTTGCGCGACAATTCCTTGGCGAGCTTGATGCGCTGTGCCTCGCCGCCCGACAGCGTCGTCGCTTGCTGGCCGATATGGATATAGCCGAGGCCGACCTGGTTCAGCGTCACCAGCTTGTCGCGCACGCCTGGCACCGCCGAGAAGAAGTCGACGCCTTCCTCGACCGTCATGTCGAGCACGTCGGCGATCGACTTGCCCTTGAACAGCACGTCGAGCGTCTCGCGATTGTAGCGCTTGCCGTGGCAGACGTCGCAGGTGACGTAGACGTCCGGCAGGAAGTGCATCTCGATCTTGATGACGCCGTCGCCCTGACAGGCTTCGCAGCGGCCGCCCTTGACGTTGAAGGAGAAGCGCCCCGGCTGATAGCCGCGCGCCTTCGCCTCCGGCAAGCCGGCGAACCAGTCTCGGATCGGCGTGAAGGCACCGGTATAGGTGGCCGGATTGGAACGCGGTGTGCGGCCGATCGGCGACTGGTCGATGTCGATGACCTTGTCGAGGAACTCAAGCCCCTCGATGCGGTCATGCTCGGCCGGATGCTCGCGCGAGCCCATGATGCGGCGCGAAGCCGCCTTGAACAGCGTCTCGATCAGGAAGGTCGACTTGCCGCCACCGGACACGCCGGTGACGCAGGTGAAGGTGCCGAGCGGAATCTCCGCCGTCACGTTCTTCAAATTGTTACCGCGCGCGCCGACGACCTTGATCCGCCGGTTCTTCTTCGCCTCGCGGCGCAGCTGTGGCGTCGCTACTTCGAGTTCGCCCGACAGATATTTGCCGGTGATCGAGGCCGGCGTCGCCATGATCTGCTGCGGCGTGCCCTGCGCGATGATCTGGCCGCCATGGATGCCGGCGGCCGGGCCGATGTCGACGACATAGTCGGCATGCAGGATGGCGTCCTCGTCATGCTCGACGACGATCACCGTGTTGCCGATGTCGCGCAAATGCTTCAGCGTATCGAGCAGGCGCGCATTGTCGCGCTGGTGCAGGCCAATGGACGGCTCGTCCAGAACATAAAGCACCCCGGTGAGGCCGGAGCCGATCTGCGAAGCGAGGCGGATGCGCTGGCTCTCGCCACCCGACAGCGTGCCGGAGTTGCGCGACAATGTCAGGTAGTCGAGGCCGACATCGTTCAGGAAGCGAAGGCGCTCGCGGATTTCCTTCAGCACCCTGACCGCGATCTCGTTCTGCTTCTCGTTGAGCTGCGCCGGCAGGTCGGTAAACCACTGGTCGGCCTTGCGGATCGACAGCTCGGTGACCTCGCCGATGTGCTTTCCGGCGATCTTCACGGCGAGCGCTTCCGGCTTCAGCCTGTAGCCGTTGCAGGCAGGGCAGGGCGTCGCCGACATGAAGCGCTCGATCTCCTCGCGCATCCAGGCCGATTCCGTTTCTTTCCAGCGTCGGTCGAGATTGGGGATGACGCCCTCGAAGGTCTTGGTGGTCTTATAGGAGCGCAGGCCGTCGTCATACTGGAAGGTGATCTCGCGCTCGCCGGTGCCGTGCAGCACGGCCTGCTGCGCCTCGGCGCTCAGGTCCTTGAACTTGTCGCCGAGCTTGAAGCTGTAGGCCTTGCCGAGCGCTTCCAGAGTTTGAGCGTAATAGGGCGAGGTCGATTTCGCCCATGGGCTGATGGCGCCGTCCCGCAGCGAGACGTTCTCATCCGGCACCACGAGATTGGCGTCGATGGCGCGCTGACTGCCGAGGCCATCGCAGGTCGGGCAAGCGCCGAACGGATTGTTGAAAGAGAACAGCCTGGGCTCGATCTCCGGAATGGTGAAGCCGGACACCGGGCAGGCGAACTTCTCCGAGAACATGATGCGCTCATGCGTCTCGTTCTTCGACTTGTTGACCGAGTCCTCGCCCGTCTGGCTGGCGTCGAGCGGCCGGTCGGCGAACTCGGCCACCGCCAGCCCGTCGGCGAGCTTGAGCGCGGTTTCCATCGAGTCCGCAAGCCGCGTCGCCAGATCTCCGCGCACGACGATGCGGTCGACGACGACGTCGATGTCGTGCTTGTACTTCTTATCCAGCGCCGGCACGTCGGCGATCTCGTAGAAGACGCCGTCGACCTTGACGCGCTGGAAACCCTTCTTCTGCAGTTCCAGCAGCTCCTTGCGATACTCGCCCTTGCGGCCGCGCACGATCGGCGCCAGCAGATAGAGGCGCGTGCCTTCGTCAAGCGCCAGCACGCGGTCGACCATCTGGCTGACCGTCTGGCTCTCGATCGGCAGGCCGGTGGTCGGCGAATAGGGGATGCCGACGCGCGCGAACAGCAAGCGCATATAGTCGTAGATCTCGGTGACGGTGCCGACCGTCGAGCGTGGGTTGCGCGAAGTGGTCTTCTGCTCGATCGAGATGGCGGGCGACAGGCCGTCGATCTGGTCGACGTCCGGCTTCTGCATCATCTCCAGGAACTGGCGGGCGTAGGCCGAAAGGCTCTCGACATAGCGGCGCTGGCCCTCGGCATAGATGGTGTCGAAGGCAAGCGACGACTTGCCGGATCCTGACAGGCCGGTCATGACGATCAGGCTGTCGCGCGGCAGGTCGAGGTCGACGTTCTTGAGATTGTGTTCGCGTGCCCCGCGAATGGAAAGGTATTTTTGGTCGGCCATCGCCGGTCGCCGCCTCAGGTCTGGAATTTTGCTGGATTGGCCGGTTTGTCCCGGCCATCCTCTATGTAGGTAGTTTGGCCGCCGCGTCGAGAGACGCCACAATCTCGACGGAAGCGGCCAACTATGGGTTTAACCGTCTTTCGCGAGAGCGGGCAAGCGGAAAGAACAAAGGCCGAACACGCTCCTGACAAAGCGCTGTGGAAACAAACACCGTCGATTGCCGCCTCACTGATCAGCGGCGGTGCCCGACTAACCCGCACGTAACCTCCCGGCGATCACATTTTTCGGTAATCGGCTACTGAACGGTTGACGCAGGCGACCCGCGGGAGCAGTCTCGGGTCGTCAGCGAAGCCGGCCGTCTTTCGATGGCCTCGCCACCTGAAGGTGGCCTGCGAGACGCCGCGGGCATTTGCGATTAGAGCTTCGTACGACAATGGTCGCAACGGACAGAAGGAGCGGAGCATGACGCCACCGGACAGTCCCTTGAGGCTCCACGCAAGGATGGAGCCGCGGCGGGCATAAGTGCCAGGGTGGCGTGAGCGCCGACCCGACAAACCGTGACCTGCCGATCGCTACAATCAGAGACCATAGTCGGATCGTCGGCTGAAGGCCGCGTTGCATCCGAAACAGAACGCCGGCAGTCCACTCCCGGCCAAAGTTGGGTTTTCAGATCCATGAAAGCCCCGTCCACCTGCGGAAGCAGTGGCGGGGCTTACATTTTTGCGGTCAGAAGTCGGGCGGTTGTTCCACCTGCTACACAATTCCGGAGTGGGACCGGCTGCGCCTTTTCTTGGAATTGCCTCAGTGGTTGGGCGGCCTGATGCCGCCCGTCGCCATGTCGATGGTTACGCTGCCGGAGATCCTGACATCGGTATTGCCGATCTTGAAAGTGCCGTTGCCGCCGGCGGGCTGCGCGTCATCCGGTTCGGGCTGCGGGGCAGGTTTGGCGATATGATAGTCGCCGCTGACGCCTGGCAGTTTCTGCGTCGAGCTGTCGTCCGCAAAGGCGGTGTTGGAGGCGATCAGCGCGACCGCGAGTGCCGCTGCCGCAGCAACAACTGGATTTCTGAACGAACGGATCATGCCGGGACTATAGAGGCGCGCCGAAAGTGAAGCCAGACGCGCGGCAATCAAATTGCCGCGCAGCGCAGTCAGGCCGCCTTCTTGCGCGTGTCGTAGACATGGTCGACGAGGCCCCAGGCCTTGGCCTCCTCGGCGGTCATGAAATAGTCGCGGTCGAGCGTGCGCTCGACCTCTTCGTAGCTGCGGCCGCAATGCTTGGCGTAGAGTTCCGTCATATGGCGCTTGGTGCGCAGGATGTCCTCGGCATGACGCTGGATGTCGGAGGCCTGGCCTTGGAAACCGCCGAGCGGCTGATGCAGCACGATCCTGGTGTTGGGCAGCGCGATGCGTCGGCCGGGCGAGCCGGCCATCAAAAGGAAGGAGCCCATCGACGCCGCGAAGCCCATGCACACCGTCGACACCGGGCAGGAGATGTACTGCATCGTGTCGTAGATGGCGAAGCCGCTGGTCACCACGCCGCCCGGCGAGTTGATGTAGATCGATATCTCCTTGTCGGGATGGTCCGATTCCAGCGACAGGAGCTGCGCGCAGACCAACGCCGAGACGCCGTCATTGATCTCGCCGTTGATGAAGACGATGCGCTCGCGCAGCAGCCGCGAGAAAATGTCGAAGGCGCGTTCGCCGCGGCTCGACTGCTCGATCACCATCGGTACCAGATTGGCAAGGGCGCTCATGGGCAGGGTATCCTCGGGGGTCAGGCTGCGCGCAGCATCATGCAGGGCGCATTGGCGGCTATAGGCTTCTTGCACGCGTCGAGCGAAAGACCGCAACCGGCGCCGGCCACGGCGATGACAGGCTGCGCCGCCGGCACGAAGGCGTCATGGACGATGCGAAGATGCGTGCCGCCAGAGATCGTCGGCTCAAGCGTGAAGGTGACGATGCTGTCAAATGCCGGCAACCGCTCGGCAGCGTCGGCGCGGGGCCGCTCGCGCCAGGAATAGCGTAAGAGCCTGGCCGGTTTGGCGTCGAGCACTTCACATTCGATTGCGGCGTCGGGGCCGGCAAAGGCGAAGCGCCTGCCGGTTTCGGGCTCAATGTCGTTGGGCATCATCCAGGCGGCGAGTAATTCAGGCTCGGTCAGCGCCCGCCAGACTTTTTCCGGCGGGTCGGGAAGATCGCATTCGAAGCTGAGCGGCGCATTGGCCGCTTCCGGGTGTCTTGCAGTCGTCATTGGTCCATTTCCTTCAGAACCGTCTTCAACCTCTCGATGCGCTCCGGCCAGAAGGCGCGGTAGCGTTCGATCCAGCCGAGCAGAGGATCGAGCCCTTGCGGGTCGGCGCGATAATAGGCGTTGCGGCCGGCGCGCCGCTCGACCACGAGGCCGGCGCCGCGCAGCACGGCAAGATGCTGCGAGACCGCCGGCTGCGACACGCTCATGCCGGCGCGCAGCTCCGACACCGTCAGTTCGCTAGTCGCCAGCCGCTCATAGACGGCGCGCCGTGTCGGATCGGCCAGCGCCCGGAAAATCTCTGCTTCGATCATGTACGAAGCATAAGTCGATACTTATTGGTTTGGCAAGCGGCTATTTGATCTCCATATCGGGATATGACGGCCCACCTTGCCTTTGCTGACATTCCTTGACAGAGGCAGTGGCCGGGACTAGAACGAAAAGAGAACAAAAACCTTGTGGGAAAAGCCAGCCTTTGCGGGCATGGGCGACCGGCAGGCTGTAAGGTGAGCGACTTAAAATTTGTTTCGGATGAGCGCGGAGAAGTACGATGGCGGGTAGCGTCAACAAGGTCATTCTGGTCGGCAATCTCGGGGCGGACCCTGAAATCCGCCGGCTGAATTCGGGCGATCCGGTCGTCAATATCCGCATCGCCACCTCGGAAAGCTGGCGCGACAAGAATTCCGGCGAGCGCAAGGAGAAGACCGAGTGGCATAACGTCGTCATCTTCAATGACCAGCTCGCCAAGGTCGCCGAGCAGTATCTGAAGAAGGGCATGAAGGTCTATGTCGAAGGCCAGTTGCAGACGCGCAAATGGCAGGACCAGACCGGCAATGACCGCTACACGACCGAGGTCGTGCTGCAGAAGTTCCGCGGCGAATTGCAGATGCTCGACGCGCGCGGCGAAGGCGGCGGCGGCCAGGTCGGCAATTATTCCGGTGGCAACAACCGCGGCTCCGATTTCGGCCAGTCAGGCCCGAACGAGGGCTTCAGCCGTGGCGGCGGTGGCGGTTCCAGGGGCGGTGGCGGCGGCTCGTCGCGCGAACTGGACGACGAGATTCCGTTCTGAGAACCGAACCGCGTGGCAAGCATCTGAGGAGAGGGGATGTCGCTCGGGCCGCTTCTATCCGCGCCGCCTCCCATTCCATGGCATGCGTTCGCGGCCTTAGCCGCGCTGGCGGTGGGCGGCGCGCAACTGGCCCTGCCGAAAGGCACGACACGCCATCGTGTGATGGGCTATGCCTGGGCGGCGCTGATGCTGGTTATCGCCGTCTCGAGCTTCTGGATCCAGCAGATCCGGCTGATCGGGCCGTTGAGCCCGATCCACATCCTGTCTATCCTGGTGGTCGTCACCGTGCCGCTGGCGGTATGGTATGCGCATAGCCATAAGGTGGCCGCGCATCGAAGCGCCATGATCAAGCTCTACTTGTTCGCGCTTGTCGGCGCCGGCATCTTCACCTTGCTGCCCGGCCGTATCATGCATGCGGTCGTGTTCGGCCAATGAGCAATTCCAGGAAAAGTGTGCGCCGGTTTTCCGTTCGGAATTGCGTATAAACAAACATTCGCAGTGGGTCATCCGTCCGCTGCGATGCAACGTTGCAAGGAAGGTTTGTCGTGAAAGCACGCGTCAAATGGGTCGAGGAACGCACCTTTGTCGGCGAGTCCGGCAGCGGTCACAAGGTCGTGCTGGGTACGGCGCATGGGCCGGAAGGCCGAACGCCTGGGCCGAGCCCGATGGAACTGGTGCTGATCGGCACCGGCGGCTGCTCCGCCTATGACGTCGTTCACATCCTCGAGAAGGGTCGCGAGGCGGTCGAGGACTGCGTGGTCGAGCTCGACGCCGACCGCGCGGAGACCGAGCCGCGCGTCTTCACCCGTATCCAGATGCATTTCATCGTCAAGGGCCGGGCGCTCTCGCGCGACAAGGTGAAACGCGCGATCGATCTATCGATCGAGAAATACTGCTCGGCGACGGCGATGATGGCCAAGACGGCGACCGTCACGCATGATTTCGAGGTCGTCGATACAACGGTGAAATAGGCGGTAGGCAGTAGGCAGTAGGCAGTAGGCAGTAGGCAGTAGGGGTGCCGCTCAAGCAGCCATCAGCGCCCTGACGCCGTCGGCCACGAACTGCACGGCGAGCGCCGCCAGGATGACGCCGAGCAGCCGCGTCAGGATCGAGCGGCCGGTCTGACCAAGAATGCGGTCGATGCGCTCGGCGAGCACAAAGACCAGATAGGTGAGGACAAGACAGATCGCGATAATGCCGACCAGCGCGGCTTGAGCGCTAAAACCCTCGAAGTGTCCCGACAGCAGAACGGTCGCCGAGATCGCGCCGGGGCCGGCGATCAGCGGGATCGCCAGCGGGAAGGCGGCGATGTTGTGGATCATGTCCTTGGTGATGGCGACGTCGCCGATCTTCTCCTTGCGGTCTTGCCTGCGCTCGAAAACCATTTCGAAGGCGATGAAGAACAGCAGGAAGCCGCCGGCGACGCGGAAGGCCGGCAGCGTGATGCCGAACACCGACAGGATCGAGGCACCGGCGAGCGCGAACAGCGCCATCACAAGGAAGCCGATCACCGAAGCGCGGACGGAAACCTGCTGACGCTCCTCGCGGTTCATGCCGCGCGTCACCGCGAGGAAGAGCGGCGCCAGACCCGGCGGGTCGATGGTCACCAGGATGGTCACGAAGGCGTTGAACAGGCTGTCGAAGCTCGGCATCGCTGGTCCCCTCCCGCCGGGCAAAGCCCAAGCCCCGCAATTGGTAGAGCAAAGCGGGGGCACTGGAAACAGCCGGAAGGGGAAATCAGCCGGCTATTCTCCTTTGCCGCAATGGGCCTCCAGGCGATAGCCGTCCGGGTCGATGACGAACGCCGCATAGTAGTTGTCGCCATAAGCCGCGCGCAGGCCAGGCGGGCCATTGTCCCTGCCGCCCTCGCGCAGCGCCGCCGCATGGAATGCATCGACGCCGGCGCGCGTCGGTGCGGCGAAACAAAAGTGCAGGCCGGAGTCGGTGTCGGCCGGCACCGGGCGGCCGGCCTCGTTGACCCAGAGCCGGACGGCCTCAGCGCCGTAGCCGAGCGAGCCGGGCGACTGGCTGAGGCAGGAATAGCCTAGCGGTTGCAAGGCCGCGTCGTAGAAACGTTTCGAGGCGTTGGTGTCGCGGACGCCTATCGAGATGTGATCGAGCATCGTTTTCTCCATGATTACAGTTGGTTGATCGGTCCGGTTGGAGTCGAGCGTCGCGCCAGGAACTCGACCTCGATGCGCCAGTTTTCGCCGCCGTCATGCGAGCGCTCGCCCAGCCAGCGGAACGAGTTCTGGGTGATGCGCGAAAAGCTCCAGCGCACCGAGGACCCGGTGTCATCGACGCCTTGCTGGACGATCGTGTCACCCTCGCCACGGCCGATCTGGCGGCTGAAATAGCGGCTGCGCGGATCGCTCCAGAAGATGTGCCAGGCATCGGTGCCGGGATCGTAGATGCGCAGCGTCGTGCCGTAGAAAGTCCAGGGACCGAGGGAGGGCGAGGGGCCGGCGTCCCGAGCGGGCAATATCCAGACGTCCTGGACTGCCTTGCCCTCCAGGACCCAGCCAAAATGCACCTCGCCGCGTCCGGTAAGCCGGGTGCCGTCCTCGAGAGTGCGTGTGGCGTCGAATGTCCAGGCGCCGACGAAGCGGCCGTAGAGCTTGAGCTTCTCGGCAAGGTCCGGATCGGGGCCGTCGCTGTGCAGGGCTTCAGCAAAAGGATCGGTCATGTTGCTGCCTCGTTTGTCAGGAGAGGGGAAGCAATAGGGGCACGGCCGGGTTCTGCGCTTGGGAAAAATTGCTATTTTTCGCCATGACGACGACGCCCATGACGACGACCGAGAAAAATCTTGCCTCTGGGCCTGGCTGGCAGGTGTCCGACGTGATCTGCACAGCAAGCGCTGGCGACAGGCCGTTCGAGGAACAGCATCGCTGTTTTTGCGTCGCCGCCGTGACCAGGGGCACGTTCCGCTACCGGACGCGGCAGGGCACGGCGATGCTTGCTCCCGGCGCCGTCCTGCTCGGCAATCCCGGCGCCTGCTACGAATGCGGCCATGAGCACGGCGCCGGCGACCGCTGCCTCTCCTTCCATTTTTCGCCGGCCTATATGGAGCGCGTCATCGCCGACGTTCCGGGCGCGAAGCGGCTCGGCTTCGCCGGTCCGCGCCTGCCGCCCTTGCCGGCGCTGGCGTCCTTGCTGGCGCAAGCGGAGGCCGCGCGGGAAACGGGCGACGGCGAAGCGCTCGAAGAGCTCGGCCTGCGCATTGCCGGCGCGGTGGTTGGGGCCACGCCCGGTTCTTCCAGGGTCGCATCCGCACCCAGCCGCCGCGACCAGAAACGCGTTGCCGAGGCGGTGCGCCTGATAGAGCTCAATGCCGAGCGGCCGTTGTCGCTGACCGAGCTCGCCGACGGCACGGCGACCAGCCCGTTTCACTTCCTGCGCACGTTCCGGCACGTCGCCGGCATGACGCCCTATCAGTTCCTGCTGCGGACCAGGCTGCACCGAGCCGCCGTGCGGCTGCGCGCGTCGAACGAAGCGATCTCGACGATCGCCTTCGACGCCGGCTTCAACGATCTGTCGACCTTCAACCGGCGGTTCAAGCGCGAGATGGGCGAGGTGCCCAGCGCCTATCGCGCCCGCCGCGTCAGAGGGATCCGGCGCTTCACTGAACCGCTCTAGGCGTTTGTTTTAAAAACGCTACGCACTTTTCCTGGGATTGCACCAGCCAATAGGATGCACCGTCAGTCCGATGTCGGGCCGCACCAGCCGGGCAGATAATCCGCGTCCTTGCTCTTGGCCAGGGCAAGGGCCTGCTTCATCGCCTTGTCGAAGCTTTTCGCCACCGCAGCCCGGTCGATGCGCCGGCGCAGGAAATCCGCCCACAGGAACTCGCTGAAGGGCGTCGTATCCTTGGCGAAGCCGCCCTGCCTGCGCAATTCGCCGGCGAGGCTGCGATAGGGGTCGTCGACGAGATCGGCCATGCTCTTCGGCAGCGCGTCATAGTCGCGCCGCCTGCCGTTCTCGTCGAACGGATGCATCCAACCGCGATTGTCGAGCACGGTGAGGAAAGCGTCCTTGTCGAGCTTCGACAGGTCGCTGGTCACCGTCACCAGCACGTCCTTGACGCCCTCCTCGATCAGGGCGCGGGCCATGTGGTGATGGTCGACGACATAGTTGCGCTTCTTCGGACCCAGCACCACCGGCACCATGTGATGGCCGAGGAATGTGCCCGTTTCCTCGTCGTTCCGCGCCCGGATCATCCGGCGTTTCAGCTCCACCTCGCGCATGCCGACCGTCATTTGCGTCGGCCGCAGTTCCTTCACCGCGACCGGAGTAACGATGGGTTCGCGTGGACTTGTCATTGCACGTCGTCCTGCTGTTGAGGTTGTCCTGGGCCAAGCGCCTTGATGGCGGCGTCGACGCTGTGGAATATCCGCTGCGTGCCGACCAGGTCGGCGATGCCGAAGCGGTTCAGCGCCGCCTGGCCGCGCAGCGATTCCATGCGCGCGATGGCAAAGACGGCGCCTTTGTCGCGGCAGTGGCGGATGGTGTCGATCAGCGCCTGGGCGGCGGTGTAGTCGATCTCGACGATGTTGCTGGCCTCCAGCACCACCAATTTCACCTCATCGCTCCTGGCGTCGATCAGGTCGCGCAGGCCGCGCTTGAAGCGGTCGGCATTGACGAAGGAGAGCGGCGCCTGGAACGCAGCCACCAGCACGCCGGGGCGCTGCTCGCCCGCGCTCGAGCCGCTCGGCGGCCACCACACCGACGTGCCCGGCACCTGCGCCAGCTCGATCGGCTCCGTGTGCGTCGAGCCCCAGATGCCGTGCAGCAGTGACAGGCCGATGCCGATCGCGACGCCTGTTTCGATCGGCAGGACGACAATAGCGATCATGGTGACCAGGATCAGCGCGAACTCGCCCGGTGCCTGGCGATAGACTTTGGCGAAGACCTGCCAGCGCAGGATGTGCTGGGCCACGAACATCAGCACGCCTGCAAGGGCGGCCTGCGGCACGTTGGCGAGCAGGCTTCCTCCAAAGGCGCCGAGCGCCAGCACGATGGCCGCGGCAATTAGGCCAGACAGCTGCGAGTGGCCGCCGGTCTGGGCGACGATGGCCGTGCGCGGCGGGCTGGAGTTGACGGCAAAGGCGCCGAACAGGCCGGCCACGATGCTGCCCACACCGACGCCGACGAAATCGCGATTGACGTAGGGTGCTTCGCCATCCTGCGGCGCGAAGGAGCGGCTGGTGGCCGCCGTCTGCACCATGACGACGATGGCGATCAGCAGCGCGAGCGGGATGAGCGCCTGCGCATCTCGGAAGTCGACGGTCGGCATTTCGGGCATCGGCAACCCGTTCGACAAGGCGCCGAGCACTTCGACGCCCTGGCGCTTCAAGTCGAAGACCATGACGGCGAGCGTGGCCAGTACCATCCCGATCAGGGCAGCGGGGATGCGGGCGCTGATGCGCGCGGCAATGAAAACGATCGCGAACACGCCGAGCCCGAGCGCCAGGCTCCACGCATTGGCGAGGTGAAGATTGGCGGCGATTTCACCGATGCGCCGCAGCGTCTCGCCGCTTTCCGGCGGCAGGCCGAGGAGGCCTGGCAATTGCGAGACGATGATGTGGACGGAAATGCCGGCGAGGAAGCCGGTCGTGACCGGCACCGAAAGGAGGTCGGCGATCCAACCGAGGCGGAAGACGCCGCTCAGCGCCACCAGCAGCCCGACCATCAGCGCCAGCATGGCTGCCAGTGCCAGGTAGTGCGGCGAGCCGGATGTCGCGATCAAGGCAAGCCCGCCGGCGAAAAGCGGCGTGATCGTCGAATCCGCCCCGACCGAGAGCTGGCGGTTGGCGCCGAAGAGGGCGAATGCCACGGATCCGGCGACGAAGGCGAAGAAACCGATCTCCGGCTGGAAGCCGCCGAGCCTGGCCGTCGCCATCTGTTCGGGAATGGCGATCGCCGCCAACGTGATGCCGGCCGCCAGATCGCCGTCGAGGTCCTTTGCCGTCCAGCCGCTCAGCGCCCGCAGAGGCAGCCACGAGATCCAGTTCATCGCGTTCGCAGTTTCTGCCCGAGGAAGACGATCCATGGCCGACCTTGCCATTTGAAGGAGAAATCGACCTTGGCCATATCGTCGCAATCAGCGGTATCCTTTTGAAATTACCACCGAAATTGTCTCTGGAAAAGTGTTGTCGCCATTGGAGTTTCAGCCCGGCTTCCTATATAAGCGGTGAGTGATTCCCGACAGGATTGTGACCTGATTTGACCGACCAGAAGACACCGCGCGGGCCGGAGGGCGGCCCCACTGGCATCGAGCCGATTTCGATCATCGAGGAGATGCAGCGCTCCTACCTCGATTATGCCATGAGCGTGATCGTCAGCCGCGCGCTGCCCGACGTGCGCGACGGCCTGAAGCCCGTCCACCGCCGCATCCTCTACGCCTCTCATGAAAGCGGCTACCACTGGAACCGCAAATATGTGAAGTCGGCGCGCCCGGTCGCCGACGTGATGGGTAAATATCATCCGCATGGCGACGCTTCGATCTACGACGCGCTGGTGCGCATGGCGCAGGACTGGTCGCTGCGCGTGCCGCTGATCGACGGTCAGGGCAATTTCGGCTCGATCGACGGCGATCCGCCGGCGGCGATGCGCTACACCGAGTCGAGGCTGACCAAGGTCGCGCATGAGCTGCTGGAGGACATCGACAAGGAAACGGTCGATTTTCAGGACACTTACGACGCGTCCGCCACCGAGCCGCGCGTGCTGCCGGCCCGCTTCCCGAACCTTCTCGTCAACGGCTCGGGCGGCATCGCCGTCGGCATGGCCACCAACATCCCGCCGCACAATCTGGCCGAAGTCTGCAACGGCGCCATCGCCATCATCGACAATCCGGCCATCGACCTGCCGTCGCTGATGGAGATCGTGCCCGGTCCGGATTTCCCGACCGGCGGCATCGTGCTGGGCCGTTCCGGCATCTACAACGCCTATTCGACGGGCCGCGGCTCGATCGTCATGCGTGGCCGCGTCAATATCGAGGCGCGCGGCAACGACCGTGAATCGATCGTCGTCACCGAGATCCCCTACCAGGTGAACAAGGCGGCGATGATCGAGAAGATGGCCGAGCTGGTGCGCGAGAAGCGCATCGAGGGCATCTCCGACATTCGCGACGAGAGCGACCGCCAGGGCTACCGCGTCGTCATCGAGCTGAAGCGCGAGGCCGTCGCCGACGTCATCCTCAACCAACTCTACCGCTTCACGCCGCTGCAGACCTCGTTCGGCGCCAATATGGTGGCGCTGAACGGCGGCAAGCCGGAAGTGCTGACGCTGATCGACATGCTGAAAGCATTTGTCGGCTTCCGCGAGGAAGTGATCAGCCGGCGCACGAAGTATCTTTTGCGGAAGGCTCGTGAGAGAGCTCATGTGCTGGTCGGTCTTGCGATCGCGGTCGCCAACATCGACGAGGTGATCAAGCTGATCCGCACCGCGCCCGATCCGCAGACGGCGCGCGAGCAGTTGATGGAGCGGCGCTGGCCGTCCCACGACGTCGCTCCGCTGATCCAGCTGATCGACGATCCGCGCCACCGCATCAACGAGGACGGAACCTACAATCTCTCCGAGGAACAGGCGCGCGCCATTCTCGATCTGCGCCTGCAGCGCCTGACCGCGCTCGGCCGCGACGAGATCGCCGACGAGCTGAACAAGATCGGCGCCGAGATCGTTGATTACCTTGACATTTTGTCGTCCCGCGCGCGCATCCAGCAGATCGTCAAGGACGAGCTGATCGCAGTCCGCGACGAGTTCGGCACGCCGCGCCGCACCGAGCTCGCCGAGGGCGGTGCGGACATGGAAGACGAGGACCTGATCCAACGCGAGGATATGGTCGTCACCGTCAGCCATTCCGGCTACATCAAGCGCGTGCCGCTGTCGCTCTACCGGGCGCAGCGCCGCGGCGGCAAGGGCCGCTCCGGCATGTCGACCAAGGAAGAGGATTTCGTCACCCGGCTGTTCGTCGCCAACACGCACACGCCGGTGCTGTTCTTCTCCTCGCGCGGCATCGTCTACAAGGAAAAGGTCTGGCGGCTGCCGGTCGGCAACCCGCAATCGCGCGGCAAGGCGCTGATCAACATGCTGCCGCTCGAGCAGGGCGAGCGCATCACCACCATCATGCCATTGCCCGAGGACGAGACGAGCTGGGGCGAGCTCGACGTGATGTTCGCCACCACGCGAGGCACGGTGCGCCGCAACAAGCTGTCTGACTTCGTCCAGGTCAACCGCAACGGCAAGATCGCCATGAAGCTGGAGGAAGAGGGCGACGAGATACTCGGCGTCGAGACCTGCACCGACAATGACGACGTGCTTCTGACTGCCAATTCCGGCCAGTGCATCCGCTTCCCGGTCGGCGACGTGCGCGTTTTCCAGAGCCGCAACTCCGTCGGCGTGCGCGGCATCGCCATGGCCGAGACCGATCGCGTCATCTCGATGTCCGTGATCGAACATGTCGATGCTTCACCGGCAGAGCGTGCGGCCTATCTCAAGCGTGCGGCGTCCGAACGCCGGCTGGCCGCCGGCGGTGCTGCCGAGGAGGAAGAGATCGCGCTCACCAATGAGGAGATCGGCGAGGAAGCCGAGCTTTCCGACGAGCGCTACGAATTCCTCAAGGTGCATGAGCAGCTTGTGCTGACGGTGACCGAATACGGCTACGGCAAGCGTTCGTCCTCCTACGATTTCCGCCTGACGGGCCGCGGCGGCAAAGGCATTCGCGCCACGGATGTGTCGAAAGTGGCCGAGATCGGGCGCCTTGTCGCGACTTTCCCGGTCGGCAACGACGATCAGATCATGCTGGTTTCGGACGGCGGCACGGTCATCCGCGTGCCGGTCAACGGCATACGCTTCGCCAGCCGCGCCACCAAGGGCGTGACCATCTTCAACACGGCCGAAGGCGAGAAGGTGGTGTCGGTTGAGCGGATTTCGGAGCCGCAGTCGGACGAGGAAGCCGAAGAGACGCCTTCGAGTGAGGCTGGCACCGCACAGGATGCGGGCGAGAGCAATCCAGAATAGGCTTTGGCTACGCGCCACCGGCCCTTGGGCCGGTGCGATCATGGCTGGAAATCAGTGGCGACGGTAGACATTGCGGGCAACGAAGCCATCGAACCGCTTGGTGTTGGCCTTGACGCGCACTCGCGCCGCTTCCTGATGCAGCCCGAAGGCGGTTGCGATCAGCATCACGATGGTCATTGCAGTGGCAAGCATGTAGATCAGCATTTGCGTGTTCTCCTGCGCTCACAACGATAAAGATGGTGCTTTGGTTTCATCTCCTGAAGCGGCAACCTAGTGAACGCTGCGTGAAGCGTTCGTGATTGTCGTATTCATCTGTCGTTCATGTCCGTGAAAAGGTTCACGGCTAGCCGCATCAATGGGATTTGCCTTTGCTCGAGAGGCTCGCTAAAGCGTTTGCGCAATTCCGGACGGAAAACCGCTCACACTTTTCCTGGAATTGCTCTAGAAGCCTGCCATGACTGAACGCACCGCCCTTTACGCCGGCTCCTTCGACCCGCTGACCAACGGCCATCTCGACGTCCTGAAGGCGTCGCTCGCCGTGGCCGACACCGTCTACGCGGCGATCGGCATCCACCCGGGCAAGACGCCGCTGTTTTCCTTCGAGGAACGCGTGAAGCTGATCGAGGCCGCGACGAAGGCGGAGTTCGGCCGCGACAGCGCCCGCATCAAGGTCGTTGCCTTCGACGGTCTGGTCATCGACGCCGCCAGGAAGCATGGCGCCTCGATCATTATCCGCGGCCTGCGCGACGGCACCGATCTCGACTACGAGATGCAGATGGCCGGCATGAACGAGACCATGGCGCCGGAGTTGCAGACCGTTTTCCTGCCGGCCAGCCCGTCGGTGCGCACCATTACCGCCACACTTGTCCGCCAGATTGCGTCGATGGGCGGCGACATCCGCCCATTCGTGCCGGCTGCCGTCGCAGGCGCGCTCACTGCCAAGTTCGCGAAGTAACCCTCCCGGAGATCCCCATGCAGCTGAAAAAGCTCGCTTCGTTCCTTGTCGTGCTTGCCGGCGTTTTGGCGGCATCCCCGCCTGCCTTTGCCGCCGACAAGGAAAACACCATGATCGTCACGCTGAAGGACGGCGACGTGACCATCGCGCTGCGTCCTGATCTCGCGCCCAAGCATGTCGCGCAGATCAAGAAGCTGGTGCGCGAGGGCGCCTATGACTATGTCGCCTTCCACCGCGTCATCGACGGCTTCATGGCGCAGACCGGCGATGTCAAGTTCGGCAACATGAAGAAGGGTTTCAATCCCGAAGCCGTCGGCACCGGCGGTTCCGACCTTCCCGACCTGCCTGCCGAGTTCTCGCAGGCCGAGAAATTCACCCGCGGCGTGGTCGGCATGGCCCGCTCGCAGGACCCGAATTCGGCCAATTCCCAGTTCTTCATCATGTTCGCGCCGGCGCCGAACCTCGACGGCCAGTACACCATCGTCGGCAAGGTCGAGAGCGGCATGGAACTGGTGGACAAGATCAAGAAGGGCGACGAGGCCGACAACGGGACCGTCACCGACCCCGATCGCATGATCAAGGTTCGCATCGCCGCCGACAACAAGTAACCCACTCAATTTTCAAAGGATTTTCTGACATGGCTGAGATCAAGGACCGCGAGAACGCGCTCATCATGGAAACGACCAAAGGCCAGGTCGTCATCGAGATGTATCCGGACCTTGCGCCCGGCCACGTCGCCCGCATCAAGGAGCTGTCGCGTGAAGGCGCCTATGACGGGGTGGTCTTTCACCGCGTCATCGACGGCTTCATGGCGCAGACCGGCGACGTCAAGTTCGGCAATTCGAGCAAACCCTCTTTCGCTCCGTCCCGCGCCGGCATGGGCGGTTCCGACAAGCCGGACCTCAAGGCCGAATTCTCCAACGCCAACCACGGCCGCGGCACCTGCTCGATGGCTCGCGCGCAGAACCCGAACTCGGCCAACTCGCAGTTCTTCATCTGCTTCGACGACGCTTCCTTCCTCAACCGCCAGTACACGGTCTGGGGCCAGGTCATCGAAGGCATGGAGAATGTCGACAAGATCAAGCGCGGCGAGCCGGTGCAGGATCCCGACAAGATCGTGTCGCTGAAGGTCGCGGCGGACGTCAAGTAAGGCAGGCGTGACGACAATGGGCGCTGTCTGGTCCCTGCTTGGCATCCTGTCCGGCGCCTTCATCGCCATTCAGGCGCCGATCAACTCGCAATTGGCGCGCGGCCTCGGTCTTCCGGTCGCGGCCGCCGCCTTTTCCTTCCTGTCGGGTGCTGTGGTGCTCGGCATCATCGCGGTCGCCGTGGTCAAGCTGCAGGGCATCTCGCTCGACTGGAAGGCGCCGGCGCCGTGGCTGTTCATCGCCGGCGGCGTGCTCGGCGGCTTCTATGTCACGCTTTCCACGATCCTGACCCCACGCATCGGCGCGGCCGCGCTGATGGCATTCCTGGTCGCCGGCCAGCTGATTGCCGGCATGCTCGTCGATCGCGTCGGCTTTCTCGGCGTCGCGGTGCGCGAGATTTCGCTTGGCCGCGTCGCCGGGGCCGTGCTGCTGCTGGCCGGAGCGCTGCTCATCCGGCTGTTCTGATGCGCGTCGACCTGTTCGACTTCGATCTGCCGGAGGAGCGCATCGCGCTGCGCCCGGCTGAGCCGCGCGACAGCTCCAAGATGTTGGTCGTCAGGCCCGGCGAAGGCTTGGAAGACCGCATCGTGCGCGATCTGCCGGCGTTGCTCCGCAGGGGCGACGTGCTGGTGTTCAACGACACCAAGGTCATCCCGGCGCAGCTCAAAGGCATCCGCAAGCGCGGCGAGGCGATGGCGCAGGTCGAGGCGACGCTGCATATGCGCGTGGCGCCCGACCGCTGGCAGGCCTTCATGCGGCCCGGCAAGCGCATCGCTGCCGGCGACCGCATCCATTTCGGCCATGACCAGAATTCCTGCTTCCTCGGCCAGCTCGACGCGACGGTGATCGAGAAGGGCGAGGCGGGCGAGGCGCTGCTCGGCTTCGATCTCTCCGGCCCGTTCCTCGACGAGGCGATGCACGCCGTCGGCCACATTCCGCTGCCGCCCTACATCGCCTCGAAACGCGACGACGACGAGCGCGACCGCAGCGACTACCAGACCATCTATGCCAGGGAAGAGGGCGCCGTCGCCGCACCCACCGCGGGACTGCATTTCACGCCGGAATTGTTTGCGGCACTCGATGCCAAGGGCGTCGAGCGCTGCTTCGTCACGCTGCATGTCGGCGCCGGCACCTTCCTGCCGGTGAAAGCCGACGACACCGCCGATCACAGGATGCATGCCGAAACCGGCTTGGTGAGCGCCGACACGGCGGATGCGCTCAATGCGGCAAGGGCGCGGGGAGGGCGGGTCATCGCCGTCGGCACGACATCGCTGCGCCTCCTGGAAAGTGCTGCGCGCGAAGACGGCAGGATCGAGCCTTGGTCCGGACCGACCGATATCTTCATCACCCCAGGCCACCGCTTCCGGACCGCCGACATGCTGATGACCAATTTCCACCTGCCGCGCTCGACGCTGTTCATGCTGGTCTCGGCCTTCAGCGGGCTGGAGACGATGCGTTCGGCCTATGCGCATGCCATCGAGACCCGTTACAGGTTCTATTCCTACGGCGACTCCAGCCTGCTTTTCCGAGCGAAGACAAGCGATGGACAGTGATCTCGAGACAATGGGGCGCGACGCGCTGATCGCGGAGGTCAAGAAGCTGCGGGCCGGCATTCGCGCGCATCGCGATGCGACCGGCCATGATCTGTGCTGGTATCATCCCGACCTCTGGAACCTTTTGCCGGAGAAGACCGAGCCAGCGATCGCCGTGCCGCCCTGGCCGAAATTCATCGCGGTTGCATCCGCTACCGGCAGTCGCTCGACAAGCAGGCACCTGGCGCGCCGGCACACGACAAGGAATTCGATGGCTGAGACTTTTTCGTTCAAGCTTACCGCCACCGACGGCAAGGCGCGGCGCGGCGTGATCAGCATGCCGCGCGGCGAGATCCGCACGCCGGCCTTCATGCCGGTCGGCACCGGCGGCACGGTCAAGGCCATGTATATGGACCAGGTGCGCGACGTCGGCGCCGACATCATCCTCGGCAACACTTATCATTTGATGCTCAGACCAGGCGCCGAACGCGTCGCGAAGCTCGGCGGCCTGCATGAGTTCGCGCGCTGGCCGCACCCGATCCTGACCGACAGCGGCGGCTTCCAGGTCATGTCGCTGTCGAAGCTGAGGAAACTCAGCGAAAAGGGCGTCAGCTTCCGCTCGCATATCGACGGCGCTCCCTACGAGATGTCGCCGGAGCGGTCGATCGAGATCCAGGGGCTGCTCGATTCCGACATCCAGATGCAGCTCGACGAATGCACCGCGCTGCCCGCCAAGCCGGCGGAAATCGAGCGCGCGATGGAGCTCTCGCTGCGCTGGGCCGAACGCTGCAAGACGGCGTTCGGCAACCAGCCGGGCAAGGCGATGTTCGGCATCGTGCAGGGCGGCGACAGCGCAGTGATGCGCGTGCGCTCGGCGCAGGCGCTGAAGGCGATGGACCTCAAGGGCTATGCCGTCGGCGGGCTGGCGGTCGGCGAACCGCAGGCCGTGATGCTGGAGATGCTCGACATCACCTGCCCGGAACTGCCGGCCGACAGGCCGCGCTACCTGATGGGCGTCGGCACGCCTGACGACATCTTGAAATCGGTGGCGCGGGGCATCGACATGTTCGATTGCGTGATGCCGACGCGCGCCGGCCGCCATGGCCTGGCCTACACGCGTCGCGGTAAGATCAACCTGCGCAACGCCCGTCATGTCGACGATCCACGTCCGCTGGACGAGGAAAGCGACTGCCCGGCCGCGCGCGACTACTCACGCGCCTATCTGCATCACCTCGTGCGTTCGCAGGAGTCTCTGGGGGCAATGCTGCTCACCTGGAACAACCTGTCCTACTATCAGAAGCTGATGCAGGACATCCGCGCCGCGATCGAGGCGCAAGCCTTCGAGACGCGAGCCGCCGAGATTGCGGAGGGCTGGGCGAGGGGCGATGTTCCGGCAATGTGAGGGCTCAGGTGCTGACCGAAGTCGAGGCGCGCAGGCTGCAGCCGATGATTTTGAAGCTGCCGTCCGGCTCCTGTTCCAGCGTGTAGACCGCTTCGTAGTCCTTGCCGTCGGGGCCGACGATCAGCACCTGCTGGATGATCGAGCTCGGTCCGGTCTGCTCGACCTTGCCGAAGGAATAGCTTTGCGGCCTGCGCACCGGCGCATAGCCGTTGGTCACCATGTTCATGAAGGTGTCAATGGTCGGAAAGATGAGCTTCACGTTGGGCGCCGCGAAGCTGTAGGCGGTTGCGCCGTCATCGGCGAGGAAAGCCTTGAGTTGGCTGTCGATGACCGTTTGCGCCGCCTTGATCTCGGCATCGCCGGCGAAGGCTATGGAAGTCAGAAGCATCGGAACGAGAGCGAGTGCGAACAAAGCGCCGCGCATGGCCTGCCTCCCGGAATTCACTTGCAAAGCGCAGTCTAACATACGCTGGGCGGCGTGCCGCGGTTTCATCGTGTTCGGAATATTCTTACCCACGTCGCCGTCTAAGCCGGCGCTTCTCATTCAAAGACATGCTGGCGCTGGTCAATGGCAGCGGCCGATCGGGCATGCCAATCGCCGGATTGCGGCAAGCGGTCGCCGAGACCTGCGCCGCCTGATGCTTGAAAGCAGGGCGGCAGTCTGCCACAAGGGCCGCTTATTCGCGTAGAAGCTCACAGGATCGGCAATGAAGGCATTTTTCGTGCAGATAAAGTGCGATCTGGGCAAAGCCTACGAGGTCGCCAGCGCGCTCGCCGACGCCGAGATCGCCTCCGAAATTTATTCGACCGCCGGCAACTACGACCTGCTCGCCAAGTTCTATGTCGACGATGAAGAGGATATCGGCCACTTCGTCAATGAACGGGTGCAGATCCTGCCTGGAATCAAAGACACCTTCACCATCGTTACCTTCCGGGCATTCTGACTTGGCATTGATGCCTGGTCACCGGGCAGGGCCTGACCCAGCATCGCTCCCGCTGCCCTAATCTTAGGCAATTTGCATAGAGCGGCCGCCGCCGCCTCTCAAATCACCGATTGCGCTTGATTTTCCCCGGCGAGGCCAGTGAAATGGCTTCAGAGGGGAGTACGCGATTGGCAGCGTTCGACGAAATGCTTCCGGAAGCCTCGGGATTGAGAAGACCATATCAGGCTTACGATCGCTGGCTGAAGGAACAGGATCCGGCCAGGCTTACCGAGAAAATGCAGGACGCCGAGCGCGTCTTCCGCAAGACCGGCATCACCTTTGCCGTCTATGGCGAGCAGGAAGCCTCCGAGCGGCTGATCCCCTTCGATATCGTCCCGCGCATCATCTCCGGCCAGGAATGGCGCCGGCTGACGCAAGGCATCGAGCAGCGCGTGCAGGCGCTGAACGCTTTTCTCGACGATATCTATCACCGCCAGGAAATCCTGCGCGCCGGGCGCATTCCCAAGGAGCTGGTGGCGAAGAACGAAGCGTTCCTGCCAGAGATGATCGGGGTGAGGCCGCCGGCCGGCGTCTACACCCACATCATCGGCGTCGACATCGTCCGCATCAGCGAGAACGAATTCTACGTGCTCGAAGACAATGCCCGCACGCCGTCGGGCGTCTCCTACATGCTGGAGAACCGCGAGACGATGATGCAGCTCTTTCCCGAGCTGTTCCAGCAGGTCAAAGTGCGGCCGGTCGAGAACTATCCGCAGCTGCTGCGCCAGTCGCTGGCAGCGGTAAGGCCGCAGAGCGCCAAGGGCGCGCCGACCATCGCGGTGCTGACGCCGGGCAGCTACAACTCAGCCTATTTCGAGCACGCTTTCCTCGCCGATCAGATGGGCGTGCAACTTGTCGAAGGACAGGACCTGCGCGTGGTCGACGGCCATGTCACGATGCGCACCACCGAAGGCTACAAGCAGATCGACGTGCTTTACCGGCGCGTCGACGACGCCTTCCTCGATCCGCTGACCTTCCGGCCGGACTCCGCCCTTGGCGTGCCGGGCATCATGGACGTCTATCGAGCCGGCAACATCACGATTGCGAATGCGCCGGGAACCGGTATCGCCGACGACAAGGCGATCTATTCCTATATGCCCGAGATCGTCGAGTTCTACACCGGCCGCAAGGCGATCCTTGGCAACATCCCGACCTGGCGCTGCTCGGAGCCGGACAGCCTGAGATATGTGCTGGAGCACATTGGCGAGCTCGTGATCAAGGAAGTGCACGGCTCCGGCGGCTACGGCATGCTGGTCGGTCCGGCGGCGACCAAGAAGGAATGCGAGGCGTTCGCCAAGAAGCTGCAGGCCAAGCCCGGCAATTATATCGCCCAGCCGACGCTGGCGCTGTCGACCTGCCCGATCCTCACCGAGAAGGGCCTGTCGCCGCGCCATGTCGACCTTCGCCCTTATGTACTCGTCTCGGACCGCATCCAGCTCGTGCCTGGCGGACTGACCAGGGTGGCGCTCAAGGAGGGCTCGCTGGTGGTCAACTCCTCGCAGGGCGGTGGGACTAAGGATACGTGGGTGCTCGATGATTAGAGCAGTGAATGGTGAATGGTAAAATGGTGAATGGTCAGACGCCTGACTGCAAGGGGGTAGCGATGATGAGGCACTACACGGGTCAACCTACCATTCACCATTCACTATTCACCATTCACTAGGCTGCGCCACATGCTTCTCGGCCGCACCGCCAACGGTCTCTACTGGATGAACCGCTATATCGAGCGGGCCGAAAACATGGCGCGCCTGGTCGATGCCGGCCTGCGCATGGCGCTGACGCGTACCCAGAACGCATCGGAGGAATGGAACTCGGTGCTGCTGAGCGCCGGCTCGGACTACGCCTTCAGCCAGAAATACCAGGATTACACGGCCGCCAACGTCTCCGACTTCCTGCTGCGCGACACGTCGAATCCGTCGAGCACGATGTCCTCGATCGAGACGGCGCGCAACAATGCGCGCATGGTGCGCACCGCGCTAACCCGCGAGACATGGGAAAGCATCAACGAGGCCTGGATGTCGCTGAAGCGCATGCTGGCAAGGCCGATCGACGAGCGCGACCTGCCGACCGTGCTCGACGCCATCAAGCGCGAGACGGCGCTGATCCGCGGCTCGTTCTACGGCACCATGCTGCGCAACGAGATCTTCGACTTCTCGCAGCTCGGCACCTATGTCGAGCGCGCCGACAACACGGCTCGCATCCTCGACGTCAAATACTACGTGCTCTTGCCGTCGATCTCCTGGGTGGGTTCGACGCTCGACAATTATCAATGGGAATCGATCCTGCGCTCGGTGTCGGCGCACCGCTCCTATCGCTGGGTCTACGACGCCGACTACAAGCCGACCAACATCGCCGACTATCTGATCCTCAACGTGCGCATGCCGCGCTCGCTCACCTTCTGCTATCGCTTCCTCGGCGAGCATCTGAGATTCCTCGCCGACGACTATGGCGAGCGCCATGCCTGCCACGCCACGGCCGAGAAGATCCAGGCGATGCTGAAGAAAGGGTCGATCAAGGATATTTTCGACCATGGCCTGCACGAGTTCCTGGCCGAATTCATTCGCGACAATACCAGGCTGGGCGACGAGATTGCCCAGGACTACCGGTTCTATTGAGCGCTGGGAGGGCAGGCGCGATGCGGCTCAAGATCTCCCACCGGACCGAGTATCGCTACGACGCGCCGGTGCAATATCTTCTGCAGCGGCTGCGCCTGCTGCCGCTTAGCGGGCCGACGCAGACGGTTGCATCCTGGGCGATCAATATCGACGGCGCGCGCGAGGAAGTGCGTTTCACTGACCATTTCGGCAATGACACGCGGCTGGTGAGCGCCGAGGGCGGCCACAACGTTATCACGGTCGAGGCCGCGGGCGAGGTGACGACGCGCGACACGGCCGGCGTATCCGGTGCGCACCATGGTTTCGCACCGCTCTGGCTGTTCGCCCAGGAAACGCAGCTCACCACCGCCGGTGACGGCATCCGCCAACTGGCCGCATCGGTCGGCGAGGGGACAGACATCGACCGGCTGCACAGGCTGATGGGCACGATCCGCGAGCGCGTCGCCTACAAGCCCGGCACGACCAGCGCCGTGACGCCGGCGGAGGAAGCGGTGGCGCTGAAGGCCGGCGTCTGCCAGGACCACAGCCACATCTTCACCGCGGCGGCGCGTGTCATGGGCTTTCCCGCGCGCTACGTCAGCGGCTATCTGATGATGGACGCTTCTGTCGAGCAGGCGGCGAGCCATGCCTGGGCGGAGGCGCATGTGCCGGGCTTGGGGTGGGTTGCCTTTGACCCCGCCAACGGTATCTCTCCCGACGAACGTTATGTGAGAGTGGCGACAGGACGCGACTACCGCGATGCCTCGCCCGTGTCCGGGATATTGCTGGGGCAGGCGGAGGAGAAGCTTGCCGTCACCGTCACGGTAGAGCAGTAATCACCGTTAGAAATTGCTCTAAGATTCACCAGAAGAGCGACCATGACCTATTGCGTCGGCCTCAAGATCGATCGCGGGCTCGTGTTCATGTCGGACACGCGCACCAATGCCGGCATGGATTCGATCTCGACCTTCAAGAAGATGCATGTCTGGGAGGAGCCGGGCGAGCGCGTCATCGTTCTGACGTCGGCCGGCAACCTCGCCACGACCCAGGCGGTGGTCAGCCTGCTTGACGAGCGCAACAAGGCGGTCGGCGACCGCCACGAGAAGCTGCTCGAAACGCCGTCCATGTACCAGACCGTGCGGCTGGTCGGCGAAACTGTGAAGGAGGTGATCGCGCAATCGTCGCCAACCGGCGACCAGGCCGATTCCTATTTCAACGCCTCCTTCATCCTCGGCGGGCAGATCAAGGGCAGCCCGCCACGGCTCTTCATGATCTATCCCGAGGGCAATTTCATCGAGTCGACCGACGACACGCCGTTCTTCCAGATCGGCGAGACGAAATACGGCAAGCCGATCATCATCCGCGCTTACGACAGCGCGATGAGCCTGGCCGCGACGGTGAAGCTGCTTCTGGTTTCCTTCGACTCGACGCTGAAGTCGAACCTGTCTGTCGGCTTGCCCCTCGATCTGCTCTTCCTGGAGAAGGACGCGCTCAAGGTCGGTCTCAAGCAGCGGTTCGGTCAGGACGACCAGTATTATCGCGCCATTTCCGAAGGCTGGTCGAACGCACTTAAGACGGCTTTCGCCAGCTTGCCGGACTTTCCGGGGTAGGTGCCTTTTTCCGTTCCGACGGCGGTTGGTCGATTATATTTAACATGTTGATCAATTGCTGATGGGCCGGCGCTATAGCCGGCTATGACTGGTCGATCCGGCGAGGGTTGTATGAACAACGATGAATTCAAGGCATGGTCGAGACGCGCGGCCGACTGGGGCGCGGATTACCGCGCGAGTCTGCGCGAGCGGCCGGTGCGGCCTGCGATAGGTGCGGGCGAGATCTTCAGGAGTATCGAGGCGTCGCCGCCTGAAACGGCAGAGCCGATGGAAAAGATCTTCGCCGATTTCGAAGCGAAGATCGTGCCTGGCATGACGCATTGGCAGCATCCGCGCTTCTTCGCCTATTTTCCGGCCAACGCGGCGCCGGTTTCGGTCGTGGCGGAATATCTGGTCTCGGCGATGGCGGCGCAGTGCATGCTGTGGCAGACCTCGCCGGCTGCTACCGAGCTTGAGATGCGCATCGTCGACTGGATGCGCCAGGCGCTCGGGCTGCCCGAAGGGTTCTCCGGCGTCATCCAGGATTCCGCCTCGTCGGCGACGCTTGCCGCGGTGCTTACGATGCGCGAGCGGGCGCTGGACTGGCAGGGCAACAAAAAAGGGCTCGCCGGACAGGCGAAGCTGCGCGTCTATTCTTCCGATCAGGTCCACACGTCGATCGACCGCGCGATCTGGGTTTCGGGCATCGGCGAGGAGAACCTCGTTCGCATCCCGGTAGCCGGCCGTTTCCGCGCGATGGACGCGGCGGCGCTGGAGGCAGCGATCATTGCCGATCGCGAGGCTGGCCTGCTACCCGCCGGCATCATCGCATGTGTCGGCGGCACCAGCACCGGCGGCACCGACGACATCGCCGCCGTTGCCGCTGTCGCGAAGCGGCATGGGCTTTACCTTCATGTCGACGCAGCGTGGGCAGGATCGGCCATGATCTGCCCGGAATATCGACATTTCTGGGCTGGCGTCGAGGGCGCCGATTCGATTGTCTTCAATCCGCATAAATGGCTGGGCGCGCAGTTCGACTGCTCGATCCAGTTTGTCCGCCAACCGGAAGACCTCGTGCGCACGCTGGCGATCAAGCCGGACTATCTCAAGACCCGCGGCCATGACGGCATCATCAACTATTCGGAATGGTCGGTACCGCTCGGCCGCCGTTTCCGGGCGCTGAAGCTCTGGTTCCTGCTGCGCGCCCATGGGCTGGAAGGCCTGCGCAGGATGATCCGCAATCACGTCGCCTGGAGCGAAGGCCTCGCCGGGCGACTTGCCATGGAGGATGACTTCGAGCTCGTCACCGAGCCGATGCTGTCGCTGTTTTCCTTCCGGCATCGCGCCCCGGCGGACGCCGATCCGGACGAGCACAATCTGCGACTTGTCGATGCCATCAACACGGACGGCCGCATCTATCTGACGCAGACCCGCGTGGACGGACGCGTGGCGATCCGCTTCCAGGCGGGGCAGTTCGAGACCACGGCTGCCGATATTGACGCGGCCTTCGATGTGGTCACCGAGGTCGCGCGTCGTCTTGTCTGAGGCGGCAAATGGGTTGCGATCCGGTTTGCCTTTGCGATCAAGTGAATTTCGTTAGCCGGCTTATACCTTTTCACAGCTTTCGTTTTCCGATATAGACCAGAAAAACGAAAACGGAGGATGCCGGATGTTTCTTTCGCCACGCCATGCCGAAATCATACAGATGGCGAAGGACCACGGCCGGGTTCTGGTCGAAGACCTTGCCACACATTTCAACGTGACGCCGCAGACCATCCGCAAGGACCTCAACGACCTCTGCGACCAGCGTTTGCTGACACGCGTCCATGGCGGCGCGTTGTTTCCGTCCGGCATCGAGAACATGGAATATGAGGCGCGGCGCAAGATTGCGGCCGAGGAGAAGGAGGCGATCGGTCGCGCCGCAGCCAGGCTGATCCCCGACAACGCCTCGTTGTTCATCAATATCGGCACTACCACTGAAGCCGTCAGCAAGGCGCTGCTCGACCACAACGGGCTTATGGTCATCACCAATAATATCAATGTTGCCAATAGGATGCGCATCTACCCTTCGATCGAGGTGGTGATCGCCGGCGGTGTGGTGCGCGGCTCGGACGGCGGCGTCGTCGGTGAGGCCGCCGTCGATTTCATTCGTCAGTTTAAAGTGGATTACGCCGTCATCGGCGCCTCGGCCATCGACCACGACGGCGCGTTGCTCGACTTCGATTTTCGCGAGGTGAAAGTGGCGCAAGCGATCATCGCCAATGCGCGTCACGTGATTCTCGTCTCCGACCAGACCAAATTCGAGCGCACGGCGCCGGTTCGCATCGGCCATCTGTCGCAGGTCAACACCTTCATCACCGACCGGTGCGATATCCCTTCGGTGCGCAGGATCTGCGAGGAGACGGAGGTTCGTTTGATCGAGACGGCGCTCGGATAATGCCGCTTCTCGGGCGTCTCACACATCTGTGATATTTCGTTTGACATTCGTATCGAGTTCGAAATAATTCCGTCACGGTTTCGCGAAACACAAAAATGGTGCAATGCGAAATCGCGGAGGAAACCTGTGAGCGCATCCCCGATCCATGACATTTTCGTCATAGGTGGCGGCATCAACGGCTGCGGCATCGCCCGTGACGCCGTCGGCCGTGGATTTTCGGTTTTTCTGGCCGAGATGAACGATCTGGCCAGCGGGACGTCCTCCGGCTCGACCAAGCTGATCCATGGCGGCCTGCGCTATCTCGAATTCTATGAATTCCGCCTGGTGCGTGAAGCGCTGATGGAGCGCGAGGTTCTCTGGAAGAACGCGCCGCACATCATCTGGCCGATGCGCTTCGTGCTGCCTTATGCCAAGGGCTTACGCCCGGCCTGGCTCATCCGGCTCGGCCTGTTCCTCTACGACCATATCGGCGGGCGCAAGCTGCTGCCGGCGACGAAAACGCTGGACATGGCCAGCGACCCGGCCGGCAAACCACTTAAGCCGCTCTTCCGCAAGGCGTTCGAATATTCGGACGGCTGGGTCAACGATGCCCGCCTGGTGGCGCTCAATGCCCGCGACGCGGCCGACCGCGGCGCCATCATCCGCACCCGCACCAAAGTGGTCAGCGCGCGCCGCGACGGCGCGCTGTGGACGATCAAGATCCAGAACGTGCTGACCGGCGAGACCGAGGAAGTCCGGGCCCGCCTTCTCGTCAATGCCGCAGGACCCTGGGTCGACCAGGTGCTGGCAAAGGCGGTCGGGCAGAACGACGTGCACAATGTTCGCCTGGTGCAGGGCAGCCACATCGTTATCAAGAAGAAGTTCGACGATCCGCGCGCCTACTTCTTCCAGAACAAGGACGGGCGCATCATCTTCGCCATTCCCTACGAGGAAGAGTTCACGCTGATCGGCACTACCGACCGCGACTATCCCGGTGATCCGCATGACGTGAAGATCAGCGACGCCGAGATCGACTATCTCTGCGCCGCGGCAAGCGAATATTTCGCGCAACCTGTCAAGCGCTCGGATATTGTCTGGACCTATTCTGCCGTGCGTCCTCTCTATGACGACGGCGCCTCGAAAGCGCAGGAAGCGACGCGCGACTATGTGCTGAAGGCCGAGGGCGGGGAGGGTGCCGCCCCCTTGCTCAATTCATTCGGCGGCAAGATCACGACGTTCCGCCGGCTGGCTGAATCGATGCTGGAGAAGATCGAAGGTTTTCTCGGCAAGCGCGGCAAGCCATGGACCGCCAATGCGCCGCTGCCTGGCGGCGATTTCCCGGCGACCGGCTTCGACGCGCAGGTTGCCAGATTGAAGAACGCCTATCCGTTCCTCGACCAGCGGCTGGCGCGCAGGCTCACCCGACTATACGGCACGCGCGCCGAGAAGCTGCTCGGGCTGGCCAAATCGAATGCCGATCTCGGCCGCAATTTCGGCGCCGACGTTTACGAGGCCGAGCTGCGCTACCTCGTCGAGAACGAATGGGCCGTCACCGCCGAGGACGTGCTGTGGCGCAGGACCAAGCGAGGCCTGCATTTCAGCCGCGAGCAGACAGCGGCCCTGGAAGAATTCATGCGTGGACTGAGCCGACGCCACGTCGCGGCGGCCGAATGAAGACCGCCCAATAGCGCGCAAGGCCTGGGAGGAGGCGTGATGCTGGAATTGAGGAACGTGACGAAGACGGTCGGTGCGCAGGAGCATATCCGCGACGTGTCGCTGACGCTTCAGCACGGCTCGCTGAACGTGCTGCTCGGGCCGACGCTTTCCGGCAAGACCAGCTTGATGCGGCTGATGGCCGGGCTCGACGCGCCGACCTCCGGCTCGGTCTGGTTCGACGGCAAGGACGTTACCGGTCAGCCGGTACAGAAGCGCAACGTCGCCATGGTCTACCAGCAGTTCATCAACTATCCGGCGATGACCGTCTACGAGAACATCGCCTCGCCGCTTCGGGTCGCCGGCGTCGAGCAAGCCAGGATCGACAGGGAGGTGCGCAACGCCGCCGCGCTCCTAAAGCTCACGCCCTATCTCGACCGCACGCCGCTTAGCCTGTCGGGTGGCCAGCAGCAGCGCACGGCGCTTGCCCGCGCCATTGTCAAGAACGCCAGCCTGGTGCTGCTGGACGAACCGCTCGCCAATCTCGACTATAAGCTGCGCGAGGAATTGCGGGCCGAGCTGCCGAAGATCTTTGCCGCCGCCGGCACCATCTTCGTTTACGCGACCACCGAGCCGCACGAGGCGCTTTTGCTCGGCGGCAACACGGCGACCCTTTCAGAGGGCCGCGTCACGCAATTCGGGCCGACCGTGGAAGTGTTCCGCAAGCCGGTCGACCTGGTGACGGCACGAACCTTCGCCGATCCGCCGCTCAACACCATCGTGCTTGCCAAGAAGGGATCCGATTTCCTGCTCGAAGGCGGCGTCAAGCTGCCGGTCCCGCCGGAATTGCTCGGCATTCCGGATGCCAGCTACACGATCGGCTTCCAGCCGCACCATTTGTCGCTCGATCGCCCCGGTGCCGGCGCCGTGCCGGTGCGGGCAAAGGTGACCATCACCGAGATCACCGGCTCGGAAAGCTTCGTGCATCTCGACTTCGCCGATGCGCGCTGGGTCATGCTTGCGCATGGCATTCTCGATTTCGAGACCGACGACGAGGTAGAGGTGTTCATCGATCCACGCCACATCATGGTGTTCGACCAGAACGGCCGCGCCGTGACTGCGTCGAAGCTGGCGGCCTGAGGAGGAAGCGATGGCGCGCATCGACGTCAACCACATCCGCCACTCCTACCTGCCCAATCCGAAGAAGGATTCGGATTTCGCGCTGAAGGAGGTGCACCACACCTTCGAGGACGGCGGCGCCTACGCGCTGCTCGGGCCCTCGGGCTGTGGGAAGACCACCTTGCTCAACATCATTTCGGGGCTGCTTCATCCCTCGCACGGCCAGCTTCTGTTCAACGGCAGGGACGTGACCCGTCTGTCGACGCAGGAGCGCAACATCGCCCAGGTGTTCCAATTCCCGGTCATCTACGACACCATGACCGTCTACGACAATCTGGCCTTCCCGTTGCGCAACCGCCGCGTGCCAGAGGCCGATGTCGACCGCAAGGTGCGCGAGACGCTCGACATGATCGATCTCGCCTCGATGGCGAACCGGAAGGCGCGCCGGCTGACCGCCGACCAGAAGCAGAAAATCTCGCTCGGCCGCGGCCTGGTGCGCTCGGACGTCAACGCCATCCTGTTCGACGAGCCGCTCACCGTCATCGACCCGCACATGAAATGGGTGCTGCGTTCGCAGCTCAAGCAACTGCACCGCCGCTTCGGCTACACCATGGTCTATGTCACGCACGACCAGACCGAAGCGCTCACCTTCGCCGACCGCGTCGTGGTCATGTATGACGGCGAGATCGTCCAGATCGGCACGCCGGCCGAATTGTTCGAGCGGCCGCGCCACACTTTCGTCGGCTATTTCATCGGCTCGCCGGGGATGAACGTGCTTCCGGTCGCGCTGGAAGGCAGGACGGCGATGCTCGGCGCGCAGCGTATCGAGCTGCCGGGCGTGCCTAAGGCCGCAGCCGGTCCCGTCGAGCTCGGCATCCGCCCCGAATATGTGCGGCTCGGCCGTGAAGGGATGGCGGTGTCCGTCAGCAAGGTCGAGGATGTCGGGCGCCACAAGGTGGTGCGCGCCAATCTCGAGGGCAAGGAGATCGCCGCCGTCATTGGCGAGGACGACGAGGTGCCGGCTGAACCGAGAGTCCGCTTCGAGCCTGCCGGCATCAACATCTATGCCGATTCATGGCGCGTCGAGATGGGGGCCTAGATGGACAAGACGTGGAACAACAAGGCCTGGTTCCTTGTCCTGCCGGTGCTGGTGCTGGTGGCGTTCTCGGCCGTCATCCCGCTGATGACCGTCGTCAACTATTCGGTGCAGGACACGTTCGGCAACAACGTCTTCTTCTGGGCCGGCACGGAGTGGTTTGAGGAACTGCTGCATTCCAACCGCTTCTGGGAAGCGATGGCGCGCAACCTGATCTTCTCCTTCATCATACTGGCGATCGAGGTGCCGCTCGGTATCTTCATCGCGCTCAACATGCCGAAGAAGGGCTGGGGCGTGCCGGTCTGCCTGGTGCTGATGGCGCTGCCGCTGCTTATTCCGTGGAACGTCGTCGGCACCATCTGGCAGGTCTTCGGCCGCAACGACATCGGCTTGCTCGGCTACTACATCAACAGACTCGGCATCAATTACAACTATGTGCAGAATCCGATCGATGCCTGGGTTACGGTAATCGTCATGGATGTCTGGCACTGGACGAGCCTGGTCGTGCTGCTCTGCTATGCCGGCCTGGTCTCGATCCCCGACGCCTTCTACCAGGCGGCCAAGATCGACGGCGCCTCGCGCTGGGCGGTGTTCCGCTACATCCAGCTGCCGAAGATGCAGCGTGTGCTGCTGATCGCCGTGCTTTTGCGCTTCATGGACAGTTTCATGATCTACACCGAGCCCTTCGTCGTCACCGGCGGCGGCCCCGGCAATTCGACGACCTTCCTGTCGATCGACCTCGTCAAGATGGCGCTCGGCCAGTTCGATCTCGGTCCGGCGGCGGCCATGTCGCTGGTCTACTTCCTGATCATCCTGTTGTTGTCGTGGGTGTTCTACACCGTGATGACCAACTACGACGCGGAGCGCTGAGATGGCGGGCGCAAACGAGACGACACGCGTAAGCGAAACGGTTGTCACCGAAGTAGGCAGCACGTTGTCGCAGGACGAAGTGGCGAAGCTGATGCGCCGTCGCGGCGCGGAGTCGCGCTGGTGGTGGGTCGTGCCGACGATCTACATCATCCTGCTGCTGCTGCCGATCTACTGGCTCATCAATATGAGCTTCAAGACCAACCAGGAGATCATCTCCTCGCTGACGCTCTTTCCGCACGAGCCGACGCTGCGCAACTACAAGATCATCTTCACCGATGCGTCCTGGTATTCGGGCTACATCAATTCGATCACCTATGTGGTGATGAACATGGTGATCTCGGTGACCGTCGCGCTGCCGGCGGCCTATGCCTTCTCGCGCTACCGCTTCCTCGGCGACAAGCACCTGTTCTTCTGGCTGCTCACCAACCGCATGGCGCCGCCGGCGGTGTTCGCGCTGCCGTTCTTCCAGCTCTATTCGGCCTTCGGGCTCATCGACACGCATATCGCGGTGGCGCTGGCGCATTGCCTGTTCAACGTGCCGCTGGCTGTGTGGATCCTGGAAGGCTTCATGTCCGGGGTGCCGAAAGAGATCGACGAGACCGCCTATATCGACGGCTATTCTTTCCCGCGCTTCTTCGTGAAGATCTTCATGCCGCTGATCGCGAGCGGCATCGGCGTCGCCTGCTTCTTCTGCTTCATGTTCTCATGGGTGGAGTTGCTGATCGCGCGCACGCTGACGACGACGGCTGCCAAGCCGATCGCCGCCACCATGACTCGCACGGTCTCGGCCGCCGGCATGGACTGGGGCCTGCTCGCCGCCGCCGGCGTGCTGACGCTGATCCCCGGCGCTTTGGTCATCTGGTTCGTGCGCAACTACATCGCCAAGGGCTTCGCCCTGGGGAGGGTGTGATGAAAAGAACGCGGAAGTTCGTGCGCAACGCCATCGCCAAGGGCTTCGCCCCGGGGAGGGCCTGATCCATGAATCTCGACTTCTCCTGGATGGCATGGACCTGGCCGACGGTCGCCTTCTTCGTCGTCATCGCGCTGATGCTCTTCGGCATGGGCGTGTGGGAATATGTTTCGCCCGGCGGCAATCCGCGCATCGGCCTGCTGCGTTTCGAGACGACGCGCGGCGACCGCCTCTTCGTTTCGCTGCTCGGCAGCGCCTTTATCCATCTCGCTTGGCTGGGTCTCGTCGGACCCAACCTGTGGTGGGCTCTCGCTCTCTCCGTGGTCTACGCGATTGGCGTATTCCGATACGTATAGAGGGGGAAATAGTTGGATCGGCCGCGTGCCGGCGGCCGATCCAGATCGCACTTAAAACCTAAGACTGGAGGAGACACATGCGACGGCAATTTCTAACATCAACGACCGCCCTTGTTCTATTGCTGGGCGCGGGCCATGCCTATGCCGGAATGGACGAGGCAAAAGCCTTTCTGGACAAAGAGATAGGCCCTTTGTCGACGCTTTCGCGCGCCGACCAGGAAAAGGAGATGCAGTGGTTCATCGACGCGGCCAAGCCGTTCGCCGGCATGGACATCAAGGTCGTGTCGGAAACGCTGACCACACACCAGTACGAATCTCAGGTGCTGGCGCCGGCCTTTACGGCCATCACCGGCATCAAGGTCACGCATGACGTCATCCAGGAAGGCGACGTCGTCGAGAAGATCCAGACCCAGATGCAGACCGGCCAGAACCTCTATGACGGCTGGGTCAACGATTCCGATCTGATCGGCACGCACTGGCGCTATCAGCAGGCGCGCAATCTGACGGACTGGATGGCCGGCGAGGGCAAGGACGTCACCGACCCGATGCTCGACGTCGACGATTTCATCGGCAAGTCGTTCACCACTGCGCCGGACGGCAAGCTCTACCAGCTTCCCGACCAGCAGTTCGCCAACCTCTACTGGTTCCGTTACGACTGGTTCAACGACCCGAAGAACAAGGCGGATTTCAAGGCCAAGTATGGCTACGACCTCGGCGTTCCAGTCAACTGGTCGGCTTATGAGGATATCGCCGCCTTTTTCACCGGTCGCGAGATCGACGGCAAGAAGGTCTATGGCCATATGGACTACGGCAAGAAGGATCCGTCGCTCGGCTGGCGCTTCACCGACGCGTGGCTCTCCATGGCCGGCAATGGCGACAAGGGCATCCCGAACGGCAAGCCGGTCGACGAATGGGGCATCAAGGTCGACGAGAATTCGCGTCCCGTCGGCTCCTGCGCGGCGCGCGGCGGCGACACCAACGCCCCGGCCTCGGTCTACGCCATCCAGAAATATCTCGACTGGCTGAAGGCCTATGCGCCGCCGGAAGCGCAGGGCATGACCTTCTCCGAGTCAGGCCCCGTCCCCTCGCAGGGCAACATCGCCCAGCAGATCTTCTGGTACACGGCCTTCACCGCCGACATGGCCAAGCCCGGCCTGCCGGTGGTGAATGCGGACGGCACGCCGAAATGGCGCGTCGCGCCGTCGCCGCACGGGGTCTACTGGAAGGACGGCATGAAGCTCGGTTATCAGGATGCCGGTTCCTGGACACTGCTGAAGTCGACCCCGACCGACCGCGCGAAGGCCGCCTGGCTCTATGCGCAGTTCGTGGTGTCGAAGACTGTCGACGTGAAGAAGAGCCAAGTGGGCCTGACCTTCATCCGCGACTCCACCATCCATGACAAGAGCTTCACGGAACGGGCGCCGAAACTCGGCGGCCTTATCGAGTTCTACCGCTCGCCGGCACGCGTGCAGTGGACCCCGACCGGCACCAACGTTCCGGATTATCCGAAGCTGGCGCAGCTCTGGTGGCAGAACATCGGCGATGCTTCTTCCGGCGCCAAGAGCCCGCAGGAAGCAATGGACTCGCTCTGCGCCGACCAGGAGAAGGTGCTCGAACGTCTCGAAAAGGCGGGCGTGCAGGGCGACATCGGCCCGAAAATGGCCGAGGAACACGACCTCGACTACTGGAACAAGGACGCCGTCTCGAAGGGCAACCTTGCGCCGCAGCTCAAGGTCGAGAACGAGAAGGACAAGCCGATCACCGTCAACTACGACGAGCTGGTGAAGAGCTGGCAGAAGTAACGGCATGACGTGGGCGGGCTCGCCCTTTAGGAAATGCAGGGGAGGCGGCTTTGCCGTCTCCCCTGTTGCATGAGAAGCGGAGGGATATGGAATGAGCGGTTTTGTGCTGGCCATCGATCAGGGGACGACCTCGACCAGGGCGATCCTGTTCGACGAAAAGATGAAGGTGGCAGGCCTCGGCCAGCAGGAATTCACGCAGCATTATCCGGCTTCCGGCTGGGTCGAGCATGACCCGGAAGACATCTGGGCAAGCGTGGTCGCGACGGTGAAGGCGGCGCTGAAAGCCGCCGGCCGCACGGCGTCGGATGTCGCCGCCATCGGCATCACCAACCAGCGGGAAACCGTCGTCATCTGGGACAAGGCGACCGGCAAGCCGATCCACAATGCGATCGTGTGGCAGGACCGTCGCACTGCACCGCTCTGCCAGAAGCTCCGCAAGCAGGGGTTGGAGAAGACATTCACGAAGAAGACCGGGCTGCTGCTCGATCCCTATTTCTCCGGCACCAAGATCGCCTGGATGCTGGACAAGGTGAAGGGCGCAAGGAAGCGCGCCGAGAAGGGCGAGCTGCTCGCAGGCACCATCGACAGTTTTCTCGTCTGGCGGCTGACCGCCGGCAAGGTGCACGCCACCGACGCCACCAACGCCTCGCGCACGCTGATCTACAACATCGAGAAGAACGCCTGGGACGACGAGCTGCTGGCCATCCTGAAAATACCGGCCGCGATCCTGCCGCAGGTGAAGGACTGTGCCGACGATTTCGGCGTCACCGAGAAGGGCCTCTTCGGCGCCGAGATGAAGATCCTCGGCGTCGCCGGCGACCAGCATGCGGCGACCATCGGCCAGGCCTGCTTCGAGCCCGGCATGATGAAATCCACCTACGGCACCGGCTGTTTCGCCCTGCTCAACACCGGCGCCGACCTGGTGCGCTCCAAGAACCGGCTCTTGACCACCATCGCCTACCGGCTGAACGGCAAGACCACTTACGCGCTGGAGGGCTCGATCTTCATCGCGGGCGCGGCCGTGCAATGGCTGCGCGACGGCATCAAGGTGATCGGCAAGGCCGAGCAGAGCGGTGCGCTTGCCGCGGCCGCCGATCCGGCGCAGCAAGTCTATCTGGTGCCGGCCTTCGTCGGCCTCGGCGCGCCGCACTGGGACGCGGACGCGCGCGGCGCCATCTTCGGACTGACCCGCAATTCGGGTCCCGCGGAATTTGCCCGGGCAGCGTTGGAGTCCGTCGCCTTCCAGACGCGCGACCTGCTCGACGCCATGCGCAAGGACTGGAAAGGCGCTTCCGCCAAGACGGTGCTGCGGGTCGACGGCGGCATGGTAGCATCCGACTGGACGATGCAGCGGCTGGCCGACATCCTCGACGCGCCGGTCGATCGGCCGACGATCCTGGAGACGACCGCGCTGGGCGCCGCCTGGCTTGCCGGATCGAAAGCCGGCGTGTGGCCGAAGGCGAAGGAATTCGCCAAGACCTGGGCGCTCGACCGCCGCTTCAAGCCGGACATGGACGGCGCCAGCCGCTCGGCGAAGCTGGCGGGTTGGCGCGATGCCGTGCGGCGCACGCTGAGCACGCCCTGACCCATCAAGAAGAGCCCGCGCCTTGCGAAGCGGGCTCGGTCAACGACTCCGGGATACCGTCAGTGGGGCGAGCGACACTCGCGTCTGCCGTAGCTGGACAGGTATGTATTGTCCGAGGCGCGATAGCTTCTGTAGTGATCGTAGCACCACTGCACATGCGCATCCGCATAGCGGTTCTGGCCGTTGACGATCGCGCCGGTGATCAGCGCGCCGGTAGCGAATGCGGCAAGCGGGAACCAGAAATCGCCATGACGGCGATAGCCGCGATGATATTCGCGGTAGCCGCGATGGCCGTTCCAGTACACGGCACCATTGCGCTCATACATGCCGCTTTGGGAGCGATTGAAACTGCGGCGCTTTCTCCAGTCCTGGTACTGTACCGTCTGGACATTCGAGAGGTCTTGGCCTTGCGGTACATAGTTCGGCTGGGCATTGACCGGCACGATCTCCGCCGCTGCGAACGAAACCGATAGCACGGTTGCCAGCAGACCCGATGAAATCTTGTTCATGGTCTTCTCCTCGAGTGTGGTTGTCGTCCTTTGCGGGCAACGGTCGGGCGGTGCGATAGTTCCGGCAGACGCCAGGTCGCGTTCAACGGGCATGCCCGCGCAGCCGGCCTGGGCATGAGATTTGCTTGAAAACAATAGCTTAAGCGCGTCTCGCGGTTGTGTTCGACACGACTCGCACGACCCGAAGCGTCTCCCTCCGGCCTTGCGTGGAACAGGGTTCGGACGGACCCTGATGTCGCGAAAAAGCAAGACTTGCGGCGATCTTTTTCCGGTTGACCGGCCGATGTACTCTCCCTATGTTCCGCGCAATTTCGAGGGCGGCGTTTCCAGCCCACGGGAGCGCGTAGCTCAGCCGGTAGAGCAACTGACTTTTAATCAGTAGGTCATGGGTTCGAATCCCATCGCGCTCACCAAGATTTTACCCATAAATTCAATCTTTTGTCAGAGATCGCGCGGGTTAAGCGGCGCCGGTGCCTAGTGCCCCCGGGCACTCGATTTCGCCGTCGCATCTTTTGCTTTCCACCAGGGCATTGGGTCGTTGCCCCAACGGAATAAGGGGCTATATCTGTCGTTTATTCGGACCAATGCCGTTGGAAGGATGGACCTCAGCCGATTGTGGGCCTGCCGGCAACTCAGGCATTTTGCAGCGCGCCGGCTGATAACCCCAAGCCCCCCGCCCATCAGTCGGCGTACAGCCCGGCTTGCGAACCTCAATCCAACCCCAAAGCAAGCCGGGCTTTTGATCTATTGCCATCCTTGCCGAACCGAGGAGCGCCGCATGATCACCTACATCCTCGTAGCGTGGCTCCTGCTCCAGCCCGCCAGCATCGTCGCCGGCAAGTCGATCGCCTTCGGCAGCCGGTGATAGCCGACTGATGTACCCCAAGCTCCCGCCCATGGCCGGAGATGAAGGTGCCGGGCCGGCAGACGCGGGGAAGGCGGCTTGCGTGGGCAGAACGGTTGCGCGATGCTGTCATCGGGGTGTGGTGTTCGCAATGCCGATTCTGTGGAAAGCACCACTATGTTCATCGACTATTACGAACTTCTGGAAATCAGCCCGAACGCGAATTCGGAAACGATTGAACGGATATTTCGTTATTTTGCCATGCGCTATCATCCCGACAATCGGGAAACCGGCGATGAATCACGCTTCAGCGAAATCGTCGAAGCCCACAATACGCTCAAGGATCCGGTCAAGCGCGCCCAATACGATGTCCAGTATAAAGACCGTTTGAGCCTTCATCGTGAGCTGACCGAGGAGGCTAGCGACACCAAGGGAATTGAGCGGGACGCTGTCATTCAGGCAAAACTGCTGTCGCTTCTCTATGTAAAACGCCGACAGGACGTCAACAATCCCGGCATTGGCGATGAAGAGCTCGAACGCTTGTCGGGCTGCCCGCGAGAACATCTGGAGTTTCATCTCTGGTATCTGAAGGCAAAGGGCTGGATAGCCAGGATCGAGAACGGCATGTTCGCGATCACCGTGGAAGGCATCGATCGCGCCAATTCCGAACATCGCCGCGAAACCGTCGCGACCAGGCTGCTGGATCATCCACATTGAAAGGGCACCGCCGGGGTTCTTGGGGTCGGCCAGCCGCGCACAATTAGTAACTGCTTGTATTTAAAGGAATCCAGCGCCATGGTTGCCGGACGGGTCCGTCGGCGAACACCGGCCGCGCGCTAGCCCTGCCTGGTGGCCCGAGGCTTGCGTGAACGCGGTTGCCGAGAGAGCGTGCAAGGGGGCGTGAAATTGTCCGAGAAAAAGGTGATCGCAGTCAAGGACTGGACCTGCGCCATGAGCGACGAGCTTGGTCGTGTGGCCTTGACGGTCAACCCGATCGACGGCGAGCCGATCCTGGTTTTGCTGACCATCTTCCAGGCAGCAAAGATGGGGCGCGAACTGCAGTCGCCGAAACGCACACAGCTACCGATCTTGTAGCGGTGCTGAAGCAGTGAAGCGTAGAGTCTCAGGATCGGAGCCTGTCGGAGAAAGGGCTTGGACAAGTGGCGTTATGACGCGCGTTCTGAACAGTGGCGCAAGCGTGCAGCGCGAGGCCACCGGTGGCGCCTTTCTCGCAATGCGGTGATATGGGCGCTGACCCTAACAGCAATTTTGGTCTTTTCCGTTCTGACAGCGATGAAGGCTTTGAGGTAATCGGCAAGCGCAGAAGGAGCCCCAACCTTGTCGCCAAACCGGGTGATGGCTAAAGTCGGCTTTCCCGAGGGAGGCTCCAAGATGGCACTTGACCTTTCGGTAGATGCTTCAGCCGCCAAAGTGGCGACGCCTGGCAAATATCTCTTCGGTCCTGTCGCCGACTTCCTCATGCTCGGAGGCAGCGCGTTTCTGATCCTGCCAATCCTGTTCCTGGTGCCGCTCGAATACGAAGGCCTGGTCGCCGCAACGATGGTCGTCGTGGCCTATCTTGTGAACTATCCCCACTTCGCTCACTCGTACCAGATTTTCTACCGCAATTTCGGACGCAAGGTGAGCGGGAACGGCTACGACAGGAGCCTGCAGCTTCGCTATATTTTCGCGGGCATCGTCGTCCCCGTGATCATGGGCGCGTTCTTTGCCTATGGCGCGGCAACGGAGAATACCCGGCTGCTCGGCTATGCGGCCAATGCGATGTTCTTCTTCGTGGGCTGGCACTACGTCAAGCAGGGCTACGGCATGCTGATGGTGGACGCCGTGCTCAAGCGCAAGTTCTTCGACGACCGCGACAAAAAGGTGCTGCTGGTCAACAGCTATGCCGTGTGGATCCTGGCGTGGCTGCAGACGAACACTGCAGTCACCCAAGGGAACTACTACGGCCTGCAATATTACACATTCGCCGCTCCTTCATGGATCGCCAACGTCGCCCTCTTGGCGGCCGTTGCGTCCACGGCGGCCACGGTTCTGATGCTGGTCAACCGCTGGCGAAAAAACGGCCGCGTGCTGCCGTATAACGGCATCGTGGCCTATGCCGCGTCGCTCTATCTGTGGATCCTGATTGCCAGAATTAACCCGCTCTGGCTGCTGGTGGTGCCGGCGCTCCATTCGCTGCAATATCTGGCCGTGGTCTGGCGTTACCAGACCAATGTCGAGCGCGACGGCCCCGACGCCGCAAGAGACCCGAGGCCGAAGATACTGTCCTTTCTCGGTCCCCTCTACAGGCTGCGAGTGCTGGGATTTATCGTCGGGGGTGGAGCACTTGGATATCTCGGTTTCTGGCTGATCCCATTCGCGCTGACTGCATTGATCCCCTACGACAGGCAGGTCCTCGGCTCCTCGCTGTTCTTCTTCATCGTGCTGATCTTCATCAACGTGCACCACTATTTCTTGGACAATGTGATGTGGCGCCGCGGCAATCCGGAAGTGTCCAAATATCTGTTCCGCTAGAGCAGTTCATCGTTTCACGGAAACGCTGAACTGCTCTAGCTATTTGTTTTTACGCAATTCCGGACGGAAAACCGTTACACACTTTTCCTGGAATTGCTTTAGAGCGATTCAGGAACGTCCGAAAATCAACGAGACGTTTCCGCCGGCATGGCGCTCGAGCCGGCCGGCAAGGTCGAGCTCCAGCAGCACCATCGCGATCTGCGCCGCACTAAGCCCCGTGTGGCGGATGATCTCGTCCACCCCGACCGGCGTGGGCCCGAGCGCTTCCAGCACGTCGGCGCGGTCGTTCTCGCCGGGCGGCGGCATTGCCGACAGGTCGGGCGCCTCGGCGAGCGGGGCCGGGCGCGATACGCGAACTCCGGCAAGAGGCGCCAGCGCGCCGAGAATATCGGCAGCCTCGGTGACGAGCGTGGCGCCGTCCTTGAGCAGGGCATTGCTGCCGGCGGCGCGCGGGTCAAGCGGCGAGCCCGGCACTGCGAAAACCAGCCGGCCCATCTCGTTGGCGAGGCGGGCGCTGATCAGCGAGCCGGAGCGCTGTGCGGCTTCGACCACGACCAGCCCGAGTGCCATGCCGGCAACGATGCGGTTGCGGCGCGGAAAATCCTGCGCGCGCGGCTGCCAGCCGAACGGCATTTCCGAAACAATGGCGCCGCCGCGCTCGGCTATGTCTTCGCACAGGCCGATATTTTCGGGCGGGTAGGGCACATCGAGCCCGCCGGCGAGCACGCCGACAGTGGCGGTCGAGAGACTGCCCTGATGCGCCGCCGTGTCGATGCCGCGCGCAAGGCCCGACACGATGGCGTAGCCGTCGCGGCCGAGATCCGCCGCCAGCATGCGCGCCATCTTGATGCCGGCGAGCGAGGCGTTGCGGGCGCCGACGATCGCCACCGCCGGCAGACGGAACACCGCGCCTTCGCCCTTCATCGCCAGCAGCGGCGGCGGGTTGTCCGTGGTTTTCAGCATGGCTGGGTAGTCGGCCTCGCCGATGCCGACGAAGCGAGCGCCGGCGCGCCGGGCCGCTTCCAGCTCCGCTTCGGCTTCAGCGGCCGTCGGAATGCGGACGATGCGGTTAGCACCGCCCGAAATCATCAGCTCTGGCAGCATTTCGAGCGCGGCCTCGGCCGAGCCGAAGCGGTTGATCAATTCACGGAAGGATGCCGGGCCGACATTCGGCGTGCGGATCAGGCGAAGCCAGCTCAGCCGCTGCCGGTCGCTGAGGCGCGGGCCGGCGGCGGGCGCGCTCATCCTTTCGCCCCGATCTTGCCCTCGGTGCCGGCGAGGAGCCGCGAGATGTTGGCGCGATGCTTGATGAAGACGATCAGGCTCATCACCGCGAACAGGCCGGCAATCGGGGGCGTGCTGATGAAGTAAAGCGCGATCGGCACGACCACGGCGGCCGCCAGCGCGGCCAGGGAGGAGTAGCGGAACAGGAAGGCCGTAGCGAGCCAGACGACGGCGAAGACGAGCATGCCCTGCCAGGCAAGACCGAGCAGCACACCGAGATAGGTGGCGACGCCCTTGCCGCCCTTGAAGCCGAGCCAGACCGGAAAGAGATGCCCGAGGAAGGCGCCGAAACCGGCCGCGAGCGCCAGCTCCGGCGCGAAGCGGCCGGCAATGAGCACCGCCGCGGTGCCCTTCAGCGCGTCAAGCAGCAGCGTGGCGGCGGCAAGGCCCTTGTTGCCGGTGCGCAGCACATTGGTCGCGCCGATATTGCCGGAGCCGATCTGGCGCACATCGCCGAGACCGGCCGCGCGGGTGATCAAGAGCCCAAACGGGATCGAGCCGAGCAGGTAGCCGAAGATCAGTGCGAGCCCGTAACCCATTGTTCCCCCTAAAATTCCCTTATCTGGCGCCAGGGATGTGCTGAGGTTCAGGTCAGGCCGGCATCACCTGAACCTCAGCACATCCTAGGCCGAAAACACTGTGCGGCCCGCCACCATGGTTTGCAAGACCTTGCCCTGCAGGCGCGCGCCTTCGAAGCAGGTGTTCTTGGAGCGCGAGCGCAGGCCGCCTTCACTGACGATCCAGGGCTCGTCGAGATCGAGGACCGCGAGGTCGGCCGCAGCACCCGGCTTCAGCGTCCCGCCGGGCAGGCCGAACAGGTTTGCGGGTGCGGTCGAAAGCGTCTCGACCAGCCGCAGCAGCGGCACGTCGCCATTGTGGTAGAGCCGAAGTGCGGCGCCAAGCAGCGTCTCGAGCCCGATCGCGCCGGCGGCGGCATCGGCAAAGGGCAGGCGCTTGGTGTCGACATCCTGCGGATCATGCGAGGAGACGATGATGTCGATGGTGCCGTCCTTGATCGCCTCGATCATCGCCAGGCGATCGTCCTCGGCGCGCAATGGCGGGGTCAGCCGGAAGAAGGTGCGGTATTCGCCGACGTCGTTCTCGTTGAGCGAGAGATTGTGGATGGCGACGCCGGCTGTGACATTGGCGCCGTCCGCCTTTGCCCGGCGCACGGCTCCAACCGCCATCGCCGTCGAGATCTTGGCGGCATGATAGGCGCCGCCGGTCAGCCGCGCCAGAGCCAGGTCGCGCTCCAGCGGGATGAGCTCTGCCTCGCGCGGAATGCCGGAAAGGCCGAGCCAGCTCGCATAGAGGCCTTCGTTCATCACGCCGGACGAGGCGAGGTCGGCGTCCTGCGTCTCATGCGCGATCACGCCGCCGAAATCGCGCGCATAGGTCAGCGCCCGGCGCATCACCAACGCGCTGGGGATCGTGTGGCGGCCGTCGGTAAAGGCGACGGCGCCGGCTTCGCGCAACAGGCCGAATTCGGTCATCTCGCGGCCTTCGAGACCCTTGGTGATCGCCGCTGCCGGGAAGATGTTGACGCTTGCGGTATCCCTTGCCGTGCGCAGCACGAACTCGACCAGCGCCACATTGTCGATCACCGGGTTGGTGTCGGGCATCATGACGACCGAGGTGACGCCACCGGCGGCCGCCGCGACACTTGCCGAGGCAATCGTCTCGCGATGCTCGCCGCCGGGTTCGCCGATGAAGACGCGCGCATCGACAAGGCCAGGAATGATCGTCTTGCCGGCGCAGTCGACGACGACAGCGCCCTCGGGCGCGCCCTGGTTCAGCGCCGCCTTGCCAGCGGCCGCGATCTTGCGGCCATCGACGACGACGGTGCCGATCTCATCGACGCCGCGCGAGGGGTCGACGACATGCGCCTTGCTGAAGACCGTCACGCTCATGCGCCGCGCCCCTCATGGTTACGGCTCTCATAGTTGCGGCGGGGATCGAGCAGCGCTTCCATCACCGCCATGCGCACGGCGACACCCATCTCGACCTGTTCCTGGATGACGCTCTGCGGCCCGTCGGCGATTTCCGAGGCGATCTCGACGCCTCGGTTCATCGGTCCGGGATGCATGACCAGCGCATCCTCCTTGGCCGCTTTCAGCTTTTCGGCGTCGAGGCCGAAATAGCGGAAATATTCGCGGGTCGAGGGCACGAAGGCGCCTTCCATGCGCTCGCGCTGCAGGCGCAGCATCATCACCACGTCGGCGTCCTTGAGGCCCTCGGCCATCGACCGCGACACGATCACGCCCATCCTGTCGATGCCCGCCGGCAGCAGCGTCGAGGGCGCTACGACCCGCACCTGCGCGCCGAGCGCGTTCAAGAGCATGATGTTGGAGCGGGCGACGCGCGAATGCAGGATGTCGCCGCAGATCGCCACGATCAGCTTCGACAGCGGCCCCTTGGCGCGGCGGATCGTCAGCGCGTCGAGCAGCGCCTGCGTCGGATGTTCATGCGCGCCATCGCCGGCATTGACCACCGAGCAGCCGACTTTTTGCGCCAGAAGCGCTGCAGCTCCCGCCGACTGGTGCCGAATGATCAGGATGTCCGGCCGCATGGCGTTGAGCGTCATCGCCGTGTCGATCAGCGTCTCGCCCTTCTTCACCGAAGAACTCGCCACCGACATGTTCATGACGTCGGCGCCAAGCCTTTTTCCCGCGAGCTCGAAGGACGACTGCGTGCGGGTCGAGGCCTCATAGAAGAGGTTGATTTGGGTGCGGCCGCGCAGGGTCGAGGTCTTCTTTTCCGGTTGTCGAGAGATCGCCACGGCCTGGTCGGCGCGATCGAGCAGCAGCTCGATATCGGCGGGAGAAAGATCGCGGATGCCCAGAAGATGGCGATGAGGAAAAAGCGGCAGGGACGAAGCGTCGGTCATCTCAAGGCGTTGCTATAGGGTGCGGCCCGGCCAGCCGCAAGCGCCAGCTTTGGATTGCGGGCGTTCTCCCCGGTATTTTCGTCGCGCGCCTTGCATTGCTTGGGCTATAAGGCCCAGTGGCTTCGGATTCGCGACCGCGGCCTTGAGATGGTAAGGACCTCTCTGCCAACTGAAGGATTGGGCGTGACCGACGAGGTGATCAACCAGCCGCCGCCATTGACGGGCGGCAATGCATGGCGGGGCGATCCGTTGCTCATCCAGCTTGCCGAGCGTTTTTCCGATCCGGTGCGCAAGGACCTCGACGCTCTCGGCCGGTTCGTCATGACGCAGGAGGCGCAGGAGCTTGCCCGGCTCGCCAACACCGACACGCCGAAACTCAAGACCCATGACCGCCAGGGCCGGCGCATCGATCTGGTCGAATTCCATCCGGCCTATCACGCTTTGATGCGTCGTTCCATCGCCGGCGGCTTGCATTCCTCGGTCTGGGAAAACGGCGATGCCGAGATAGGGCGCCGCCACCAGGTGAGGGCGGCGCGCTTCTACCTGACCGCGGAGCTCGAGACCGGGCATCTTTGCCCCATTACCATGACCAGCGCTTCGCTGGCGGCGCTGATGGCAAGCCCAAAACTGTTCCGCGAATGGGCGCCGCGCGTGACGACGCGCAAATACGACCAGAGTCAGAAGCCGCCGGTGCAAAAGACCGGACTGACGCTCGGCATGGGCATGACCGAGAAGCAGGGCGGCACCGACGTGCGGGCCAACATCACAAAGGCCGAGCGCGCGGGAAACGGCTTCTACCGGCTCACCGGCCATAAATGGTTCATGTCGGCGCCGATGTCCGACGCCTTCCTGGCGCTTGCCCAGGCACCGGAAGGCCTGTCCTGCTTCCTCGTTCCACGCATTCTGGGCGATGGTTCCGGCAACGGTTTTCGCTTCCAGCGCCTGAAGGACAAGCTCGGCAACCGCTCCAACGCCTCTTCGGAAGTGGAATTCGTCAACGCCATCGGCGAGATGGTCGGAGAGCCGGGCGCCGGCATAAAGACGATCATGGATATGGTCACGCTGACCCGGCTCGACTGTGCGGTCGCGTCTTCTGCGGTCATGCGGGCAGGGCTGGCGGAAGCCGTTCACCACACCCGCCATCGCCAGGTGTTCGGCACCAATCTGATCGACCAGCCGCTGATGCAGCGGGTGCTGGCCGACATGGCGCTCGACGTCGCCGCCGCCACGGCGCTGTCGTTTCGGCTGGCGCGCTCCTTCGACGAGGCCGCGAGCGATCGCGGCGAGGCGGCTTTTGCCCGCGCTATGACGCCGGTCGTCAAATACTGGGTCTGCAAGATCGCGCCGGCGCTGCTTTACGAGGCGATGGAGTGCCTGGGCGGCAACGGCTATGTCGAGGAAGCGCCGCTCGCCCGCTACTATCGCGAGGCGCCGGTCAACGCGATCTGGGAAGGGTCCGGCAATGTCATGGCGCTCGACGTGCTGCGCGTGCTCGGGCGCGCGCCCGGCCTGTTCGAGGAGGTGCTGGCCGGCATCGATCGCGATCTCGGCGCAGGCGGCCGCGGCACCATAGGTGTGCTCAAGGCGGCAATGCAGGTGGCTTCGACCGACCAGGGCTCGGCGCGCCTGCTCACCGAGCAGCTCGCGCTGTCGGCGGCGGCGGCAGAGCTGCGCCGGCTCGGGGCAGGGCGGATCGCCGACGCCTTCGTCGAAACAAGGCTCGGCGGCCAGTGGCGCACCACATACGGCATGCTCGACTCGCGCCATGACGCGCGCATGATCATCGACACGCTCTATCCGCCGCTGACCTGAACAAGCCCGAAACGCGGTCCCATCCCGGGCTGTGGATAGCCATTAACCTTAACGAATGGTTTCCATTGCCGGGAGCCTTTGCAAAGCCCACTCTGTCCACCGGAGTAGGGAAGTGTTAACCATGAACATCCCGTGCTCCGCCAGGCAGGAAGCGCATGCGGCACGTCTTGACATCATTTCTGGCATTGCACTGGGCGCTCGTTTTCGCCCTGCTGGCCTACATCTGCATGGATGGCGACCGCGGCATCGCGTCGGCGCTCGGCGTGCTTGGCGTGTCTGTGCAAAGCAGCCGTTTCCCGGGGCTCGAACACGCCGTCATCGTGGCGCCGCTTTCGATCGCGCTGCTGATCGTCGCGCTGCTGTTCTGCTGGGCTTTCGTCGAGACGCTGCTCAACATTACGGCGAGGCCGGATACCGGCGATGCGGTGGTGCGGATCGCCTTCATCGGCGCCTCTTTCCTGCTTTCGATCATCCTCGTCGGCGGCGCCGCGCAAGGGATCAACGGCCTGTTCATGGTGGTCGCCATCCAGATGACGGCGCTGCTTGCCTCCTATGTCGCGGTGCTCGCGGAGCGACGCTCGACGCTTGCAGCCGCCATGGCCTCGCATGACAGCGATGCCCGCCTGGCTGCCCATCGCATGGCAGCTGGCGCCGCGCACAGCTCTCTGCTTTCCCGCCTCTCCGCACGACAGGAAACCAGGCCCGGAGATCGCCGCTGATGCGCGCGCTGTTCGCATTCTGGGCGGCTCCGCTGGTCCTGTTCTGGGGCTGGTTCTTCCTATCGCTCAACGACATCAATTTCGGCTACGTGATGCTCAGCCGCCAATTGCATGACCTGGTCTTCCAACTCTACGGCCAGATGCTGGGCATCGATCCGGCGATCATCCCGGGCATGGTCGCGCGGGCCTGCGTCTTCGACAGTTTCCTGCTCCTCGGATTGGTGGCATTCCGCCGCCGGCACCAGATCGCCGCATGGATCAGGCAGCGCCGCGAGGGCGCGGTCAGTCCCGAGCGGCTCGGTGGAGCGACTGAAGCCGGTCCAACGCTCCCTGCAGAATAAAGGCCGCCGCGGCCGAATCGATCTTGCCGGCGCGTTTCCTGCGCGAGAAATCCATCTCGATCAGCGTCCGTTCCGCGGCGACCGTCGAAAGCCGTTCGTCCCATAGCACAAAGGGCAGGTCCGACAGGGGCGCCATGTTGCGCGCGAAAGCGCGGGACTTTTGCGCGCGCGGGCCTTCCGATCCGTCCATGTTGACGGGAAGGCCGAGCACGACCGCGCCGACATTGTCCTTCTCGAGCTGGGCCAGCAACTGGGCGGCATCGATCGAAAACTTCTTGCGCAGGATGACGGGGCGCGGATGGGCAAAGGACAGGCCGCGGTCCGACACAGCCACGCCGATCGTCTTGTCGCCCAGATCGAGGCCTGCGAGCGTGCGGCCGCCTGCGAGCCGTCCCGGCAATTCCTCTATGCTGATGATGCTCAACGGCTCGCCCCGGTCTTCCGTCGCGCGGCTTTTTGATAGGCCGCAGGACTTTCAATTTGCCATCGGCGTTCTATCCTTTGATAACAAGAAAATCGAGGAATCCATTCATGAAGCTGACCTGGTACGGCCATTCGGCATTTCGCATCGAGACCAAGGACGCCAACATCCTCATCGACCCGTATCTGGTCGGCAACCCGTCCTGGACGGGCGGCTGGGAGGGACCGGCGGAAGGGGTGACGCATGTTCTCTTGACCCATGGCCACAACGACCATGTCAGCGGCGCGATCGAAGTGCTGAACAAGAGTGGCGCGATGCTGGTCGCCAATTTCGAGATCTGCATGTATCTCGTCGGCCAGGGCGTCAGCGACAAGAAAATCAACCCCGGCAATATCGGCGGCACGGTCGATTGCGGTCCCTTCACCACCACCTTCGTCCAGGCGCTGCACTCGTCCTCCTTCGGCGGCCAGGGCGGCACCAACACCTATCTCGGCAACCCGGGCGGGCTGGTGCTGCATTTCCCGGAGGACAAGACGCTTTACCACATGGGCGACACCGACATCTTCTCCGACATGGGACTGATCAACGAACTGCATGAACCGAAGATCGGCATCGTGCCCATAGGCGACCGCTTCACCATGGGCGGCGCAGTGGCGGCCCTTGCCTGCCGCCGCTTTTTCAGCTTCGAGACGGTCGTCCCCTGCCATTTCGGCACGTTCCCGATCATCGACCAGACCGCCGACAAATTCGTGGCCGGCATGGAAGGATCCGGCGTCAAGGTGGCGCTGCCGGAGAAAGGCAAAGCGACCACGATCTAGACGCTTCGCCCTGTTGCGTTGCCTTTGGCGGCGCCCGAAGCATCCGGATGCCGGTCTGCCCGGCATGATCGATGTTGCGCCGCAAGCGTCGCGCCGCTATAGCCCGCACTGGTTTTCCCGAGGCAACAAAACATGTCCGTTGATCTTCAGACCGTTAAGCGCGTCGCGCACCTTGCCCGCATTGCGGTGAGCGAGGAGGATGCCGAACGCATGACCGGCGAACTTAACGCCATCCTCGGCTTCGTCGAGCAGCTGAACGAGGTCGATGTCTCCGGCGTCAAGCCGATGACCTCGGTCACGCCGATGGAAATGAAGAAGCGTCAGGACGTCGTGACCGACGGCAGCAAGGCGGCCGACGTCGTCGCCAACGCGCCGGCCACGGACGAGAATTTCTTCCTCGTTCCCAAGGTCGTGGAGTAGGCCACGATGGCCATCGAGATCGCCGTCGAGACGCCCTTGCAGGACGATGTGCGCGCGCTGGTGGCGGAGCTCAATGCGACGTTGCTCGAACTGACGCCGCCGGAACATTGCTACCACCTGAGCGTCGAGCAGATGGCCGGCGAAGATACGACCGTGTTCATCGCCCGCGACGGCGGCCTTGCCGTCGCCTGCGGCGCGCTGAAGCGCCACGGCGATGCGACCGGCGAGGTCAAACGCATGTATACGCGGCCCTCGCATCGCGGCCAGAAGATCGGCGCGCAAATCGTCCAACGGGTCGAGGTGATGGCACGGCAGGAAGGGCTGAAGCGACTGGTTCTCGAGACCGGTGACCGCCATCCTGCCGCCTGGACCGTCTATGAACGTGCCGGTTTTTCGCGTTGCGGCCCGGTGCTGGATTATCCCGACTCCAAGTGGTCGGTGTTTTACGAAAAGAGCCTTGCCTGATGAGCGACCTCACACATCTCACCATTTCCGAGGCCCGCGCCAAGCTGCGCGGCAAGGAGATTTCGGCTACCGAGATCACGGAAGCCTATCTTTCGGCGATCGACCGCGCCAATCCACTGCTCAATGCCTATATCGCGATAACCGCCGACAAGGCGCGCGACATGGCCAAGGCATCCGACGCCAAACTGGCCCAGGGCGAGGGCGGGGCGCTCGAAGGCATTCCGCTCGGCATCAAGGACCTGTTCGCCACCGAAGGCGTCCACACCCAGGCCTGCAGCCATGTGCTGGACGGCTTCAAACCGCGCTATGAATCGACCGTCACGGCCAATCTCTGGGCCGACGGCGCCGTCATGCTCGGCAAGCTCAACATGGACGAGTTCGCCATGGGCTCGTCCAACGAGACCTCCTATTATGGCCCGGTGATCAACCCGTGGCGGCGGTCGCGCCTCGACACGGTGGTGATGCCGACGACGCATCAGGGCGACGGCGGCTTCGTCTCGGCCGGAGGCGCGAAGACCCAGCGCACTCTGGACAACGCCCAGCTGGTTCCGGGTGGCTCCTCCGGCGGATCGGCCTCGGCCGTCGCCGCCTTCCTCTGCGCCGGCGCCACCGCGACCGACACCGGCGGCTCGATCCGCCAGCCCGCCGCCTTCACCGGCACCGTCGGCATCAAGCCGACCTATGGCCGCTGCTCGCGCTGGGGCGTGGTCGCCTTCGCTTCGTCGCTCGACCAGGCCGGGCCGATCGCCCGCGACGTGCGCGACGCCGCGATCCTATTGAAGTCGATGGCTTCTTCCGATCCGAAGGACACGACGTCGGTCGACCGGCCGGTGCCGGATTACGAAGCGGTGATCGGCAAGCCGATCAAGGGCATGAAGGTCGGCATCCCGAAGGAGTACCGCGTCGACGGCATGCCGGAGGATATCGAGGCACTCTGGCAGAAAGGTATTGCCTGGCTGAAGGACGCCGGCGCCGAGATCGTCGACATCTCGCTGCCGCACACCAAATATGCGCTGCCGGCCTATTACATCGTGGCGCCGGCCGAGGCCTCTTCCAACCTCGCCCGCTATGACGGCGTGCGCTACGGGTTGCGCGTGCCCGGCAAGGACATTGTCGACATGTATGAGAAGACGCGCGCCGCCGGCTTCGGCCGCGAAGTCAAGCGCCGCATCATGATCGGCACCTATGTGTTGTCGGCCGGCTATTACGACGCCTACTACCTGCAGGCGCAGAAGGTGCGCACGCTGATCAAGCGCGATTTCGAGACCGTCTTTGCCGCCGGCGTCGACGTCATCCTGACGCCGGCGACACCGTCGGCCGCCTTTGGCGTCGCCGATGAGGACATGAATGCCGACCCGGTCAAGATGTACCTCAACGACATCTTCACGGTGACGGTGAACATGGCTGGGCTGCCCGGCATCTCGGTGCCGGCCGGCCTGGACGGCAAGGGCCTGCCGCTCGGCCTGCAGCTCATCGGCCGGCCGTTCGACGAGGAAACGCTGTTCCAGACTGCACATGTCATCGAACAGGCGGCGGGCAGGTTTCAGCCGGACAAGTGGTGGTAACGTTGTCCCTCATCTGAAACGGGGTGAGGGATGTTCTACTATCTTTCCAAGATCCTCTGGTTCTTCATCCAGCCGCTGAACCTGGCGATCTTCCTGCTGCTTGCAGGTTTGTTGGCGGCGCTCTTCGGCCGCCGTCGGCTGGCTGCCACCGGCAGCGTGCTCGCCTTCCTGATCCTCGCCCTTTCGGCCTGGACCTCGCTGGGCGCGATGATGCTCAATCCATTGGAAGAGCGCTTCCCCAAGCCGCCGCTGCCGGCCAGAGTCGACGGCATCGTCGTGCTCGGCGGCGGCTTCGAGGGCGCCATCAACCTCGCGCGCGGCGGTTACGAGCTGAACAGCGGCGGCGACCGCATGGTCGAGACCGCGATCCTCGCCCGCCGCTTTCCGCAAGCGAAAGTGGTCGTCTCGGGCGGCAATGGCGAGCTTTTCCTCGACGGCGAGGGTGATGCCGATACCGCACCGCGCCTGCTCGGCGCGTTGGGTGTCGCGCCCGATCGCCTGGTTCTCGAGAACAAGTCGCGCAACACCTATGAGAATGCGGTCTTCACCCGCAGGCTGGTCGACCCGAAGCCGGGCGAGACATGGCTGCTGGTAACGTCCGCCTTCCACATGCCCCGCGCCGAGGCTCTCTTCGACAAGGCAGGTTTTCCAACCATTCCCTGGCCGGTTGACTACCGCACCTCAGGCCGTGAAGGCATCGGTCTCTATCGCGACAATCCGGCCGACGCGCTGCAGGCGACCACGATGGCAATTCGCGAATGGATCGGGCTCTTCGCCTATTGGCTGTCGGGCCGCATCGACCGGCCTTTCCCGGCGCCGGGCGGCTGACCGAGCACGGCTTGCCTCGCGGCCGAGAAGAACTGGCGCCGCACCAGCACCGCAAGCAGCACCAGCGTCGACAGCACGAACACCACCGGGTCGACGAACCAGCCGAGATAGCCGATCGAGAAGAAGACGGCGCGCAGGCCGGAATTGAAGTGCTTGCCGGCAAGCACGTTCATGCGTGTCGCGCGCCACACCGCCGTCTCGCTGACGGGATTGCGCGAGGCCTCGCCATGCGGGATCGGCACGGCGCCGATGAGGATCGAGCAGTAGTTGAAAAGCCGGTAGGCCCAGCCGAACTTGAAGAAGGCGAAGGCAAGGATCAGCACCAGGCCGAACACCTTGGTCTGGAAGGCCTCGCGCGACGAAGCCGCGCCGAACGGCAGGTCGGCCAGCACCTGGAGCACGCGGTCGGATGCGCCGAGCAGGGCGAAGCAGCCGCCAAGCGCGATCAGCGAGCTCGAAGCAAAGAAGGCGGTGCCTTGCTGCAGGCCGTTCATGATCGCGGTGTCGACGATGCGCACCTCGCGCTCGGCCATGTTGCGCATCCAGGCCTCGCGTTGGGCGTTCATCGCGGTCGTCAGCGACACGCGGCTGATCAGCTTGCCGTCCGAGGCCAGCGTGTGCAGCACCCAGACGACCAGGAAGAAAGTCAGCGCCGCCACATCGGCGGCGGAAAGATGAATGGAATCGCCCATGCATTCTTCTACCACAAGCCCGGCGGGCACTTCGACGGGCGGAGGCAAGCGTCGGAGGATGTCGCTGCCGGAGCAGACAAGGTCGGCAGACGCGGCGACGCGGCACGCAAAACAGCGGAAACATCGCAGGAATTCCTATATGTAGTTTTCAAGCGGCCCCAGGAGACAACGGCGCGTGTTCCTTTCGGTTTTCGACCTGTTCAAGATCGGCATCGGTCCATCGAGCTCGCACACGATGGGGCCGATGACGGCCGCGCGCCGCTTCCTGGACGAGATCCTCGCCGACGACTGGCCGCGCCCCGCGGGCGTCAAGGCCGATCGCATCGGCGCCAGCCTGCACGGCTCGCTCGCTTACACGGGAATCGGCCATGGCTCCGACCGCGCCGTCATCCTCGGCCTTGCCGGCGAGACGCCTCAGACGGTCGATCCGGACGAGGCTGATGGTATCGTTACCGGCATCGGAGCGGACAAGCGGATTTCGCCGCCTGGACATCCGTCCTATCGCTTCGACCCGGCCAAGGACCTTGTGCTCGACCGCAAGACGCCGCTGACCGGCCACGCCAACGGCATGGCCTTTTACGCCTACGACGCCTCCGACCGGCTCCTGCTCAAGCGCATCTATTATTCGATCGGCGGCGGCTTCGTCGTCTCCGAGGAAGAATTGCAGCGCATGAAGGCCAAGGGCTCGGTGACGACGGAAGGCAAGAAAGTGCCGTATCCGTTCAAAAACGCCGTCGAGATGCTGACGATGGCCGCCAAGAGCGGGCTTTCGATCGCCGAGATGAAGCGCGCCAATGAGGAAAAGCACATGTCGCGCGATGAGCTCGACGCCGGCCTCGACGCGATCTGGAGCGCCATGAAGGGCTGCATCGATCGCGGCCTGTCGCAGGACGGCGTCATGCCGGGCGGATTGAAGGTGCGCCGCCGCGCGCGCCAGCTGCACGATAAGCTGCAGGAGCAGTGGCAGCAAAACCGGCCCAACCCCTTGCTCGCCAATGACTGGCTGTCGATCTATGCCATGGCTGTCAACGAGGAGAACGCTGCCGGCGGACGCGTGGTGACCGCGCCGACCAACGGTGCTGCCGGCACGCTGCCGGCGGTCTTACGCTACTGGCTGCATTTCCATCCCGAAGCCGATCAGCCTAGCATCCGCGACTTCCTGCTGACGGCGGCCGCCGTCGGCGGCATCATCAAGTCCAATGCGTCGATTTCCGGCGCCGAGGTCGGCTGCCAGGGCGAGGTAGGCTCTGCTTCGGCAATGGCGGCCGCCGGCCTTTGCGCCGTCATGGGCGGCACGCCAGAGCAGGTCGAGAACGCCGCCGAGATCGCGCTCGAACATCATCTCGGCATGACCTGCGATCCGGTCGGCGGCCTCGTGCAGGTGCCGTGCATCGAGCGCAATGCCCTCGGCGCGGTGAAGGCGGTCACCGCGGCCTCGCTCGCCATCAAGGGCGACGGCACGCATTTCGTGCCGCTCGACGCGGCGATCGAAACCATGCGCCAGACCGGCCTCGACATGAACGAGAAATACAAGGAAACCAGCCTCGGCGGGCTGGCGGTCAACGTCGTCGAGTGCTGAGGACGGAAAATGGCTGGAGAGCCATCGAGTGAGACCATGAAAAACATCATTGAGATCGACGGCCACAAGGCATCGGTATTCTTCGACCCGGAGCTTGGAATGCTGAGGGGCGAATTCCTGGGTCTGGCCGGCGACGCCGATTTTTACGCTGCGAATGTCGAACAACTCTATGCGGAGGGCGCAGCGTCGTTGAAAGTTTTCCTCGATATGTGCCGCGAGAAAGGCATCAAGCCTTTTCGAGAATTTTCTGGCCGCTTCAACGTCCGGCTTGATCCGGCCACTCACGAAGCCGCCGTTGTCGCTGCCGCATCGGAGAACAAAAGCCTCAACGAGTGGGTTGCCCAAGCGATCGAAACGGCCGCTCTGGCCTCATGATCGCATAGACTGCGGCCTGTGCATAACGTCGCTCGGCGTTGAACGCCTTGGTGGCAGTCGCTAGATTGCCGGCATGTCTCTCAATCTCGTCAAGCTCTGTGTCGGCTGCGACAGCGTCGAGGATCTGGAAGAGTGGATCGCCTTCCGTATCGACGAGCGGCGCCGCGCCGGCGAGCCGGCCGAGCACTGGCACACGACGCGCATGGTGCCGACGCGGGGCGAGGAGATCACTGACGGTGGGTCGCTCTACTGGGTGATCAAGGGCAACGTACAGTGCCGGCAGTTGATCACTGAGATCCGGCCTTTCGTTGATGGCGATGGCATCGGCCGCTGCCATCTGGTCCTCGATCCCGAAGTGGTGCGCACCGACTGGCAGCCGCGCCGCGCCTTCCAGGGCTGGCGCTATCTCAAGCCTTCCGACGCTCCGGCCGATCTCGGCAAGGGCAAGGCCGCACTGGCCGAGATGCCGCCGAAACTGCGCATGGAGCTTGCAGAGCTCGGCCTGCTCTAACCCAGCACCGCACTGTCACTTGGCGGCTGGCCTCGCTGCTCGTCCAATGTGGGACTTGCAAGCATGGCGACTGCGCCCCATCCTGATTAGAGACGCAATCATCCGGACGATGCAAACCGATGGGCGTGATTCTCGCGTTGGCGGCACTGCTGCTGGTGCTTTTCGGCGCCGCCATTTTCTTCGTGCGCGCCGATGCCGCCACGATGGCAGACAATCTCAGAACACTTGGACCTGCGCTGTTGGGGCTGATCGGCACCGCGATGCTCGTGGTCGGCCGCAGCGGCATCGGCGGGCTACTCCTGATTGCGGCGGTCGGCTGGTATGCATGGATGCGATCGAAGCGGCCGCTCGCCAAACCTGTGGCGGCCAAACGCTCGACCGTGCGCACCGCAGCTCTCGAAATGGATCTCGACCACGACAGCGGCAGGCTCGAGGGCCTGGTTCTCGCCGGCCACTATGAAGGTAAGATGCTTGGCGCGATGGGAATTGCGGACCTGCAGCAACTTCATGCCGAGCTGCGGCCCGATCCGGAGAGCCGCCAGCTCTTAGAGACATATCTTGACGGCCGTTTTCCCATCTGGCGCAAGGACACGCAGCCGGACAGTGGCGAAGGGCTGGGTGTTGCGCCAGGTGCGGGCGCCATGACTAAGGAGGAGGCCTACAAGATCCTTGGTCTTGAAGCGGGGGCTGCCGCGGCGGATATCCGCAAGGCGCATCGCCGCCTGATGCAGCGCCTGAACGCCGATGTCGGCGGCACGTCTGTCCTGGCGGCGCGGATCAATGAAGCCAAGGACGTCTTGCTCTCCAATCACGACTAGTCTCCTTCGACGCGGAACTTTCCCGGGAGGTTCAAAAGCCGCCTATTGCTGGACGGCGTAGCACGAGATTTTCTTTCGCTTCAGGGCATCGCAGGCCTTCCAGGCGGCGTCCTTCGACCCGAATCCGCCGAAACGGGCGCGGTAGTAGGTGACGCCGTCCTTGTCGAACGCGACCGTGAAGCCCTCAGCGTCTGCAAGAACCTTCGGCGCCTGCTTGCTCGTCTTGTCGAGCAGGGCCTTGGCCCCGGACTGCGTGGGCGAGGAGGCGACCTGCACCACCCATCCCGACGGCACTGACGAGGTCTTGACCGGATCGACGGACGGCGCGGGGGCCGGAGCCGGCTCGGCGTAGGCGGCAACGGCCTGGGATGCGGTCTCGGTCTGCGACGCGGTTTCCTGAGGCGCAGGGGCCTGAGCCATGGCGGCCACGGCAACCGTCTTCACCTTCCTGACCTGGATCACCGGCTTGGTCTGCTCGGCGATCGGGGTGCTGTCGTCAGCCGCATTGTCGTCGGCCGACGCGACTTCGGTGTCGTCGACGGCCGGTTTTTCATCCGGGGTCGGCGCGTCATGTTTCGGCAGAAGGACCTTTACCAGGGCCTTGATCGGATTGTCGCCGGCCTTGGCGATCAGATTGCCGCCGCCGCGGGTCGAGGCGCGCGGCAGGTAGGTGTTGATCAGCGAGGCCATCTGGTTGTCGCGGCTGCGGCCGGAAGCGCCGCCCATCACCACGGCGACGAGGCGGCGATCGCCATCGGCGACGGAGGAAACCAGGTTGTAGCCCGAAGCGCGCGTGTAGCCGGTCTTGATCCCGTCGACGCCCTTGATGCGGCCGAGCAGGCGATTGTGGCCGTTGATGCGCTGGCGGCCGTAAAGGAACGAGCGCTGAGAGAAATATCCATAATATTGCGGGAAGTGCTCGCGGAGCGCAATGCCGAGCATGGCCATGTCGTGCGCCGTGGTGAACTGACCGGGATCGGGCAGGCCGTTGGCGTTGCGGAAGACGGTGCCATTCATGCCGAGCTGGCGCGCCTTGGCCGTCATCATGCGGGCGAAATTGTCTTCGCTGCCGCCCAGCAACTCGCCGAGAGCGGTCGCCGAGTCGTTCGCCGACTTCGTCACCATCGACAGGATCGCGGTCTCGACCGGAACCGAACCGCCGGCGCGCACGCCGAGCTTGGTCGGCGGCTCTGCCGCCGCATGGGCCGAGTACGGCACTGGCGTGTTCTTGCTGATCCTGCCTTTCGCCAATGCCTCGAAGGTGAGGTAGAGCGTCATCATCTTGGTGAGCGAAGCGGGATAGCGCCGCCCGTTGGCGTCGGCGGAATAGAGCACCCTGCCGGTCTTGGCGTCGACGACGATGGCCGCGGATTTCGCGGCGAGAGCCGATGCGACATCGGCGGCGACAATCGTCACCGCGAGCGCGGCGACCATGATTGCCTTGAAGGAGAATGAAGATTTCGAGACGAAGCCCGACAACGCCTGACGCACCGCTACTACCCTGAATTTTCGTTGCCCCGGAGGCGGCTGAGGGAGTGCCTGCCCCGCTTCCGGCCAAGCTATCGCGGGCAGCGTTACCAATCCGTTTATGGTAACCGCGGCGTTCACCATTTTCCGGCGATTTGAGCCTCTGTTTATTCGAATTTTAGCCGTTGCCGCCTCTCTGACCCTTGCGGCTCAAGGGAATCTTGACTTTTTGTGCAGCGCACAATACATTCGATGCATTGCACAAGGGCGCCCGGGGCTAAAGGGCGTTTCAACCAAGGGAAGTGTGAAATGACCCAGACCTATGAGGACTTCACGAAATACGGCAAGGAGTTTGCCGACACCGGGCTGAAGAGCTTTGCCTCGCTCACCAAGGGTGCGCAGGCGATCGCCACCGAAGCCGGCGAATACACGAAGAAGAGCTTCGAGGCCGGCAGCGCCGCCTTCGAGAAGCTGTTCTCGGCCAAGTCGATCGAGAAGGCTATCGAGATCCAGACCGACTACGCCAAGCAGAGCTACGAGAGCTTCGTGGCCGAGGCCAGCAAGATCGGCAATCTTTATGCCGAGCTCGCCAAGGAAGCCTATAAGCCGTTCGAATCGGTCGTCGCCAAGGCGAAGTAATTTCGTCGGATCACATCTGACACGGCCTGCGGGCCCGCAGGAAGGACCCGGTCGCGGAAGCGCGGCCGGGTTTTTTCATGCGCGGCTGCAACCGCCCGAGCCCTGCCGCATTCACGATTGAGAAAATCGCTGAAGTTTGCCCACCTAGCCATATTGTCAGCTAAACAGAAGGGCTTAAAATCGGCCATCGAAGACCTACATGTTGAACTCGCACGAGGATTCGAAAAGGCAGGACTACGTGACGATCGGTTTGACTGCCACGGCAGACGTGGTGCGAATGCAAGGTGACGGCGACCGCAACGATCCCGGTCGCGGCACAGCGGTCATCACGCGCACCAAAACCAAGACCAAGAAGCCCAGCCTCTACAGGGTCCTCATCCTCAACGACGACTACACTCCGATGGAGTTCGTGGTCCACGTCCTGGAGCGTTTTTTCCAGAAGGACCGCGAGGCCGCCACACGCATCATGCTGCATGTTCATAATCATGGAGTGGGCGAGTGCGGGGTCTACACATTCGAGGTGGCCGAGACCAAAGTGTCTCAGGTCATGGATTTCGCCCGACAGAATCAGCATCCGCTGCAATGCGTGATGGAGAAGAAGTGAGGTAACATGCCGGCTTTCTCCCAAGGCCTGGAAAAGGCGCTACATCAGGCGCTGACATTCGCCAACGAACGACACCATGAGTATGCAACGCTCGAACACCTGCTGCTCGCGCTGATCGACGACACCGAGGCGGCCGCCGTCATGCGCGCCTGCAACGTCGATCTCGACGAGCTCAAGCATACCGTTCTCACCTATATCGACACCGAGCTCGACAACCTCGTCACCGGTTACGACGAGGATTCCAAGCCGACCGCCGGGTTCCAGCGCGTCATCCAGCGCGCCGTTATCCACGTGCAGTCATCCGGCCGCGAGGAAGTGTCCGGCGCCAACGTGCTCGTCGCCATCTTCGCCGAGCGCGAGAGCCATGCCGCCTATTTCCTGCAGGAACAGCAGATGACCCGCTACGATGCGGTCAACTACATCTCGCACGGCATCGCCAAGCGCCCCGGCGCTTCGGAGTCGCGCACGCCGCGCGGCGCCGAGGACGAGCAGGGCGGCCAGAACGGCGCCGAGCCGCAGGAGGACGGCGGCAAGAAGAAGCCGCAGGACGCGCTGACGGCCTACTGCATCAACCTCAACAACAAGGCCAAGGCCGGCAAGATCGATCCGCTGATCGGCCGCGAGAGCGAGATCAACCGCACCATCCAGGTGCTGTGCCGCCGCTCCAAGAACAACCCGCTCTATGTCGGTGACCCCGGCGTCGGCAAGACGGCCATCGCCGAAGGCCTCGCCAAACGTATCGTCGAAGGCGACGTGCCCGAGGTGCTGCAGGACGCCACCATCTTCGCGCTCGACATGGGCACTCTCCTGGCCGGCACCCGCTATCGCGGCGACTTCGAGGAGCGGCTGAAGCAGGTCGTCAAGGAGCTCGAGGACTATCCCGGCGCAGTGCTGTTCATCGACGAGATCCACACCGTGATCGGGGCAGGGGCCACGTCGGGCGGCGCCATGGATGCATCGAACCTGTTGAAGCCAGCGCTGTCGTCCGGCGCCATCCGCTGCATCGGCTCGACCACCTACAAGGAGTTCCGCCAGTTCTTCGAAAAGGACCGCGCCTTGGTGCGGCGCTTCCAGAAGATCGACGTTAACGAGCCGACCATCGAGGACGCCATCGAGATCATGAAGGGCCTCAAGCCTTATTTCGAGGAGTTCCATAAGGTCCGCTACACGAGCGAGGCGATCAAGGCCTCGGTCGAGCTCTCGGCCCGCTACATCAACGACCGCAAGCTGCCGGACAAGGCGATCGACGTGATCGACGAGACCGGCGCCTCGCAGATGCTGGTGCCTGAGGCCAAGCGCAAGAAGACGATCGGCATCAAGGAAATCGAGGCGACGATCGCCACCATGGCTCGCATTCCGCCGAAGACGGTTTCGGCCGACGACGAGAAGGTGCTGCAGGGTCTCGATGTCGAGCTGAAGCGCGTCGTCTACGGCCAGGACACCGCGATCACCGCGCTGACTTCGGCGATCAAGCTGGCGCGCGCCGGCCTGCGCGAGCCGGAGAAGCCGATCGGCTCCTACCTGTTCTCGGGTCCGACCGGCGTCGGCAAGACCGAAGTCGCCAAGCAGCTTGCGGCCTCGCTCGGCGTCGAGCTCATCCGCTTCGACATGTCGGAATATATGGAACGCCACACCGTCTCGCGGCTGATCGGTGCACCTCCCGGCTATGTCGGCTTCGACCAGGGCGGTCTTCTGACCGACGGCGTCGACCAGCATCCGCATTGCGTGCTGTTGCTCGACGAGGTCGAGAAGGCGCATCCGGACCTGTTCAACATCCTGTTGCAGGTGATGGATCACGGCAAGCTGACCGACCACAACGGCAAGCAGATCGACTTCCGCAACGTCATCCTGATCATGACGACCAATGCGGGCGCGTCGGACGCTCAGCGCGCGGCGATCGGCTTCGGCTCGACGAAGCGCGAGGGCGACGACGTCGAGGCGATCAACCGGCTGTTCACGCCGGAGTTCCGCAACCGGCTCGACGCGATCATTCCGTTCGGTTCGCTGCCGGTGCCGGTCATTCATCAGGTGGTGCAGAAGTTCGTCATGCAGTTGGAGGCCCAGCTTTCCGAGCGTGGCGTCACCTTCGACCTGTCGCCCGAAGCGATCGCCTGGCTGGCCGACAAGGGCTATGACGAACGCATGGGCGCGCGCCCGCTCGGCCGCGTCATCCAGGAGCACATCAAGAAGCCGCTGGCGGACGAAGTGCTGTTCGGCAAGCTGAAGAAGGGCGGCACGGTGCGCGTCACCGTCGAGAAGAAGGAGACCGGCGAGACCGGCCTGAAGCTCGAGTCGCTCGCCGACGAAGCGCCGGTGAAGCCGAAGAAGGAAGAGCCCGAGGACGCGCCGAAGCCGAGGAAAGCGGCGGCGAGAAAGCCGGCAGCCAAGAAGGCGGCGGCGCAGAAGCCGGACCCGAAGGGCAAGGACGGCGGCAAGCGCAGCCTTGTCCCGCAACTTCCCCGCAAGGGCTGATCGGCCCGGAAATCAAAAAAAGCCCCGGCAACGGGGCTTTTTTCGTCAGAGGGGTCAGCATTGGCTGCTGGACAAATCATCATTCTCAACGGTCCGCCGCGCTCAGGAAAGTCGAGCGTCGCCGCCGTCATTCAGGAAATCTTCGATGGCGTTTGGATCAATCTTGGCGTCGACGCCTACGTTCGGGTTACGCCGCCGCGACTGCGTCCCGGTATCGGCCTGCGCCCCGGCGGCGAGCGCCCCGACCTCGAGGCCGTCATGCCGTCCCTCTATGCCGGTCTTTACGACTCAATCGCGGCACACAGCCGGCTTGGGCTGAATGTCGTCAGCGATGTCGGTCACCACGACGCCTATTCGAGGCCGCTCGACATCCTTCCCGATTGCGCCAGGCGTCTGGCCGGCCTGCCGGCGCTGTTCGTCGGCGTCCGCTGCCCGATCGAAGTGATCCTGCAACGGCGCGCCGCCAGTTCGGCTGATGGAACATATGTGACCAGTTCGGACGAGGATCCGTTACCGCGGCCCGTGCGCCTGTGGCAGGAAGAGGTGCATAAGCCCGGCATCTACGACCTGGAAGTCGATACGTCGCGGCTGAGCCCGGCTGAGTGCGCGGACACCATCCGGCAGCGGCTCGTCGACGGACCGGAGCCCACCGCCTTCCCGACGCTGGCGCAATTGCGGGCCGGCTGAGCCTGGGCTTTCGTCAGTCTGCGAGCGCCGCCCGGATCTTGCCGGCGTTCTCAGCCAGCACCTCCGGCTTCTCCATCTGCCCGGAATGCGGCTTCAATGGCACGCCATCGAAGCGCGGAATGACGTGGACATGGAGGTGGTAGACGGTCTGCCCCGAAGCCGGCTCGTTGAACTGCATCACGGTGACGCCGTCGGCGTTGAAGGCCTTTTTCACAGCCACCGCCACTTTCTGCACTACGGCAAACAGCGGCCCGAACGTCGCCGGATCGGCGTCGAGGATGTTGCGTGACGGAGCCTTCGGCACCACCAGCGTGTGGCCGACCCCTTGCGGCATCACGTCCATGAAGGCAACGACCGCATCGTCCTCATAGATGCGATGCGAGGGGATTTCGCCGCGCAGTATTTTTGCGAAAATGTTGTTCGTGTCGTAGACGGTCATGATGCCTCGCTATTTGATGATCGGCGATGTTTGTCGCCGGACAGGGTAGCGTCAAGATGGAGCAGCCATGAAGTGGATCGTTGCCGGCTGGCTTTTGTTCATCGTGTCGGCGCTGTTCTTCATCGCTGCGGCATGGCGCGCGGGCGATCTGCTGGCGCTCGCAGGCGGCGTGTTCTTCCTGGTCGCCTGCTTTTCGTTCCTCGTCCCGATCGCGGCCAGAAAGCCGCAATGACCGGGGCGTAGCGCGCGGAGCTATTCCTTGAGATCCTTGCGGAACGGCGTGTGCTCTTCGAGATACTCGCCCATCCGCTCCACTTCGCGCCGCTCGCGGCGTAGATAGTCGGCGACCGCGTTGCGCAGGCCAGGATGCGCAATGTAGTGCGCCGAATGCATGGTCACCGGCTGATAGCCGCGCGCCAGCTTGTGCTCGCCTTGCGCGCCAGCCTCCACCACCTTCAGCTTACGCTCGATCGCGAAGTCGATCGCCTGGTGGTAGCAGACCTCAAAATGCAGGAAGGGGTGATCCTCGATGCAGCCCCAGTTGCGGCCGTAGAGCGCGTCCGAGCCGATGAAGTTGATGGCGCCGGCGATATAGCGGCCGTTGCGCTTGGCCATCACCAGAAGGATGTCGTCGGCCATGCGCTCGCCGATCAGCGAGAAGAACTGGCGGTTGAGATAGGGCCGGCCCCATTTCCTGCCACCGGTATCCATGTAGAAGGCGAAGAAATCGTCCCAAGCGCGTTCGGTGATGTCCTTGCCGGTCAGCCAGTCGATCGAGATGCCGTCCGCCACCGCCTCGCGACGCTCCTTCTTCATCGCCTTGCGCTTGCGTGAGGCAAGCGTGGCGAGGAAGTCGTCATAGCTCGAAAAGCCTTCGTTGAAGAAATGGAACTGCTGGTCGGTCCGGTGCAGGAAGCCCGCCGCTTCCAGCCTCGCGATGTCGGGCTCGGCCGCGAAGGTGACATGCGCGGAAGACACGCCAAGCTTGTCGGTCACCAGTTTCAAGCCGGCGGCGAGGCCGGCCTTCACCGCGCCTTCGTCCTCGCCTTTGCTAACCAGCAGGCGAGGGCCTGTGACCGGCGTGAACGGCACCGAGCATTGCAGCTTGGGATAATAGCGTCCGCCGGCGCGCTCGAACGCATCCGACCAGCCATGGTCGAAGACATATTCGCCCTGGCTGTGCGACTTGAGATAGCAGGGCACAGCGCCGAGCAGCTTGCCTTGCGCCGTCTCGAGCCTGAGGTGATGGCCTTGCCAGCCGGTGCGCCGCACGGCGCAGCCGGAGTCCTCGAGTGCGCTCAGAAAGGCGAATGAAACGAGTGGGTTGTAACCGTTTTCTTTGTCGCCGCGGGTGGTTCCGGCGAAGCCATTCCATTCCTCGCAGGTGAACGCGCCTATGCCCGCCGCTACGCGGACCGCATAGTCCGCGTTCGCCGTCCGTCCATCGTCGTCGTCACCCTGATCCATGGGGCTTATTTAAGCGTCATCCGGACCGCTACAAGTCACGTTTCAGGCACCGCCTCAGAGCACGATGCCGAAAAGCACGAAACGGTTTTTTGCTTCGCTGACCTTCGGTTCGGACGACATCATGCTCTCTCTTTAGTTTGTTTGAGCGGATCAGATTTCAGGTCGTTCGACCTGAAATCATCCGGCTCTAGGCGACCTTGACGAGATCAGGTTCAAACCCCTCGAAGGTCATCTGGTCGGCATATTTGAAGGTGAGGTCGACCGCCGGCTGGTCGTGCACGGTCCAGGTGATGACGGGCATCTTGAGCTTTTCGCGCACGAAGCTGACGAACGGGTTGGGCAGGTCGCCGGCGGCGTAGGACGTAAAGGCGAGGCTGTGCGCCAGCATGGCGAAATGCGCCTCGATCAGCTGGTTGTCCTTGCCGTAAGCGGTCAGCCCGCCGGGAATGTCCGGCGCGTCCTTGGCGAAGTCGCGGATCAGCCAATGATCGAACGACATGATCGCCACCTTGCCCTTGTAGCGCTTGAGCAGTCTGCCGACACTCGCCACCAATCCCTTGTCGTGGCCGGGAACACCTTTCAGCTCGACCACAAGCGGTACCCGACCGTCGATCAGGTCGAGCGCCTCCTGCAACGTCGGCACATGATCCTTCGTGCCGCCCACCTTGAGCGTGGTGAGCTCGGCCGCGGTGCGCTGCCAGACGAAGCCGTCCTCGCCGGTCAGGCGCTTCAGGTCGCCGTCGTGGATGATGACGGGAACGCCGTCAGACGAGATATGCACGTCGCATTCGATCGCATAGCCGCGCTCAGCCGCCGCCGCGAAGGCCGAAAGCGTGTTCTCCCAGCGCGTCTTGTTCATGTCGTGGAAGCCGCGATGCGCGACGGGGCGGGCAATGAGCCAGGAAAGATCGGTCATGTCAGACTCGTTCACTCGACTTCGAAAATCGCTTCGATTTCCACCGCGGCATTGAGTGGCAGCGAAGCGGTGCCGACGGCGGAGCGGGCATGCTTGCCGCGTTCGCCGAGGACTGCGACCAGGAAATCGGACGCGCCGTTGGCGACCAGATGCTGCTCGACGAAATCCGGCGCCGACGCGACGAAGACGGTGATCTTGACCAGCCGGCGGATTTTCTCGAGGTCGCCGAGTGCTGCCTTGGCCTGCGCCAGGATGTTGATGGCGCAGAATTTCGCGCCTTCCTTGCCCGCGGCGGTATCGATGTCGCGGCCAAGCAGCCCGCTGGCCTGCAGCTTGCCGTCCTTCAGCGGAAGCTGGCCGGCGGTGAAGAGCGTGTTGCCGGTACGGCAGTAGGGCACGTAGTTTGCGGCGGGGGCCGCGGCGGCCGGAAGAGTGACGCCGAGATCGCTTAGCCGCTTTTCGATTGTTTCGCTCATTGGTTTTCCCTATTGCTGGAAGGCGCCGCGTTGGCTGGGCCGAAATTGCTATTTTTGCCTCGCTTCCGCCATGACTTTTTTTAAGCTGGACCATCTTTCCCTGCGGCCTGCCATCGGTCGCGACGATCGGAGCACTTCATGCGCGTGACGCGCCTTTTCCTTTCCGCCGCCTTGCTGTCGACGGTCATCCCGATGGCTCCGGCCTTTGCCGTGCCCGCGCTGCAGGCGCACCGCGCCGTCTACGACCTTACCCTCAACAAGGCGTCCGACCGCTCGGGCATCACCGGCATTTCCGGCCGCATGGTGTATGAGTTCAACGGCTCTCCTTGCGAGGGCTATACGGTGAAGTTCCGTTTCGTCACCCAGATCGTGACCAGCGACAACACCAGGCTGACCGACCAGCAGACGACGACGTTCGAGGACGCCGAAGGCAAGACCTTCTCCTTTGTGACGAAGTCCTTCGTCGACCAGAACCTCGACAAGGAGGTCAAAGGCATGGCGACAAGGGAGCCGAAGGGCCTAAAGGTTGACATCGACAAGCCCGAGAAGAACACGCTCGAACTCGCCGCCACGCAGTTCCCCACCCAGCATCTCGTCGAGCTGATCGGCAAGGCCGAAAAGGGCGAGAACTTCTACCAGACCAATCTGTTCGACGGCTCCGAGGACGCCAACAAGGTGATGACGACCACGGTCGTCGTCGGCAAGAAGACCGACGCCGACAAGTCGGACCCGGAAGCGCCGGCGCTCGCCAAGCTCGCCACCGACAAATACTGGCCTGTCGACATCGCCTATTTCGACGACACCGACAAAAGCGGCGAGGAAGTGCCGGAGTACCGGATCAGTTTCAAGCTGCATGAGAACGGCATCACGCGCGATCTCGTCATGGACTATGGCGACTTCTCGATGACCGGCAAACTGGTCAACCTGTCGCTGTTCGATCAGACCAAGCCCTGCCCGGCTTCGAAATAGCCGCGGGTTAACCACGAACAAGGCTGCCGAACGGCCCGACTTGAAGGCGCCGTAATCCAGTCCCAGCTTTCCTGACGGCAGTTGGGGGAGAAGGCTTGGGCAGGATCGACGTGTTCGTGGCGCCGCGACCCAATCCGGCGCTGATCAACATGATGACGGTCGTCAATCGCATCGTCATGCTGCGCGGGGTTCCAGGTTTCCGCGACCTGTTGCCGTTCAACCGGGTCGCCGGCTTGCGCGGTGTCGCCAATGTCCGCCACATCGACTTTCCCGCCGCCGACCAGCAAAGGCTGCAGGCCTGCTGCGGCGAGGGCCAGGCGACGTTCATCACGCCCAACCATCCGGAATTCTTCACCGACTGGATGATCGACAAGGAGATCGTCTCGCGCGTCAGCCCGCTTGCGGCTTCCTGGGCGACACATGGCGTGGTCAACGGGCTCGGCCGGCTGATGCAGAAATTCTGGCTGGCCAACAATCTGATCGCGCAAATCCCCGGCAACAGCGAGGCCGCCAAGGCGCATTCGGTCGACTGGCGCTCAAGGGGCATGGCGTGCTGCTTCATCCGGAGGGCGGCGTCGGCTGGCACGGCGACTATGTCGGGCCGTTGCTTCCCGGCGCGGTGGAGATGGGGCTCGAGGCGCTGCAGCGCGGTCGCGAAACGAACACGAATTTCAAGGTCTGGGTCGCTCCGGTGATCTGGAAACTCGCCTTCACCGGCAATGTCGAGCCGGCGCTCGCCAGGGAATGCGGCTATGTCGAGAAAAGCCTGAAAATCGAAGGTGCCGCACACGGCTCGCTGCCGGAGCGCGTCTATCGCATCTATTCGGATCTGTTGTCCCGCGACGAACAGGCCTTTGGCCTGACGGCAGTGCAGGGCGCTTCCTATGCCGTCCGCCAGCAAAGGGCGCTGGCGGAGCTCGGCCAGCGGCTTGGAGACGACGTTGCGGCTGAGCCCGGCCTCGACCTGGCCGAGCTGTTGCGGCGCTCGCGTCGCTGGCTGCGCGAGGGCGAGGCCGATACCGAGGAACAGAAACGGGTGCGGGAATTGGCGGAAACGATCCAGCGCATCCAGCGCGTCGGCTCGTGGGCCTTCGCCGATCGAACGATCACGCAGGAAGAGATCGCCGAGCACCTGAAGCGCATCCGCAACGACTATTGCAAAGGCACGTTGCGCGACACGATCAACCGCTTCATCCCGCAGCCCGCGGGGCCGCGCTGCGCGCACATCCGCGTGCCCCAGCCCTTGGGGTTGCACGACTACGACGGTTCCGTCGACGAGGCCCTCCTCGTGCTGCGCACGCGTATGCAGGAAGCCGTGACCAGGACCGTGACCGAGCTCGAAGCCGGCGGCGGCTTCATTTCCTATCCGAATCCCTTCTATCATCGCTGACTTGACGTTGGCCCGGGTGGCTGTGACGGGCCGGCCCTGTCGGTTGGAGTGCAGCAGGTTCAATGGCTGTCTATGTTGATGCGGCGATCTGGAAATGGGCCGGCCATCGCTGGTGCCATCTGCTTGCCGACGATACCGATGAACTCCACCGCTTCGCCGCCGAGCTCGGCGTCAAGCGCTCCTCCTATCAGGGGCCGCCGAAGACGTCGGCGCCGCATTACGATATCACCGGCTTCGAGCGCGACCGCGCCGTGCGGCTTGGCGCCGTCGAATGCAGCCGCGAGGAGATCGTCGCGATCTTCCGCCGCGTGCGGGTACCTAACGGCAAGGTAAAACGCTGAGATTTGGGCGGATCGCCGCAGGTGTGGGCGTTTTCGGACGCCCGGCTTGCGTTTGTTGGACTTCCCCTCTATATGCGCGCTCATTCCACACACGGACTTTGGTGTCTGCCCGGGAGAAATCCGGCTGAAACCTCCGGTGGCATCAGGACATAAGTCCGAAATGCCTGTGTCCGTGGAGGCCAACCGGAAAGGAACTAAAGAATGGCTCTGCCTGATTTCAGCATGCGCCAGCTTCTGGAAGCTGGTGCTCACTTCGGCCACCAGACCCACCGCTGGAACCCGAAGATGGCGCCCTACATCTATGGCGCCCGCAACAACATCCATATCATCGACCTGTCGCAGACCGTGCCGCTGCTGCACCAGGCCCTGAAACAGGTGTCCGACACCGTTGCCAAGGGCGGCCGCGTGCTGTTCGTCGGCACCAAGCGCCAGGCCTCGGACATCGTCGCCGACGCCGCGCAGCGTTCGGCCCAGTACTATGTCAACTCGCGTTGGCTGGGCGGCATGCTGACCAACTGGAAGACGATCTCGAACTCGATCCAGCGCCTGCGCAAGCTCGACGAGACGCTCGCCGGCGAGGCCCAGGGCCTCACCAAGAAGGAGCGCCTCAACCTCGACCGCGAGCGCGAGAAGCTCAACAAGGCGCTCGGCGGCATCAAGGACATGGGCTCGACGCCCGACCTGATGTTCGTCATCGACACCAACAAGGAAGCGATCGCCATCCTCGAGGCCAAGCGCCTCGGCATTCCGGTCGTCGCCATCATCGATTCGAACTGCGACCCGGACAAGATCGACTTCCCGATCCCCGGCAATGACGACGCGGCCCGCGCCATCCAGCTCTATTGCGATCTGATCGCCAAGGCTGCGATCGACGGCATCGCGCGCCAGCAGGGCGCGCTCGGCATGGATATCGGCGCGTCGGCTGAGGCTCCGGTCGAGCCGGCGCTCGACACCCCGGCCACCGAGGCTCCGGAAGCCTGAAAAGCGAAGGCCGGTTGCGGCCTTCATCTTTCCAATAAGTTGGCGCGCTAAAGCGCTTTTGCCGGGCGCATCATCGAGTACCGATGGTGCGTCGGCGCATTTGAAACAAAGAGGCGACAATGAGCATTACGGCTGCACAGGTCAAAGAACTCCGCGACTTGACCGGCGCGGGCATGATGGACTGCAAGGCGGCGTTGAACGAAACCAACGGCGACATGGAAGCGGCCGTCGACTGGCTGCGCAAGAAGGGCATCTCCAAGGCGGACAAGAAGGCCGGCCGCACTGCGGCGGAGGGCCTGATCGGCGTCGATTCCGGCGTTCGCGAAGCCGCAATCGTCGAGGTCAATTCCGAGACCGACTTCGTGGCCCGTAACGCGGCCTTCCAGGAAATCGTCGCCAACGTCGCCAAGGTCGCGCTCGCTTACGGCACGACCGAGGCGGTGGCCGCGGCCAAGTATCCGGGCTCCGACAAGTCGGTCACCGACACCATCAAGGATGCGGTCGGCACCATCGGCGAGAACATGGGCTTCCGCCGTTCGGCCAAGCTCACCGTTCCGCATGGCGCAGTGGCGACCTATGTCCACAATGCCGTCGCCGACGGCCTCGGCAAGCTCGGCGTGCTGGTCGCGATCGAAACCACCGGCAACGAACATGCCGCCAATGCATTCGGCCGCCGGGTCGCCATGCATGTCGCGGCGACCAACCCGGTCGCGCTGACTGCCGAGGAAGTCGACCCGGCGCTGGTCGAGCGCGAGAAGGCGATCTTCTCCGACCAGGCCCGCCAGTCCGGCAAGCCGGAAGCGATCATCGAGAAAATGGTCGAGGGCCGCCTGCGCAAGTTCTACGAAGAGGTCGTGCTTCTGAAGCAGGCCTTTGTGCTCAATCCCGACATCACCGTCGAGAAGGCACTGAAGGATGCCGAGAAGGAGATCGGCGCTCCGGCCAAGATCAGCGCTTACCTGCGCTTCGCACTCGGCGAAGGCATCGAGAAGGAAACGACCGATTTCGCGGCGGAAGTCGCGGCCGCGGTCAAGAAATAGCCCGAAGCAAGAAGTAAGGCTAAAGAGCTCAGGCAACTCGGCCGGGTGTCCGCATGGATGCCCGGCCGATCTCTTGAGCGGTGTCGATAAAGGCCCTGAGCTTCGGCGCCATCGAGGCCCGGCGCGGGAAGTAGAGGAAGAGGCCCGGCTCCTCGATCGCCGTCTTCGGCAGCACCTGGACCAGGCGACCGGCGGCGAGATCGGCGCGCACCAGCGGCTCGAAGACATAGGCGAGCCCGACACCGGCAAGCGCAAGATCGATAGCCGCAAGCGAATCGGTGACGACAGCCGTGCCGCGCGTCTCGACCGCGACATCCTTGCCGTTATCGTTCAAATCCCAGCGATAGAGGCCGCCGGAGCGTACGAGCCGGTAGCCGATGCAATTGTGCTTCGCGAGGTCGGCCACGTCGCGCGGCCGGCCGTGCTTTCCGATATAGCCGGGCGAAGCGGCGATCACGGCCTTGAAAGACGCCGTGAGCCGCACGGTGATCATGTCCTGCGCGATCATCTCACCAAGCCTGATGCCGGCGTCGAAACCCTCGCCGACGATATCGACAAGGCCCTGCTCGGCGAAGACCTCGACCGTCACATCAGGATAGCGCTCGGCCATGGCCGCGACCACGGGCGTCACCGCCAATGGGATCGCGACGTTGGAGGCATTGATCCGGAGCAGGCCGGAGGGCCGCCCCTTGACGCCGCGAATGCGGTCCATCCGCTCGGCGATGTCCTGAAGGGCAGGGGCCGCCGTCTCCACCAGCGCCTTGCCGGCTTCGGTCAGCGAGACGCTGCGCGTCGTGCGCGCAAACAGCGGCTGGCCGATGCGCTCTTCCACCAGCCGCACGGCATGGCTGACGGCAGACGGGCTCATGCCAAGCTCGGCCGCGGCCAGCGCGAAGCCGCCACGCCTCGCCACGGCGACAATCACAGGCAGATGCGTGAGCAGATCCCGGTCCATTCATGAATAATATCGCATGGTCCTTGCGAACAATGCAATCTTATCGATGTCGGCGGGATGGCCCACATTGCCGTCGACACATCGGCGGCGGGCCGACAGCTCAAGGAGAAGAGACATGAATGCGTTGAGACATGTGACCTTCGCGGCAGGATTGGCGCTGGCGCCGGTCGATGCTGGCGGAACCGAGCCAACCGCTTGGCAAGCGCTCGCCGACGAGCGTGCCGTCATCCGAATCGCGGACGCCATTGACCGCGCCGTCGATGCGCAGGATTGGAAGCTTGCGCGCAGTTATTTCGCCGACCGTGTCACTGCCGACTTCAGCAGCCTTTCCGGGCAGCCTGCCGCCAACATCGCCTCCGACGACCTGATCGGCGCCTGGGCAGCGAATCTCAAGGGAAGCAAGACGAGCCTGCATCTACGCACCAACCACCAGGTCGTCATCGAAGCCGACAAGGCTACCGTCCTTTCCAACGGCTATGCCTGGAACAGGATGGAAGGCAATGGCGATCCGCTCTGGGAAGTCTGGGGCACGTATGAGCATCGCCTGACCCGCTCGGCCGCCGGCTGGAAGGTCGACGGGTTCACCTTCCGCATGACGCATGAGCGCGGCAATCCATGGGTCAAGGCGACCCCCGGCCAATAAGCCGACAACAAACACGATTGGAGCCTATCATGAGCATGACCTATTACACGCTCGGCAACAGCGGCCTGCGCGTCAGCCGGCTGGCGCTGGGCACCATGACCTTCGGCACCGAATGGGGCTGGGGCGCTGACAGGGAAACCGCCCACGCCATGTTCGACGCTTACGTCGAGGCCGGCGGCAATTTCTTCGACACCGCCGATCTCTATACCGGCGGCACCGCCGAAACCTGGCTCGGCGAATTCGTCGCCGAGCGCGGCTTGCGCGACAAGGCGGTGATCGCGACCAAATTCTCGATGAATGTAGACCCCGGCAATCCGAATGCGGGCGGCAACGGGCGCAAGAACATCATGCGCGCGGTGGACGCGTCGCTGAAGCGGCTCGGAACCGACTATATCGACCTTTATCTCATGCATATCTGGGACAGGCTGACGCCGGCCGAGGAAGTGCTGCGCACGCTGGACGATCTCGTTCGTGCGGGCAAGGTGCGCCACATCGGCCTCTCAGACGTGCCGGCCTGGTATGCCGGCCGGGCGCAGGCGATCGCCGAACTGCGCGGTTATGAACCGATCTCGGCGCTGCAGCTCGAATATTCGCTGACCGAGCGCAGCATCGAGCATGAGTTCGTACCTTTCGCCACACGCCATGGCGCCGGCATCATGGTCTGGAGCCCGCTGGCCAGCGGGATGCTCAGCGGCAAATACCGCCCGACACAGGCCGGCAATTCCGGCCGGCTGGACGGTTTCCGCAACACCACGCATCCTGGGTTCCAGAAATTCACCGAACGCAATTGGGCGATCGTGGCGGAACTCGAAAAGGTGGCTGCCGAACTCGGCCGCAGCATGGCTCAGGTGGCACTCAACTGGGCGGCAACGCAGCCTGGTATCGCCACGGTCATCCTTGGCGCGACGAAGCTTGCCCAATTGCAGGACAATGTCGCGGCGCTCGATTTTTCGATTACGCCTGAGCTTCGCAAGCGGCTGGATTCGGCGAGCAGCATGCCGGCGCCGTTCCCGCATTCCTACTTCGGGCCCGAAATCCAGGGGCGGGTGACCGGCGGCGCCACAACTGGCGACAAACCGTCCGGCTATTCTTCACCGGTCCTGATCGAAGGCGAGGCGGTCAGCGTCAGCAGCAACTGATCGAAAAAGCCTGGGATTTTGCTCAAGGGCGCGGCGTGACATCGCCGCGCCCTTCGTGTATCGGGTCGAACCATCAGCCAGCGCCGCCAGGCGAAGCGGGGCAATTTTCGCCTCCAGATTTGCCCGCGCCGAGATTTTCGAGGAACCAGATGACGGTGAAGCCCCTCTATCGACGTGTCTTGCTGAAAGCTTCGGGCGAAGCGCTGATGGGAGAACAGCATTTCGGCATCGACGTCTCGGTCGTCGACCGCATCGCCGCCGACATTGCCGAGGCGCGGGCACTTGGCATCGAAGTCGGTGTCGTGATTGGCGGCGGCAACATCTTCCGCGGCGTGGCCGTCGCCTCCAAGGGCGGCGATCGCGTCACCGGGGACCACATGGGCATGTTGGCCACAGTCATCAACTCGCTGGCGCTGCGCACCTCGCTGAACAAGATCGGCGTCGACGCCGTGGTGCTCTCGGCCATTGCCATGCCCGAGCTCTGCGAAAGTTTTTCACAGCGCCAGGCGACCGCCTACATGAACCAGGGCAAGGTGGTGATCTTCGCCGGCGGCACCGGCAACCCGTTCTTCACCACCGATTCGGCCGCCGCGCTTCGCGCCGCCGAGATCGGAGCCGACGCGCTGTTCAAGGGCACCCAGGTCGACGGTGTCTATTCGGCCGACCCCAAGAAGGATCCGAACGCGGTACGCTTCGACCGCATAAGTCATGCCGAGGTCATCAAACGCGGGCTTACGATCATGGATACGGCCGCGATTGCACTTGCGCGCGAAAACAACATTCCGATAATCGTCTATTCGATCCACGAAAAGGGTGGTTTCGGCGAAATTCTGAGGGGCGGCGGCCGTTGCACGATCGTCGCGGACAATTGACCGGGGCCGGAGTCGGCTAAATGATCGCCGGTTTCGGACGTGACTAGAAGACAAGCAGTGAACCCGGCGAACGGGTCGAGGAGATGATCATGAGTGGCGAATATGACGATCTCAAGCGGCGCATGGACGGGGCGATCGCGGCCTTCAAGCATGATCTTGCTTCGCTGCGCACCGGCCGCGCCTCCAGCAACCTGCTCGACGCCGTCCAGGTCCAGGCCTACGGCACGACGATGCCGATCAACCAGGTGGCCAATGTGACGGTGCCGGAGCCGCGCATGATTTCGGTCTCGGTCTGGGACAAGTCGATGGTCAGCGCCGTCGACCGCGCCATCCGCGAGGCCAATCTCGGCTTCAACCCGATCGTCGACGGCACCAATCTCAGGATTCCGCTGCCCGAACTCAACGAGCAGCGCCGCAAGGAACTGGTCAAGATCTCGCATGGCTACGCCGAGAACGCCCGCGTCGCAGTGCGCCATGTCCGCCGCGACGGCATGGATTTCCTCAAGAAGGCGGAAAAGGACGGCACGATCAGCGAGGACGATCATCGCAATCGGTCCGACCAGGTACAGAAGCTGACCGACGAGATGATCAGCACCATCGATCACCTGCTTTCCGATAAGGAAGCTGAAATCATGCAGGTTTAGGGTCGGTTTCTCACCGGCTCGAAAGCGAGACCATGGCAACGCCCGCGCACGTCGCGATCATCATGGACGGAAATGGACGCTGGGCCAAGGCGCGCGGCATGCCGAGGCTTGCCGGCCACCGCGCCGGCGTCGAGGCTTTGCGCAAGACGGTGCGCGCCGCGCCCGAGCTTGGCATCTCCTACCTGACGGTCTACGCCTTCTCCTCCGAAAACTGGTCGCGGCCGAAATCCGAAGTCAGCGACCTGATGGGCCTTTTGAAGCTCTTCATCCGCCGCGATCTCGCCGAACTGCACCAGAATGGCGTGCGGGTGAGGGTGATCGGCGACCGGGGAGGGCTGCAACCAGACATCAGGGGACTGCTGCAGGAAGCCGAATCGCTGACCGCCGGCAACGAGGCGCTGACACTGGTCATCGCCTTCAACTATGGCGGCCGCGACGAGATCGTGCGCACCGCGCGCAAGCTCGCCGATGCAGTGGCTCGAGGCGAAATGACGAGCGACGCCATCACGATGGAGAGCTTTGCCGGTTCGCTCGACACCGAGGGCATTCCCGATCCCGACCTGGTGATCCGCACCAGTGGCGAGCTCCGGCTGTCGAACTTCCTTTTGTGGCAGGCCGCCTATAGCGAACTCGTTTTCCTGCCCTGCTACTGGCCGGACTTCAGCCGGGAGCATCTGGCCGACGCCCTGCGGGACTTTGCCAGCCGCGAGCGCCGTTTCGGCGGGCTCGCCGCCCGCGACGTCGCTTTGTAGCGCCGGCATCAATGAGCAATCTTCAGCAGCGCGTCATCTCGGCCATCGTGATGGCGGCCCTCACACTTGCGCTCACTTGGCTGGGGGCGCTGCCGTTCCGGCTGTTCTGCGCGGCGATCGCGGCGCTGATATTCTACGAATGGACGCGCATGTCGCGCGCCGAGAGCAGCGCGAGGCTCGGCTTTCTGGCGGAAGCGCTGATTCTCGTCTTTGTCGGAGTGCTGATTGCCGGGCCGCCGGCCCTGTGGCTGCTCACTCTGGTCGCAGCCCTCACAGCTATCGCCGCTGTTGCCGCGCGGCTGCGGGGAGCAGCGCAATGGGAGGCATCGGGGCTAGCCTACGCGTCGTTGTCGGGCCTTTCACTCGCCTACCTGCGCGATGACAACCATTCAGGGCTGATCGCCATCCTCTTCCTGTTCGCGGTGGTCTGGGCGACCGACATTGCAGCCTATTTCGTCGGTCGGGCGGTCAGCGGGCCAAAACTCGCGCCATCGATCTCGCCCGGCAAGACGCAGAGCGGCGCGCTCGGCGGCGCCGTGGGCGGCGTGGTTGCCGGATTGCTGCTGGCAATCGCGACCGGGGCCGGCAATCTCGTCATGCTTGGCCTTGTCGCTTTGGCGCTCTCGATCGTTTCGCAGGTCGGCGACCTGTTCGAATCCTGGGTCAAGCGCCGACACGGCTGCAAGGATTCGAGCAATCTCATTCCCGGTCATGGCGGCGTCATGGACAGGGTCGATGGGCTTGTCGCGGCGGCTTTCGCCCTGTACCTGATCGGCTGGGTTTCGGCGGCCACCGCCGATCATCCGGCGCAGGGGCTGTTTCCGTTCTAATGCACCGCCGCAGGGCGGAAAAACGGGCACGCCACGGATTCGCCCGGATTGATGTCACAGTCGCGGCGGAGTGTCGCGCTCGCGGGCGAATTTGAGGGCATGACTTGAACGAGATTCTTCACGCCGTCTTCAGCACCCAAGGGTTTGTCCTCGGCACCCTTGTGCCGTTCCTGTTCGTGCTCACCGTCGTGGTGTTCGTGCATGAGATGGGCCACTATCTCATCGGTCGCTGGTGCGGCATCGGCGTGAAGGCTTTCGCCATCGGTTTCGGCCCGGAGCTTTTCGGCTTCAACGACCGCCACGGCACGCGCTGGAAGCTTTGCGCCATACCGCTTGGCGGCTACGTCAAATTCGTCGGCGACATGAACGCGACCTCGAGCCAGCCGAGCGCCGAGGAGATCGAATCGTTGACCGAGGCCGAGCGCGAGGTCGCCTTTCACACCCAGCCGATCTGGAAGCGCGCAGCGACCGTCGTTGCCGGGCCGCTGTTCAACTTCCTGCTGACGATCGCCGTCTTCGCGGTGCTGTTTTCGCTCTATGGCCGTCCGGTGATGGAGCCGACCGTGGCCGAAGTCACCGCTGGCAGCCCAGCCGCGCGGGCAGGGATCCAGCCCGGCGACCGATTCGTCAGGGTCGACGGCAGCAAGGTGGAAACCTTTGCCGATGTTCAGCGCCTGGTTTCGGGTCGCGCCGGCGATGCCATCACTTTCACCATGCTGCGCGATGGCAAGGAAATCACCGTCACGGCGACGCCGGAGCCGATGGAGCAGCAGGACGCGCTGGGCAACAAGGTCAAGGTCGCGATCATCGGCGTCGCCAACAATGCCGAGTTCGGGCAGCCGCGACTGGTCTCCTACACGCCCGCGGGCGCGCTGGCGGCAGCTGTCGAGGAAACCGGCCATGTGATCGAGCGCACCGGCCAGTTCATGAAGCGGTTTGTTATCGGGCGCGAGGACAAGTGCCAGCTGGGCGGACCGATCAAGATCGCAAAAATGTCGGGTCAGGCGGCCAAACTCGGCTTCGAGTGGCTGGTGCAGCTTGTTGCATTCCTGTCAGTCGGGATAGGGATTCTCAATCTTCTGCCGATTCCCCCTCTCGACGGCGGTCACCTGTTGTTCTACGGCGTGGAGGCCGTCATAAGACGGCCCGTGTCGGAGCGGATGATGGAGATGGCCTACCGGACCGGTCTCCTTCTGGTGCTCGGATTTATGGGCTTCGTTTTTTGGAATGATCTGTTTGGGTGCTGAAATCATGAAGAAATTTGGCTTCGGCCCCGGCCATATTGAGACGCCGTTTACCATGCGTGGGGATATGCGTGACACGAAAGCCACGCAACAGGGTTAAGTAAATACAAATTAACCGGGAGCCTTGCGTGTAGGGGAAATCCGGTTAATACGGTAAGGGAAAATACCGCACGTCCGGTTTTCTCGCCGTGGGGACTACGAGAAAAAGGTACAAAAGCCCGATGAAGGCAGCATCCAAGTTTCTGAGCGCCGCGTCCGCGGCGGCTTTGTCCGCCGCCCTGGTTTTGCCAGGCGCGCTCGCAGTGCAGTTCGTTGCCACATCGGTAGCAGAAGCCGCGGTCGTCAGCAGGGTCGAGGTCAGCGGCAACCAGCGTGTCGATGCCGAAACCATCCGCAATTACATTTCGATCAAGCCCGGCAAGGCCTTTTCGAGCGCCGACATCGATAGCGCCGTGAAGGCTCTATTCGGCACCGGGCTGTTCTCCGACGTCCAGATCAACCAGGTCGGCTCGACCCTGGTCGTCAAGGTTTCCGAATACAAGGTCGTCAACCAGGTCCTGTTCCAGGGCAACAAGAAGCTCAAGGACAATGCCCTTCAGGCGGCCATCCAGCTGAAGCCGCGCGCGACATTCTCGCAGCAGGCGCTCGATGCCGACGTCGAGGCGGTCAAGGCCGCTTATCGGCGCATCGGTCGCGACGACGCCGCCGTGACCACCCAGATCATGGACCTCGGTGACAATCGCGTGAACGTGGTCTTCAACATCAACGAAGGCGCGCGCACGCAGATAGCGGCCATCAATTTCGTCGGCAACAGCGCCTTTTCCAGCCGCCGCCTGTCGGACGTCATCAACACCAAGCGTTCGTCCTGGCTGTCCTTCGTGCTGCGCGACGACGTCTATGACGAGGACAAGCTGCGCGCCGACCAGGAATTGCTGCGCCGCTTCTACTACAATCACGGCTATGCCGACTTCCAGGTCGTCTCGGCCGTCGGCGAGTTGGATGAGGCCACCAACAAATACACGGTTACGATCACCGTGCAGGAAGGCGAGCGCTACACCTTTGGCGACATCAGCGTCGAGAGCACGATCCCCGAGGTCGACTCCAAGTCGCTGGAATCGGTGGTCGAGACCCATAAGGGCGACGTCTATAACGCCAAGGACGTCGAGGACTCGATCGTCGCGCTGACCGAAAAGGTCGCCGGTTCGGGCTATGCCTTTGCCCAGGTGACGCCGCGCGGCGACCGCAATTTCGAGAACCATACGATCTCGGTCGTCTACACCATCGACCAGGGCACCAAGGCCTATATCGAGCGCATCGAAATCCGCGGCAACGACCGCACGCGCGACTATGTCATCCGCCGCGAATTCGATGTCAGCGAAGGCGACGCCTTCAACCAGGTTCTCATTCAGCGCGCGAAGAAGCGGCTGGAAGCGCTGGATTACTTTGAGAAAGTCGATATCTCGACTGTTCCGGGGTCGGCGCCCGACCAGGTTGTCCTGGTCGTCGACGTGGTCGAGAAGTCGACCGGCGAGTTCTCGATCGGCGCCGGCTATTCGACGGGTGGCGATACGCCTGGCCCATCCATCGAAGGTTCGATCACCGAGCGCAACTTCCTCGGCCGCGGCCAATACATCAAGCTGTCGGCCGGCGGCGGCAGGCATTCGCGCGACTACGCCATTTCCTTCACCGAGCCGTATTTCCTCGGCCGGCGCATCGCGGCGGGCTTCGATATCTTTAAGTCGACCCGCGAATACAATCACTACGATACGGACGTCACCGGCGCGACCATCCGCTTCGGCCTGCCGATCACCGACAGCATCTCGACGCAGCTGGCATACAATATCTCGCAGGAGAAGTATGAGCTTGCCGATGGCTGCTTGACCAGCGGGATCTACGATCCGAGCAAGTGCACCATTTCGCAGGCCATCCGGGATGGCGTTGCCGAGAGCCCGTGGGTCAAATCCTCGGTCAGCCTCGGTCTGGTCTACAACACCATCGACGACATGAAGAACCCGCATGAGGGTCTCTACATCACCGGCACGACCGAGGTCGCGGGTCTCGGCGGTGACGCTAAGTGGGTGAAGGTGACCGGGCGTGCGAGTGTCTATCAGACCTTGTCCGAGCAGCTCGACCTGGTCGGCTTGGTGTCGGGTGGCGCCGGCTATATCGCAGGCTACGGCAACGGCGACCTGCGTATCTTCGACCACTTCCAGAGCAACGATCGCATGATCCGCGGTTTCGCCTATGGCGGCATCGGCCCGATTGCCAGCGACAACAGCGGCGATCATCTCGGCGGCACGACTTATTTCAATGCTTCGGCGGAAGCTCAATTCCCGCTGCCGGTTATCCCGGAAAGCTTCGGCTTGCGCGGCGCGGTCTTCGCCGATGCGGCAACGCTCTATGGCAACAAGCTTGATCCGAGCCTGGTGAAGGCGGGATCGGCTGACATGCATTTGCGCGCTTCGGTCGGTGTCGGTCTGATGTGGGCTTCGCCGTTCGGCCCGATCCGCATCGACTATGCGATCCCGGTCGAGAAGCAGCCGGGCGACGACGTGCAGGAATTCAACTTCGGCATAGCGACTCGTTTCTAATCCGCGGGTTACGATGTTTCCGGGCCGTCTGACGGCCCGGAATAGACTGATCCGACCTAGCTGGATAATGTTTGTGGAATGACCGATCCGGTGTTCTTCGCGCCTTCACGCCGGTATACGGCTGGCGAGGTTGCGAATCTGACCGGCGCCAATCTCATTGATGCCTCGCAGGCCGATATCGCCATCGAAGCGCTGGCGCCCGCCAATGAGGGCGGTGATGGTGCGCTGGTCTTCGTCGACGGCAAGCGCAATTTCGCTTTGATGCAGGCGCTCAAGGCGGCAGCGGTGCTGTGCCCCGCGGACTTTGCCGCCAGAGCCCCGCAGGGGATCGCGGTGCTGGTGCATCCGCGCCCGCAGCAGGCCTTCGCGATGGTCGGGCGGCTGCTCTTTCCGCAAGCCTCGACTCCAGGGCCGATGACCGGCGAAACCGGCGTTTCGCCGGTGGCGCATATCGATCCGTCCGCGCATGTCGAGGCCGGAGCGATCGTGGAGGCAGGCGCGGTGATCGGTCCCGGTGCTTCCATAGGCGCCGGCACGGTCATCGCACCGCATGCCGTCATCGGCCGCTCCTGCAAGATAGGCCGCGACGGTTACGTCGGCCCCGGCGCCAGCATTCAATATGCGCTGATCGGCAACCGTGTCATCATTCATGGCGGCGCAAGGATCGGCCAGGACGGCTTCGGCTTCGTGGCCGGCGCCAAGGGACCTGAGCGCGTGCCGCAGATCGGCCGCGTCATCATCCAGGACGACGTCGAGATCGGCTCCAACTCGACCGTCGATCGCGGCGCGATGTCCGACACGGTCATCGGACAGGGCACCAAGATCGACAATCTGGTGCAGATCGCCCACAACGTTCGCATCGGCCGCAATTGCATTATAGCCGGGCTTTCGGGTATTTCCGGTTCCGTCGTCGTCGGCGACAACGTCACCATGGGTGGCGGTGTCGGCCTCGCCGATCATTTGACCATCGGCCCGGGAGCCAAGCTTGCTGCGAGAAGTGGATTCATGAGCAACGTGCCAGCGGGCGAGGTCTGGGGAGGCTATCCGGCGCAGCCGATGGCGGAAGCGATGCGCGAGATCGCGATGCTGCGCAGACTGGCCAGGACGCGCAAGCAGGGCGACGGAAATGGCTGACATGGTGGCGACGACACTCGAAGCGGTTGACATAATGGGGCTCATGAAGCTCCTGCCGCACCGCTATCCGTTCCTGATGATCGACCGCATCGTCGATATCGACGGCAACGACTCGGCCGTCGGCATCAAGAACGTGACCATCAACGAGCCGCATTTCCAGGGCCATTTCCCTGAACAACCGGTGATGCCGGGTGTGCTGATCATCGAGGCCATGGCCCAGACGGCCGGCGCGATCTGCATCCGCAGCCTCAACACCGAAAAGCCGTCGCTGGTTTATTTCCTGACCATCGACAACGCGAAATTCCGCAAGCCAGTCGGTCCTGGCGACCAGTTGAAGATCCACGTCAAGAAAATCAAGATGCGCGGCAACCTGCTTAAATTCGCCTGCGAGGCCATGGTGGACGGCCAGAAGGCGGCGGAGGCCGAGATTTCGGCCATGGTTGCCGGCTGACGGTTCGAAATGCTTATGAAAATTCAGACATCAATCCATCCTTCCGCGGTCGTCGAAGACGGCGCCCAGCTCGGCGAAGGCGTCCGCATCGGGCCGTTCTGCCATGTGAGCGCCGACGCGGTGATCGGCGACCGTGTCGAGCTGGTCAGCCACGTCTCGGTGATGGGCGCGACCACCATCGGTGCCGCGACCAAAGTCTATCCGATGGCGATACTGGGTGGCCCGCCGCAGAACACCAAGCATAAGGGCGGCCGCACCACGCTGGTCATCGGCGAGAGCTGCACGATTCGCGAAGGCGTCACCATGCATGTCGGCACGGATTCCAGCCGTGGTGAGACGACCGTGGGCGACAACGGCAATTTCCTTGCCTACGCCCACATCGCCCACGATTGCGTCGTCGGCAAGAACGCCACTTTTGCCAACGGGGCAACGCTCGGCGGGCATTGCGAGATCGGCGACAACGTCTATATCGGTGGTCTCACTGCGGTTCATCAGTTTGTCCGCGTCGGTGACAACGCCTTCATCGGCGGCTGCTCGGCCGTCGTCGGCGACGTCATCCCTTATGCGATCGCTGTTGGCAATCGCGCCAAGCTGCGCGGCCTCAACATCATCGGGCTGAAGCGTTCCGGTCTGCCGCGTGCGGAAATCTACCTGCTGCGCAAGGCTTACAGGACGATTTTCGACCGCTCCCGGACCGTCGGCGAGAATGTGGAAATCGCCAAGGTGCAATTCGCCGCGTCGCCAACGGCCATGAAAATCATTGATTTCGTCACCAGCCGCGGCAAGCGGCACTATGCCGTCCCGCCGCTCAAGGGTGGCGACGATGACGACGGCGATGACGAGGGCTGAGCCCGCCGAAACAAGGCTTGCACTCGCGCCGGGCTCCAGGGTCGGCATCATTGCCGGCGGCGGCAGCCTGCCTGTGGAAGTCGCCGACGGTCTAGCAGCTCACGGCTATTCGCCCTTCATTCTGTTGATGGAAGGTGAGGCTGACCGCAAGCAACAGCTTGGCCGATACGAGCACGTTACCATGGCTCTCGAGCAGATCGGTTCCCTGGTGTCGACGCTGAAACGCCATCGCGTCACCCATCTGGTCCTCGCCGGCGAGATCAAACGCAGGCCAAGGCTAAGCAACATGCGCCCCAGCCTCGGATTGCTGGCGATCGTACCGTCCGTCGTCGTCGCGCTGGCACGCGGCGATGACGGACTTCTGAAGGTCCTAACGCGGGGTCTCGAAAAGCGCGGTATCAAGGTGGTCGGCGCGCATGAGATCGTCCCCGAACTGACCGCCGCAGAAGGCACGCTGACAGCCGCCGGACCAAAGCAATCGGATTGGCGTGATATCGAGGCGGGCCGTGCGGCGGCAAAGGCGATCGGTGCGCTCGACATTGGCCAGGCGGCGATTGCGGTCGGAGGAAGGGTGATCGCGCTGGAAGGCATCGAAGGCACCAACGGCCTGCTCGAGCGGACACGGGAATTGCGCGGGCATGGCCGGCTCGCCGGAAAAACGGGCGGCGTTCTCGTCAAATGCGCGAAGCCAGGTCAGGAATTGCGCGCCGATTTACCTTCGATAGGCCCGCAGACGGTCGAGGCCGCACATGCCGCCGGCCTGGCCGGCATAGCCGTCGAGGCGGGCCGCTCGCTCATTCTCGAAGGTCCGGCGACATTATCGCGAGCCAATGCGCTTGGCTTGTTCATCGTCGGTCTCGCCGCAAAGGAGCCGGCCAATGGCCGGTGAGAAGCCGCTCAAGGTCGCCATCGTCGCCGGCGAGGAGTCGGGCGACCTGCTTGGCGCCGACATCGTGCGCGCGCTTGAGAAGACGACCGGCCGCAAGATCCAGCTTGTCGGCATTGGCGGGCGGCACCTGCAGGAATTGGGGCTGGCTCCGCTCTTCGACGGCAGCGAGATCGCGCTGATGGGCTTCAGTGCCGTCTTGCGCGATCTGCCGCGGCTGATGCGCCGGATCAGCCAGACGGCTGCCATCATCGCGGCGGAACGGCCTGACTGCCTGATCACCATCGACAGCCCCGATTTTTCGTTGCGCGTCGCCAAAAAGGTGCGTGCCGCCGCGCCCGCCATTCCGATCGTCCATTATGTGTGCCCGAGCGTGTGGGCATGGAGGCCGGGCAGGGCGGTTGCGATGAAGCCCTATGTCGACCACATCCTCTGCATTTTGCCCTTCGAGGTGAAGGCGCTTGCCCGCCTCGGCGGGCCGCCCGGCACTTATGTCGGTCACCGGCTGACGCAGGACCCCGGGGTGCTTGGCGCCGCCAAGGCGCAGAACCTGCCGCGCGACCTGCCCGAGGATCGCGTCAAGACGCTGCTCGTGCTACCGGGCTCGCGCCGCGGCGAGGTGCGCCGGCTGATCGAGCCTTTCGGCAAGGCCATGTCGGTCCTGCGCCAGCGCGGCCATCGGTTGCGCCTGCTGCTGCCGACGGTGCCGCATGTCGCCGATCTGGTGAAAACGTCGGTCGCAAGCTGGGACGAGAAGCCTGAGATCATCACCGATCCGGAGCGGAAATGGCAGGCCTTCGGCAAGGCCGATGCGGCTCTGATCGCGTCCGGAACCGTTTCGCTGGAACTGGCGCTTTGCGGCGTTCCGATGGTCTCCAGCTACAAGCTCGATCCGATCGCGCGTCTCATTTCCCGATATCTGGTGACCACCTGGTCAGCGCTGCTGCCCAACCTGATTTCGGATCGGACGCTGATCCCTGAATTCTACAATCAATATGTCCGGCCGGAGAACTTGGCGCGTCAGTTGGAAGCGCTGTTTGCCAATACCGGCATGCGCGCCTGGCAGAAGGCGGGCTTCGCCGAGATCGTAAGGCGCATGGCTACCGAGAGGCCGTCGGGCGAGATCGCGGCGGAAGTCGTGATGGGATGTATCAGGAAGGCAGTAGGCAGTAGGCAGTAGGCAGTAGGGGCTCTCTTTCTACTGCCTATTTGCCTACTCACTATTCCCTATCTCTTAGCAATCGGCACGTAGTCGCGTTCCGTGGCGCCGGTGTAGAGCTGGCGCGGGCGGCCGATCTTCTGGTGCGGATCCTCGATCATCTCCTTCCACTGCGCGATCCAGCCGACGGTACGGGCGACGGCGAACAGCACGGTGAACATGGTGGTGGGGAAGCCCAGCGCCTTCAGCGTGATGCCCGAATAGAAGTCGACGTTGGGATAGAGCTTCTTGGCGATGAAGTACTCGTCGGTCAGCGCGATCTTCTCCAACTCCATCGCGATGTCGAGCAGCGGATCGTCCTTGATGCCAAGCTCGCCCAACACCTCATGCGCGGTCTTCTGCATGATCTTGGCGCGCGGATCGTAGTTCTTGTAGACGCGGTGGCCAAAGCCCATCAGCCGGAACGGGTCGTTCTTGTCCTTGGCGCGGGCGATGAATTCCGGGATGTGGTCGACGTGGCCAATCTCGCCCAGCATGTTGAGGGCCGCCTCGTTGGCGCCGCCATGCGCCGGACCCCACAAGCAAGCGATGCCGGCGGCGATGCAGGCGAACGGATTGGCGCCCGAAGAGCCGGCAAGGCGCACCGTCGAGGTCGAGGCGTTCTGCTCGTGATCGGCATGCAGGATGAAGATGCGCTCCATGGCGCGGGCCAGCACCGGATTGATCTTGTATTCCTCGCAGGGCACAGCAAAGCACATATGCAGGAAGTTCGCCGCGAAGCCGAGATCGTTCTTCGGATAAATGAAGGGCTGGCCGATGTGGTATTTGTAGGCCATCGCCGCGATGGTCGGCATCTTGGCGATCAGTCGCATCGAGGCGACCATGCGCTGGTATGGGTCGGAGATGTCGGTCGAGTCGTGGTAGAAGGCCGACAGCGCGCCGACCACGCCGCACATGACTGCCATCGGGTGCGCGTCGCGCCGGAAGCCGGTGAAGAAGCGCGACATCTGCTCATGCACCATGGTATGGCGCGTCACGCGGTAGTCGAAGTCGTCCTTCTGCGCCTTGGTCGGCAGCTCGCCGTAGAGCAGGAGGTAGCAGACCTCGAGGAAGTCGCCGTGCTCGGCAAGCTGGTCGATCGGATAGCCGCGATGCAAGAGGATGCCGGCATCGCCGTCGATGAAGGTGATCGCCGACTCGCAGCTCGCCGTCGAGGTGAAGCCGGGATCGTAGGTGAAGGCGCCGGTGGTGCTGTAGAGAGCGCCGATGTCGATGACGTCAGGCCCGGTCGAGCCGCTTCGCACCTTGAATTCGTGGGTCTTGCCGGCGAGTTCGAGCTTGGCGGTCGACTCATGCGCCTTGCCGCCCGGTTCCAGTTTTGTCGCAGCTTCGCTCATTGCAAACTCCTTTTGTTTCCTCATGCCGGCAAGGCAATTCCTGCAAACGACACGTCGAAATCACCGGAATGCGCGAACTTGCCACCGCATTTTAAGGGGGTGCGTGCCAGATTGGGCCAAGGCCTAATGTTGCACTGCGAAACACGCCTTTCAATGCCAATCTTCTTGGGCCAGTTCGCTCCTAATCGATTTGATCTCCAATCCGCGCTAGACTTTCGTCGCGTCCCAGCACGGCAAGCACGTCGAACACGCCGGGCGATGTGCTTCGGCCGGTGAGCGCGGCTCTCAGCGGTTGGGCCACGGCGCCGAGCTTGTGACCGCCGGTCCGCGCAAAGTCGCGAATAGCGGCTTCCGCGGCTGCGGCGTTCCATTCGCCGGCGACCGCCGCGAGCGCGGCATGGGCACCGCGCAGAATGGCGCGCGCGTCATTGCCAAGCAACCCGGCGGCCTTCTCGTCGAGCTGCAGCGGCCGATCCGCGAAGAGGAAGGCGGCTCCATCGACGAGTTCGACCAACGTCTTTGCACGCTCCTTGAGGCCGGGCATGGCGGCAAGCAGCTGCGCCTTGCGCCTGTCGTCGAGCTTTGCCGCGAGCGCCGGTCCGCCCCCGAGATAGGGCAGGGTGGCGACGAAGATGTCGAGAAGAGCCTTGTCGTCCATCTTGCGCATGTGGACGCCGTTCAGCGCCTCGAGCTTGGCGAAGTCGAAGCGGGCGGCGCCCTTGTTGACGTCGCCGATGTCGAACCAAGCGATCATGTCCTCGATCGACATGACCTCGTCGTCGCCATGGCTCCAGCCGAGCCTGGCCAGATAGTTGAGCAGGGCCTCAGGCAGGTAGCCCATGGCGCGATAGGCCTCGACGCCGAGCGCGCCATGGCGCTTCGACAGCTTGGCGCCGTCGGCACCATGAATCAGCGGGATGTGCGACATCGATGGCACCGCCCAGCCCATGGCGTTGTAGATGACGGTCTGGCGCGCGGCGTTGGTCAGATGGTCGTCGCCGCGGATGATGTGCGTGACGCCCATGTCGTGGTCGTCGACGACGACGGCATGCATGTAGGTCGGGTTGCCGTCCGAGCGCAGGATGATGAAGTCGTCGAGGTCCTTGTTCGGGAAGCGCACCTCGCCCTGCACGCGGTCGTGCACGACGGTCTCGCCCTCGGTCGGCGCCTTGATGCGGATAGCGCCCTTGACGCCGGGAGGCGCCTCGGACGAGTCGCGGTCGCGCCACTGCCCGTTGTAGCGCGGCGGCAGGCCCTTGGCCCGCGCTGCCTCGCGCATCGCCTCCAACTCGGCCGGCGTCTCGTAGCTGTAGTAGGCCTTGCCCAGGCGCACGAGATCCTCGGCCACCTCGCGGTGGCGCGGCGCGCGCTCGAACTGCGATACAGCCTCGCCATCCCATGAGAGACCGAGCCAGGTCAATCCGTCGAGGATGGCGGCCGTCGCCGCCTCAGTAGAGCGCTCGCGATCGGTGTCTTCGATGCGCAGCAGCATCGTGCCGCCCGTGTGCTTGGCGTAGAGCCAATTGAACAGCGCCGTGCGCGCGCCGCCGATATGCAGGTAGCCGGTGGGCGAGGGGGCGAAACGGGTGACGACCTTGTCGGACATGAAACTCTCAGAGTGGCACTGAAGGAGTGCGTGATTGCGCGGACTTTCGCGCGGTCGGCGTTCATGTAGCATAGGAGGTCTGGGGCGCAAGGGGCAGACCCGATGGCTGGACGTGGCCGAGGTGCGGAGGAGGGCGAGGGGACGACGGCTGGCGTTAGCGAGCGCCTGCTGTTTGCAGGCACCGCGCCTGCAGAAGCGACGCCGGTTTCGGTTCCGGCGCCGCGTCCGGCCACGGAGATCTTGCCGCCGGGCGGTGATGCCGCGCCGCAGCCGCTTCAGCCGGCAACCATCGACCGAATCCGCAGGCAGTTCCGCCGCGCCTCTTTTTCCGCGCTTCGCCGAAGCGTCGCCTCGGCCGCCGCGACCGAGCTCGACCGCGGCATCGGTTTCCTGCTGGTGCCGGTGTTCCTTGCCGCCGGCGTGATCCTCTATTTTTCCTTGAACAGCGAGCCGGATCTCTACCGGCCGCTGGCGGCGGTGGGGCTGATGGCCGTCTGCGCGGTGGTTTCCCGTTCTTCGCCAAAGACGCATCTTATCTTCATGGCGGCGCTGTTTTGCGCGCTGGGCTTTGTCGCCGCGAAGGTCGAGACATGGCGGACCGCAACGCCGATGCTCGGCTCAGAGATACAGACGCGGCTGACGGGTCGCGTCGTCGTCGCCGAGGAGATGGCCAATGGCCGGGTGCGGCTGACCATCGACCTCGTCTCGACCGCGCAGCCAAAACTGCGCTACGCGCCGGATCGCGTCAGGCTCTCGGCACGCAGGATTCCGCCGAACGTGAAGGCAGGATCGCTGGTGACGGGCTATGCACGGCTCCTGCCGCCGACCGGACCGGTTCGCCCCGAAAGTTATGATTTTTCCTTCGACAGCTATTTCTCCGGCATCGGCGCCAGTGGATTTTTCCTCGGCGATCCGAAAGTCATTCCGACAAATGACCCTCCTGCCCAGGCGAGCATCGCCTCAGCGATCGAGAACGCGCGCGAGGCGATTGCCGATCACATCAGAAGCAGCGTCGGCGGACCCGAAGGCGAGATTGCCGCGGCGCTGATCGTCGGCGTTCGCGCGGGCATTCCCGAGGAAATCAACGAGGCGATGCGGCGGACCGGCATCTACCACATTATCTCGATCTCTGGGCTGCACATGGCGCTGGTCGCCGGCACAGTCATGCTTTTGCTGCGCGGCGTCTTCGCGCTGCTTCCGGATTTTTCGTCACGCCGGCCGGTGAAGAAGTATGCCGCTGCGATCGCGCTGGTGTCGATTGCCGCTTACCTCGTCATCTCCGGCGTGGTGGTCGCCGCCGAACGAAGCTTCATCATGCTCGCTGTCATGCTGATCGCCGTGCTCTTCGATCGCGCGGCGCTCACGATGCGCAACCTGGCGATTTCGGCCATCGCCGTCATCCTGGTGTCGCCGCACGAAGTGGTTGGTCCGAGCTTCCAGATGTCGTTCGCCGCGACCGCGGCCCTTGTCGGCGCCTATGCGGGCTGGGCCGACTACCGCGCCGGCAAGGTGAGAGCGCCGCCGGCGAAGCGGTCGTTCCTGCGGTTCCTGTCGCACAAGCTTGCGGTCGGAGCGGGCGGCGCCGCGATGACGTCGATCATTGCCGGAAGTGCGACGGCGCTGTTTGCCATCTGGCACTTCCAGCGCGTCTCGCCGCTCAGCCTGCTGGCTAATTTGGCCGTCATGCCGATCGTGTCGCTGGTCGTCATGCCGTTTGCCGTCTTTAGCGCACTGGCGATGCCATTCGGCTTCGATGGTCCTTTCCTCTACGTTATGGGCAAGGGCCTGACGGCGATGATCGCGATTTCGGCCTGGATTTCGGAACGGTCGCCGGTCGATGCCGTGGGGCTGATCTCGATCCAGTCGGTGCTGCTCGCGACAATCGCGCTGGTGATAGCAACCATGGCCACCACCTGGCTCAGGCTGGCGGCAGTGCCCTTCGCGCTGGCCGCACTACTGGCGGTCCCGCAAGTGCGCACGCCGGACCTGCTGATCTCCGAGGACGCGCATCTGGTGGCGATGCCGATCGGCGGCGGCGAGCTCGCCATCAATCGCGCCCGCTCCAACGAGTTCACCACCGACAATTGGAAACGCGCGCTGCGGGCCGAAACGATCGTGCCGCCGGAAACATTCGCGAAAGGCGCACTCGACATCGCAGACCCGGTCGACCTGCCGGCGGGATCCCCCTTTTACTGCACTGGCGATCTCTGCATTGGCCGGCATCCGTCCGGTGCAATCGTCGCCTTGGCGGAAAACCACGATAGCGCCAGGCCGGCCTGCAGCTTCGCCGACCTTATCGTCATCAACGACGCCACGGCCTACAATCCTTGCCGCGATCCACGCATCCTCGTCGTCACCAAGCGGCAGCTTGCGCGTGACGGCAGCGCCGCCGTCTACTTCGACGCGCAGTCGGCAACGGCGCGAGCCGCCATTCAATATGCCGTCGAAAAGCCCTATCGCCCCTGGCACGAACAGCGGCGCTACTCGCGCGAGGCGAGGGGACTAGCGCCATACGAGCGGCCTGAGAAGCCACAGACCAAGCCGCCGCCACTCAGTAGCGACGAATGAGCCCGACCAGCTTGCCCTGCACCTTGACCCTGTCCGGTCCGAAGATGCGGGTCTCATAGGCCGGGTTGGCGGCCTCGAGCGCGATCGAGGCGCCCTTGCGGCGGAAGCGTTTCAGTGTCGCTTCCTCGTCGTCTACCAGCGCCACCACGATCTCGCCCGGGCTCGCTGTATTGGCATTGCGGATGATCACCGTGTCGCCGTCGAAGATGCCGGCTTCGATCATCGAATCGCCCTTGACCTCAAGCGCGTAGTGCTCGCCGCCAGCGATCATATCCGGCGGAACTGTGATCGAGTGCGTCTGGTGCTGGATAGCGTCGATCGGCACACCGGCGGCAATGCGACCCATCACCGGGATGGACACGGCCGAAATGGCGTCGTCGTCATTGCTGGGCGTCGGCGTCCGGGAGGGCGCTGCCGGCTTGATCTGCCGGCCGAGATTGCCTTGACCGCCTTGGATGACGCTCGGCGAGAATTTTCTCGCCGCATTCAGGCCGGGCGCGATCGAATCGGGCAGGCGCAGCACCTCAAGAGCGCGCGCGCGGTTCGGCAGCCGGCGAATAAAGCCGCGCTCCTCCAGTGCCGTGATCAAACGGTGGATGCCCGACTTCGAAGCGAGGTCGAGCGCTTCCTTCATCTCGTCGAAAGACGGCGGAATGCCGCTTTCCTTGAGCCGTTCATGGATGAACATCAGCAGTTCATGTTGTTTGCGCGTCAGCATGGCGGCCCCCATGGGTTCTGGAACCAGAATCAGAAAAACAAACCCAGAACAAACACTATCTGTTCCAGTTGTGTTCCGCAACCGTTTAAAGTTTAGTGAATCTGTTGACGTTTTGTTCAGCGTAACATCAGAACGCTGCATTCGTCGCCGGCTTCCGCAGCCGGGGCGAACGGCTCGCGCACGATCAGGCCGTTGGCCTCGGCGAGCGTCCTCAGCATGGAGGAATCCTGGATGCTGAACGGTGTCGCGATCAACTGTCCGGCATCCTCGCGCACGACTGCCCGCACATAGTCCTGCCTGAGATCGTTGGCGCGCATCGCGGAAGCCAGCTGCGCGGTGCGGATGTCCTGTCGGAAATCGCGGCCGCCAAGACGCGCCAGGAGCGGCTTCAGGAACAATTGCGAGCAGACAAGACTCGCCACCGGATTGCCGGGCAGGCCGATGCAGCGGATTTTGCCAAGCCGGCCAAACATCAGCGGCTTGCCGGGGCGCATGGCGATCTTCCAGAAATCGAGCTGCATGCCTTCGCCGGTCAGCACGTCGTGGATCAGATCGTGATCACCGACCGAGGCGCCGCCGAGGGTGACGATGACATCGGCGCCGACCGCGACCGCTTTCTTGACCAGCGCCGAAATCGCATCCTGCCGGTCGGCGGCGATACCGAGGTCGAGGGCGCGGGCACCGACCGACTGCGCCGTCGCCGCTACGCCATAGGCGTTGGACGAGATGATCTGGTCGGGGCCGAGCGCGCTTCCCGGCGGTAGCAATTCGTCGCCCGTGGCGATGATGGCCACCATCGGCCGACGCACCACGTTGAGGCTCGGATGATTGGCGGACGCCGCCAGCGATAGCGCTGCTGGATCGAGCAGGCGGCCTTTTTCGAGAAGTACATCACCCTGGCCGAAGTCGAGTCCACGGCGACGGACGTTGCGTGCTTCCGCCGTCGGCTCGGTCACTTCGATGCTGCCGCCGCCGAGGTCGCGAACATTTTCCTGGATGACGACGGTGTCGGCGCCTTCGGGGAGCGGCGCACCGGTGAAGATGCGCACCGCCTTACCCTTGCCGACGGAGCCGGCAAAACCGCGCCCGGCGGGCGCCACGCCGATCACGGAAAGCCGCGCCGGCACGGAGGTCACGTCGACAGCGCGGGCGGCATAGCCGTCCATGGCCGAAGCGTCGAAGGGCGGCTGGGTGCGCAGCGCCACCAGCGGTTCGGCGAGCACCCGGCCGGCCGCATCGGCCAGCGGCACGTTTTCGCCCGGCAGCGCGGTTGCGCCATCCAACAAGCGCCCGAGCGCCTCGGCGACCGGAACCAGCGCCATCGTCAGGAACTCGCCCCGGATTTGACGGACTTGTAGTCGCCCGACTTGCCGCCGGTCTTCTCGACCAGCCTGATGCCGGAGATAACCATGGCGCGGTCCGCCGCCTTGGCCATGTCGTAGATGGTGAGGCAGGCGATCGACGCCGCGGTCAGCGCCTCCATCTCCACGCCGGTCTTGCCGGTGACGCGGGCAAGCGCGGTGACCTTCAGGCCGGGCAGGGCGCGGTCGGGCTCGATATCGACGGCGACCTTGGTCAGGAGCAGCGGATGGCAGAGCGGGACGAGCTCATGCGTCTTCTTGGCCGCCATGATGCCGGCGATGCGCGCCGTGCCCAGCACGTCGCCCTTCTTGGCGTCGCCGGCCAGGATCATCTCCAGCGTTTCCGCTCGCATCGAGACGAAGCCCTCGGCGATCGCCGTGCGTGTCGTCTCGGCCTTGTCGCCGACATCGACCATGTTGGCTTCGCCCTTGGCGCCGAGATGGGTGAGGGCAGGCATCCTCAAAAGGCCTCGGCCGGCGCCTTGCCCGTCAGCAGAAGCTCGGTCGCGGCAGCCACATCGGCCTGCCGCATCAGGCTCTCGCCGACGAGGAAGGTACCGATCCCGCTCTTCTCCAGCCGGCGGCAATCCTGATGAGTGAAGATGCCGCTTTCGCTGACGAGCAGCCGACCGGCCGGCACCATCGCTGCAAGCCGCTCGGAAATTTCGAGGCTGGTCTCGAAGGTCCTCAGATCACGGTTGTTGATGCCGATCAGCCGCGACGAGAGGCGAAGCGCGCGCTCCATCTCCTTTTCGTCATGCACCTCGACCAGCGCGTCCATGCCGAGCTCGAAAGCCGTCGCTTCGAGCTCGCTGGCTAAAGCGTCGTCGACGCTTGCCATGATGATGAGGATGGCATCCGCGCCCCAGGCGCGGGCTTCATAAACCTGGTACGGATCGAAGAGGAAATCCTTGCGCAAAGCGGGCAGGCCGACGGCGGCACGCACGGCGGTCAGGAAGCTAGGCGCACCCTGGAAGGACGGGGCGTCGGTCAGCACCGAAAGGCAAGCCGCTCCACCTCGCTGATAGGCCCTGGCGAGCGCCGGCGGGTCGAAGTCGGCGCGGATCAGGCCCTTGGAGGGGCTCGCCTTCTTGATTTCGGCGATCAGCGCAAAGCCGCCGGCCTTGCGTTTGGCCTCGAGCGCGGCGAGGAAGCCGCGCGGCGGCTCCATGTCCTTCGCTTTGGCCTTGATATCGGCAAGCGGCACGTTGAGCTTCGCCGCGGCGATCTCTTCGCGCTTGTAGGTTTCGATCTTGCGCAGGATATCGGACAAGGCTCTAACCGTTCGAAATCTCGACGAGCTTGTCGAGCACCGCGAGGGCCCGGCCGCTGTCTATGGCTTGCGCGGCGGCTTCAATGCCGTCGGCGAGCGTCGTCGCCTTGCCGGCCACCACCAAGCCGGCACCGGCATTCATCAGCACGGTATCGCGATAGGCGCCGGCGGCGCCGCCCAGCATATCGCGTAATGCCTTGGCGTTGTAGGCCGCGTCGCCACCGCGCAGCTCTTCCTTGGTATGGCGCTTCAGTCCGACTGCCTCCGGGGTAAGCGTGAAGGTGCGGATCTCGCCGCCGGCAAGTTCGGCAACCTGCGTTTCGCCGGTGGTGGTGATCTCGTCGTAACCGTCGCCATGCACGACCCAGGCATGCTCGGCGCCAAGCGCCTTCAGCGTCTCGGCCACCGGTATGATCCATTCCGGCAGAAAGACGCCGACCATCTGTCGGCTGACGCCGGCCGGATTGGACAGCGGTCCGAGCAGGTTGAAGATGGTCCGCGTGCCGAGCTCGCCCCGGATCGGGCCGACATGCTTCATCGCCGGATGATGCGCAGGCGCGAACATGAAGCCGACGCCCGCCTCGTGGATGCAACGGCCGATCGTCTCCGGCGAAATGTCGATCTTGACGCCGAGCGCCGTCAGCACGTCGGCGGAACCGGTCAGCGAGGACAGGCCGCGATTGCCGTGCTTGGCGACCGGAACCCCTGCCGCCGCGATGACGAAGGCAGAGGCGGTCGAGATGTTGACGCTGTGCGAGTTGTCGCCGCCGGTGCCGACGATGTCGATGGCGCCGAGCGGGGCTTCGACGCGCAGCATCTTGGCGCGCATCGTGGCGACCGCCCCGGAAATCTCGCTCACCGCCTCGCCGCGCACGCGCAACGCCATCAGGAAACCGCCGATCTGGCCCGGCGTCGCGTCACCCGACATGATGATGTCGAAGGCCTCGCGCGCTTCCTCGAAGGAGAGTGCGGTGCCGGTGGCGACCTTGGCTATGTGTGTCTTGAGAGCGCTCATCGTGTCTGTGCTTGCGAAACGGCGGCCGGATCGATGCGAACGTCATACTGCGACTGCAACTGCGCCACCAGCTGGTCGAGCAGGTCGTCGGACATGCCGGCGCTGAAGGATTTCTGCGCATCGTCGGGAACCGAGCTGCCATCGGCGCCAGCCGGTTCGAAGACTTCGGCGACCTTGAACAGGATCTGGCCGTCGCCGGTGGGCGAGGGGATCAGACCCGTGCCGCCTTCGCCGACGCCGAACATGGCCGCAGCACCTTCCTTGCCGAAATCGGCATCGTCGGCTTCGCGCTTCAGGCCTCGCTTGGTCTGCTTTTCGAGCTTCAGCTCGCCCGCGATGACGTCGAGCGTCGCACCTGCCTTGAGGCGCTTTTCCAACTCCTGCGCCTTCGCATCGAGCCGCTTGTCGGTCTCGGCCGCCGTCCAGTCGGCCGCCACCTTCTGGCGGACTTCGTCGAGCGTACGATCGCGCGCTGCGGTGACCGACTGGACCTCGTAGAACACGAAGCCGTTGTCGGCGGTGGTCAGGCCTTCATTTTCCGTATTCGGCTCGGCCTCGAAGACCGCCTTGATGAGATTCGCCGATTCCGGCAGGTCCTTGACGATCGTGCCATCCGGCCGCTGGCCGGTGCGGTCGATGGCGTCGATGGTGACGACCTTGAGCTTCAGCTTGTCGGCGGCCTGAGCCAGAGAGGCGCCCGAGGCGCGTGTGTCCTCGTAGCTGTCATGCACGTCGAGCAGGACGCGGCTAGCCTCGCCGAGCGCCAGGTCCTTGCGGATCTGATCGGACACTTCCGAAAGCGGCTTCACCACTTGGGGCTTGATCTCGGTAACGCGCAGCAGAACCGGGCCAAAGGCGCCTTGGACCACCGGGCTAACCTCGTTGGCGTTGAGCGAGAAGGCCGCGTCGGCGACCGCCTTGTCGGCGATCTTGTCCTTGGACAGCGTGCCGAGCAGGGTGTCGGCCTGGGTCTTGCCCTCGGCGGTGACGATCTTGTCGAAGGTGGCGCCGGCCTTCAGTGAATCATATGCCGCCTTGGCCGCGTCCGGCGTCTTGAACACCAGCTGTTCGATGGTGCGCATTTCGGGCGTCGTGTAGCGCGCCTTGTTCTTGTTATAGTCGTCGGCGACTTGGCTGTCGGTCACCGCCGTCGGGTCCATGATGTCTTGCGGCTCGAGCCGGACATAGGAGAACTTGCGGTATTCCGGCGCGGCATAGTTCTTCTTGTTGGCTTCGAAATAGGTTTTGAGCGCGCTGTCAGATGGCGCCTCGATCGGCTGCACGAGCGTCTTCGGCAGCACGAGATAGTCGATCGTGCGGTCCTCGCCGCGATAGAGCGCAACCGCCTTCAGGAAGGTCTGCGGCGCCTTGAGGCCGTCGGAGATCGCCTCGACGATCTGCTGGCGCACCGCCACTTGCGAGCGGTTCTTGAGATAGTCCTCCGGCCGCATGCCCACCTGGCGCAGCAGATATTCGAAGGTCCTGCGGTCGAATTGCCCGCTCGGGCCTCTGAAGGCCGGATCGTCGCGTGTCAGCTCGGCCAGCCGGTCCTTGGAAAGACCGAGTCCCAGCTTGCGGGCCTGCTCGTCGAGGACGGCGCCCGAAACGAGCTGCGCGAGCACCTGGTTATCGATGCCCAGCAGCTTCGCCTGCTCGTGCGTGATGCGCTGGCCATATTGCTGAGAGAGCAAGTTGATCTGGCGATCATAGGCGAGGCGGTACTCATTGATCGACACCGTCGTCCCGCCGGCGGTGATCACCGAATGGTGCCCAGCCAAAGTTCCCGACAGGCGCCCGGAAATACCCCAGACGGCAAAGCTCACCACCAGCAAGGACAGCAACGCCTTCGCGACCCAGGTGCTCGCCGCGCTTCTCAATAAACCAAGCATACTTACTTCCGATTTTTGCGCATTTTCGCATGCGCCGAGTCTGAAGCAAGCGCAATAGCGTCCTTCCGGCCCACTGTCGATTGCTTTGTGGCTTGATTTTGGTAGTGAGGGCGCAGCCTTATGTCGCCTGGAGAACCGACCCCATGACCCCTGGAATCCGTCCGCTCGTCGCCGGCAACTGGAAAATGAACGGCACCAGCGCCTCGCTCAACGAGTTGAGGATGATCGGCAATGGCTTCATGAGCGGGCTCGATGCGGAGACGGAAGCGCTGGTCTGCGTGCCGGCGACCTTGCTTCACCAAGCGGCCGAGATCCTTTCCCGCACGCCGGTTCGCGCCGGCGGGGAGGATTGCCACCCCAAGGAGAGCGGCGCCTACACCGGCCAGATTTCGGCCGAGATGCTGAAGGATGCCGGCGCAAGCCATGTCATCGTCGGCCATTCCGAGCGTCGTGAGCAATGCGGCGACGACGATGCGATCGTCAACGCCAAGGCATCGGCCGCCTGGCGGGCAGGGCTGGTGGCCATCATCTGCATTGGCGAGACGCGCGCCGAACGCGAGGCCGGAGCGACGCTCGATGTCTTGTCGCGTCAGCTAGATGGTTCCGTGCCGGCAAGCGCCACCGCCGCAAACACCGTCATCGCCTATGAGCCCGTCTGGGCCATCGGCACCGGCCTGACGCCGACCGCCGCCGACGTTGCCGAGGCGCATGCGCATATCCGGGGCAAGCTCACTGCGCTACTCGGCGATGCCGCGGCCAGAATGCGCATTCTTTATGGCGGCTCGGTCAAGCCGTCCAATGCGGTGGAACTGCTCGGCGTCGAGAATGTCGACGGCGCGCTGGTCGGAGGCGCGAGCCTGAAGGCGGCCGACTTCCTCGCCATCGCGGAAGCCTACATGAACATGGCGTAGCCGCAGAAGCCGGCTTACGCGGCAGAGGCAGGCTGAAATCTTTGCAACGGCCGCATTGCTCCCCATATTCCCGGCCACGGGCTTGGAAATGCCACCAAAGCATTGTAAGGAGCCGCCTCCAAATCATCGGTCGTATGCGCGGCCGCGCAAGGCCTCGCCAGGATAAATTATGGAAACCGTACTGATCGTCATCCACCTCATGGTCGTGCTCGCGCTTGTCGGCGTGGTGCTGCTGCAGCGCTCCGAAGGCGGTGGTCTCGGCATTGGCGGCGGCTCCGGTTTCATGACGGCGCGGGGCGCCGCCAATGCGCTTACCCGCGCAACGGCAATCCTGGCCGCCGCGTTTTTCGTGACTTCGCTCGCACTATCCATCATCGCTCGATACGGCGAGAAGCCGATCGACATTCTCGATCGCACGCCTGCCTCGACCACCAACAATGCCGGCAAGGGTGTGCTCAACCAACTGCCGGGCTCGAACGGTCCGGTAGGCAGTTCGCAGCCGGCGGCGCCTGCCGGCGGCACGACGACCACGACCCCGCTTTCGAATGGCGCCACCACCACGGCTCCGGCCACCGCTCCCGCCACCCAGGCGCCGGCGAATCCGACCGCGCCGCCGGCCGCGAACGGCGTCACCTTGCCGGTCACCCCGCAGGTTCCGAACCAGTAGCCGGGCAAACATTGCTGCCGCGATCTGTTGTTCTTTGAACACAGTCGCGGCAAATGCTGCTTGATCACGAAGATTCAACCAAGCGTAGCGCTTCGCTCAGCTTGAGAGGTCCGCGGCTAATCGATTATAGATTGCGCGCGGCACTTTTCGGCGTCCTTGGGGGGCGCCGGGCGACGCCGTGGGCAACAAGCATTGAACGATCGGATCTTCGCCATGCAGCTTCGCAGCTTCATTATTTTGGGATTCTGTGCCGTCCTCGGCATCGGTTCCGCGGCCTTCGCCTCACCGGCAAACCTGGCCGCTTCGCCGTCGGTCGAGAAGACCGGCGCCATCCCCGTCGCCGCCAAGAGCGACGCATCGCAGCTGAAGCTCCTCAAGAAGAAGAAAAATCCAACCTCCGAGGACCTCGCCCAGATCAGCAAGCTCGAAGCCAAGATCGCGGCTGACAAGGAAGCGGCCAAAGCCAAGGCGCTCGAGGCCCGCAAGATGGCGATGCGCGAGGCGGCCAAGGCCAAGGCGGACGCGGCTCGTCAGGAATGGCTATCCAAGAAGGGCACGTCGGCGGAAGTGGCCGACGCCAAGCCGATGAAGAAGACCACCAAGATCATCGCACCGCTCGAAGCCTTGGCTCCTATCGCGCCGATCCAGACCGACGAACCGATCCCGGCCGAGGCTATGAATATCACGACCACCGGCAACAATGGTGAGCTGCGCAGCGAACAGCCCGGCCAGCGGCAGGCGAGCAGCAGCGGGTTGTTCGCCGGGCTGTTCGGCGGCCAGTCGGTGTCCTCGATCAGCTATCTGCCGGAGACCCGCGCGCTCGATTCGGCGCTCGCCAAGAAGGACGCCAAGCGGCCGTTCAAGGTGAAGCCGGAATTCGTGCCTCAGGACGTTACCTTCACCGGCTATGAGCCGGGCACGATCGTCATCGACACCAGTGCCCGCCGCCTCTATCTCGTCGAGTCCTTTTCCACCGCACGCCGTTACGCCATCGCGGTCGGCCGCGAAGGCCTGCAGTTCAAGGGCACGGTGGCCGTCGGCGACAAGCAGGAATGGCCGCGCTGGATCCCGACGCTGGACATGCAGAAGCGCGAGCCGAAGCACTATGGCCAGTACAAGGACGGCATGCCCGGCGGCGGCGAGAATCCGCTCGGCGCGCGCGCCATCTACCTCTACGACGGCAAGAAGGATACGCATCTGCGCATCCACGGCACCATTGCGCCGCAGTCGATCGGAACCAGCGCCTCCAATGGCTGCTTCCGCATGATCAACGAGCACGTCATGGACCTCTACAGCCGCGTCAAGATCGGCACCAAGGTCGTTATTATCTAACGACCAATCGTCATCGTCGACGCGTTCATGCAACTGCCGAAAGGGCCGGCACCGCCGGCCCTTTCGTTTTGACCGCAAGAAAAGGCCTCTTCGAGGCCACTGGCGCCATTTTGAGAAAAAGCCCTCGCGGCGGTTTTTTCTCTGGCGGAATCAATCAGGCCGCGTTAAGCGATGACTCCCATGGCGCGATATGTATTCATCACAGGCGGCGTGGTTTCCTCACTCGGAAAAGGCATCGCCGCAGCAGCTCTTGGGGCTCTTCTGCAGGCGCGAGGCTATCGCGCGCGGATCAAAAAGCTCGATCCCTATCTCAATGTCGACCCCGGAACGATGTCGCCGTACCAGCACGGCGAGGTGTTCGTCACCGACGACGGCGCCGAGACCGATCTCGATCTCGGCCACTACGAGCGCTTCACCGGACGCTCGGCCAACCAGCAGGACAACATCACCACCGGCCGCATCTACAAGAACATCATCGAGCGCGAGCGGCGCGGCGATTATCTCGGCGCCACCGTGCAGGTGATCCCGCACGTCACCGACGAGATCAAGCATTTCGTCCTTGACGGCAATGACGACTACGATTTTGTCCTGTGCGAGATCGGCGGCACGGTCGGCGATATCGAGGCGATGCCGTTCTTGGAAGCGATCCGCCAGCTCGGCAACGACCTGCCGCGCAACAACGCGGTCTATGTGCATCTGACGCTGATGCCCTATATCCCTACCGCGGGCGAGCTGAAGACCAAGCCGACGCAGCATTCGGTCAAGGAACTACGCGGCATCGGCATCGCGCCCGACATCCTGCTGGTGCGCGCCGACCGGCCGATCCCCAAGGAAGAGCGGCGCAAGCTTTCACTGTTCTGCAACGTGCGCGAAAGCGCCGTCATCCAGGCGCTCGACGTGCCGCACATCTATGACGTGCCGATGGCCTACCACAAGGAAGGCCTTGATTCCGAAGTGCTCGCCGCTTTCGGCATCGACCCGGCGCCGAAGCCGCGCATGGAGCCTTGGCAGGCGTTGTCCAACCGCATCCACAACCCGGAAGGCGAGGTGACGATTGCCATCGTCGGCAAGTACACCGGGCTGAAGGACGCCTATAAATCGCTGATCGAGGCGCTTTCGCATGGCGGGCTCGCCAACCGCGTCAAGGTCAAGCTCGATTGGATCGAAAGCGAGATTTTCGAGAAGGAAGATCCGACGCCGTGGCTGGAAAAGGTGCACGGCATCCTCGTTCCCGGCGGCTTTGGCGAGCGCGGCTCGGAGGGCAAGATCCTGGCGGCGAAATTCGCGCGCGAGCGCAAGGTGCCTTATTTCGGCATCTGCTTCGGCATGCAGATGGCCTGCATCGAGGCGGCGCGCTCGCTGGCAGGTGTCGAGCATGCCTCTTCGACCGAGTTCGGTCCGACCGACGAACCAGTCGTCGGTCTGATGACCGAATGGCTGAAGGGCAACATGCTGGAAAAGCGCAGGGCCACCGGCGATCTTGGCGGCACGATGCGGCTTGGCGCCTACCAGGCCGATCTCGCCAAGGGGTCGAAGATTGCCGAAATTTATGGCGACACGCAGATCTCCGAGCGCCACCGGCACCGCTATGAGGTCAATATCGACTACAAGCAGCGACTCGAGGATTGCGGCCTGGTCTTTGCCGGCATGTCGCCCGACGGCGTGCTGCCGGAGACGGTCGAATATCCCGACCATCCCTGGTTCATCGGCGTGCAGTACCATCCGGAACTGAAGAGCCGGCCGCTCGAACCGCATCCGCTGTTTGCGAGCTTCATCGAAGCGGCGATGGAGCAGAGCCGACTGGTCTGAACGGTCGGCTGGCGGATTGGCCATGCAGACTTATGTCGCGCTGCTCTACAGCATCATCCTCGGCGGGGGACGGCGCGTCGTCATGTCGGACCTCAAGGCGATGGCCGAAAGCCTCGGGCTGAAAAATGTCCGCACGCTGGTGGCGACCGGCAATCTGGTCTTCGAGGCACGCACGACCAAGATTTCCGTTCTCGAACAACGGCTGGAGAGCGCTTTCGAGGAAACCTTCGGCCGCCGTGTCGACATCATCGTGCGCGGCGCCGAAGCTTGGCTGAAACTCGCAGCAGGCAATCCATTCCCGGACGAATCCGCCGATGCAGGCGACCAGGTCGCGGTGCGGGTGATGCGCAAGTCTGCCCCGGCCGATGCGGTTGAAGCGCTCCAGGCCTATGCAGCCAAGGACGAGAAGGTACTTTTGGTCGACGGCGATATCTGGGTGGTCTTTTCCCGCGAAAGACCAAGCTCGCGGCTGCTCGCAGCCTCCAATCACAAGCGCATGGGCGTCGGCACCTCGCGCAATTGGAATACGGTGCGTGGGCTGGCCGAGATGGTGGGCAGTAGGCAGTAGGCAGTAGGCAGTAGGCAGTAGGCAGTAGGCAGTAGGCAGTAGGCAGTAGGCAGTAGGCAGTAGAGAAGCTATTCCCTGGTCCCTATTGCCTACTGCCTCATTTTCAGGCCTTCGCCGTCTTCGCTCCGGCGCCGAGCGCCATGGTGCGCAGCACGTAGTAGACGGCGCCCGCGATCGCCACGCCGAAGAACCAGCCATAGACGCCCCACCAGGACGGCAGCCAGTTGGTGAAGTTGGGCAGGATCGAGGAGAAGATCGCGCCGATGCCGGCGGCGATGAAGGCGTTGACGTGCCAGCCGCCCTGGAAGCGGAACTCGCCGTCTTCGCGGTAGAGCGCGTTGACGTCGACCTCGGCCCTCCGGATCAGATAGTAGTCGACCATCATCACGCCGAAGATCGGCCCCATCGTCGCGCCGATGATGTTGACGAAGGAGGCAGCGCTGCCTTCCCACGGCGCGAAGGGATAGAGCACAAGTGCAATCAACGCGGCGATATAGCCGCCCTTCTTGAAGTCGATCTGGCGCGGGAAGACATTGGAGAAGTCGAAGGCCGGCGAGACGAAGTTGGCCACGACATTGATGCCGAGCGTCGCCACCGCGAAGGTCAGCGCCGCGAGAGCCGCCAGGAACCAGCTGTCGAACTTGGCGGAGATCTGGTCGGGATGGAGGAGCACCTCGTGATACACGTCGTAGGCGGCGATCGTGGTGACGCCGGCGACCAGCGAGAACAGGATCAGGTTGACCGGCAGGCCCCAGATGTTGCCCTTGCGCAGCGCCGCGTTGTCCGGCGCGTAGCGGGCGAAGTCGCAGAAGTTGAGGTAGAGCGCCGAGAAATAGGTCACCCAGATCGCCGCCACCGCGAACAGCGCCGTCCACGATCCCGGCTCGCCGGGCACGCCGGCATCCTTGGTCTTGTCGAGGAGCACGTCCATCGGAATGTCGCTGGTGAAGGCGAAGGTGCCTGACTTCACACAGAGATAGACCGCCAGGATCAGCATCATCACCCACACGGCGGGGCCGGCCCAATCCTGGAAGCGGCGCACCGTTTCCATCCCCTTCTGGATGATCAGAAGCTGCAGTGCCCAGATGACGACGAAGCAGATCACCTCCAGGGTTGAATGGCCAAGAAGATGCGAGCTCTTGTTGAACTCGTCGAACCATTGCAGCCGCGTCAGCAGCGCGACGATCGCGCCTGACGCGGCGGCTGTCTGCGCGCCATACCAGAAGCAGGCGACGACGGCGCGCACCAGCGCCGGGATGTTGGCGCCCCAGATGCCGAAGGAAGCCCGAGCGAGCACGGGGTAGGGCACGCCGGTCTTCACGCCGGCATAGCCGACCAGGTTCATCAGCGCGTAAATGATCAGCGAACCGATGCCGATGGCGATAATGAAGTTGACGAAGCCGCCGCAGAACAGGAACAGACTTGCGGCGAGGTAGTAGCCCCAGAGGCTGTGGACGTCGGACGTCCAGACGTTGAAGATCGAAAACGGCCCCCAGTTTCTGACCGTTGCCGGAGCCAGATCCTCATTGTAGAGGCCGGGCGATGCGCCTTGTATGGTCATTGTAAGTGTTCCCCTTTTGCAAAAACGCGCCCTCACGCGTTAACCGTCGAGGTTAAGCCTTACGCAGGGGAACCGGCAAGCAACCCATTTGCCGGCTTTCGCCTTAAAGACATTCAATGAGAATCACCATTATCGCCGACCAAGGCGTATGATGGCTGAGTCGGCTCGAGCTAGTGGCTGTGACGGGCGCCAACCGCCCGATTCCGAACTTTTTCGGACGGCAACCAAATTTGTTTGGAACCAAACCGCCGGACGTGCGTTTATTCCGGTTCGGCCGCCTTGCGGTCGACCGGGAGGATAAGATGGATCGCTTGCATTTCTTTACCCCAGTGCGAATCGCGCGTGGGCAGGGGTACCCCTTCGAGGAAGTCGATAGCGTCTCCGAAGCGATGGTGTTCCTGCGGAAGTGGCCAACGGGCAGACGCGGCCCCGTTTATCAGTGCGCCCTGAATTGCTGTTCGGCGGCGATGTCGGGCACCATGTCGGCCGAGGAAGCGAGAAAGGCCTTTGTCGGCTTTGCCCGCATCACCCGGATTCTCGACGACGACATGGCGCTGCCCTTGGGCGGCACGCCCACGGACAATGTCTACGCCCTGAGGCGGTAGGCTGAGCTGAAAATCACGCCAAAACAAGGCGTTGCGCCTAAGTTGGCGCAGCGCTTCTTGCTTTTTTGTGATTCCGTCGAACACCTCCTCTTTGCAGACAATTCGCTCCTTCAGCCAGTTTCCGTGCCCGCGGGTAGGAAATTGCAGCGAAATCTCTTATGTGAGCGCGGATGCCTCATGGCTGGGGCCGAAAGCACTGAAAATGCAGGAAAAGAGCAGCAACTACAAAAAGGTGCGCCTCGCCATAGCACCAATGATGGACTGGACGGACCGGCATTGCCGCTTCTTCCACCGTCAGCTGACGCGCCGGGCGCTGCTTTACACCGAGATGGTGGTGGCGGACGCGATCATCCATGGCGCGCGGGAGCGTTTGCTTGGATTCGACGATATCGAGCATCCGGTTGCGCTGCAGCTTGGCGGTTCCAATCCGCAAAGGCTCGCCGAAGCCGCCGTGATCGGTGAGGCCTTCGGCTATGACGAAATCAACCTCAATGTCGGCTGCCCGTCCGACCGCGTCCAGTCGGGCACATTCGGCGCCTGCCTGATGAAGACGCCGGTGCTTGTGGCGGAATGCGTCGCGGCGATGAAGGTAGCCGTAAAGATCCCCGTCACCGTCAAATGCCGCATCGGTGTCGACGACCAGGATCCCGAAACCGCGCTCGACGCGCTGGCCGACGGCGTGTTGGCGGCCGGCGCCGATGCCCTCTGGGTGCATGCCCGCAAGGCGTGGCTGGAGGGGCTTAGCCCCAAGGAGAATCGCGACATCCCGCCGCTCGACTATCCGCGCGTCTATCGGCTGAAAGCGAGAAAGCCGAACGAATTCATCGGCATCAATGGCGGCATTCAATCGCTCGACGAGGCTTCGGAACATCTCGGCCATGTCGACGGCACCATGCTCGGCCGCGCGGCCTATCATACGCCGGGCGTTCTCACCGGGATCGATACCGCATTTTACGGCGAGCCGCCGACCGCCTTCGACTATGCGGCGCTGGTCGACGCCATGGCGGCCTATGCTGCGCGTCACATCGAGAAGGGCGGGCGGCTCGGTCATGTCACGCGCCACATGGTCGGGCTGTTCCACGGCCTTCCGGGCGCGCGCCGCTACAGGCAGATTTTGTCCACCGATGCCACTAAGCCAGGCGCGGGGCCGGAAGTTCTCAAGACCGCATTCGCGGCCATTGATTTCGCGACGGCCGAAGCCGAGGCCGCCTGAGGCTTTTGTCGAGCAGCTTATTTTTACGCAATTCCGAACGGAAAACCGCTACACACTTTTCCTGGAATTGCATCAGTCCCGCAGGATCATGCGGTCGCCGCGCACATCGAAACCCGACAGCGAACTGATGAAATTCATGCCGAGCAGGCTTTGCTCGAGCATGCCGGGCGCTGCGACCATGACCGGCATATCCTTGCGCACGATGCCGCCGATCGCTACCTCGTCGGTCCTGACGGTGGCGGCGCGCGCCATGCCGTTGGCGGTCGAAACGTCCACGGTGTAGCTGAGCGCCGCCGGGTTGAAGCCGGCCGCCTGGGCGTCGGCGGCCGTGAGCACCGTGCTGGTCGCGCCGGTATCGACAACCGTCCGCACCGGCGCGCCATTGACCAGGATTCGCGCTTCGAAATGGCCGTTGTCGGCCTTGTCGAGCGTCACGGTGGCGCGGCCGTTGTCCAAGCCGAGCGCCAGCGGACTTCCCGGAACGAGGCCGGCCGTGACGCGGCTGGCAACGTCCTGCAGCTCGTAGCGGTACTGGTAGCCGGCGATCAGCGCCAGCACGATTGCCGCCCAGACGCCGAGATTGCGCGCCATGTCACCGAGCGGTCGGCCCGAGCGGACGAGACTGGCGCCGATCACCGCCACCAGGACTCCCACCCAGATAAGCCGGCTGAAATCGCGGTTCGCGATACCGAAGGTGCTGCCGGCGGAATCGTTCATCATCAGCAGGATCAGGCCCGCGCCGATTACCAGCATGACGATCCAGAACAGGCGATTCATGGCCGGCCCTTTCTCACGGCATGCCGCGCTCGCGCGCCATGCGGGCGCGTCGCGTCTCGCGGCGTGGCCGACGCTCCACCGTCTCGAGTCTGCCCGGGAGATCGGCCATAACCGCCCGCCGATCCTCAGGCGTCATCGCGATCCAACCGGCGATTTCATCGCGCGTGCGGCCGCAACCGAAACAGAAGCCGGTTTTCATGTCGATCGAGCAGACGAGTATGCACGGAGACTCGATGGCGGTCATGCTGTTCTCTTGGCTTCACTCCACATGGTGCAACCGCAAAGCCAATGCAAGCCCTCCGCAATGCGCCGCCAGGCAACGCTTTCGCGGCATTGCCGGAGGTTGTGCCCGGCCGCGAACGCGGCTATGCCGCTGCCTTCTCCAGCAAGAACCGCATCCGGAATGACCGCAAAGCCTTTCGATGACTTCCGCACTCTCCTGACGACGCTGACGCTGGCGGACACAGCCGCCGAAACCCGCGTCCGCACGCTGTTTGCCAAGGTCGACAAGCCGAAGGCCTCGCTTGGCCGGATCGAGGACATCGCGGCCTGGCTCGCCGCCTGGAGCGGGCGTGCGCCGCCGACGGTGAACCGGCCGCTCGTGGCGATCTTCGCCGGCAACCACGGCGCCGTCCGCCATGCCATCTCGCCGCGGCCGGTTTCTGCGACCGCCAATGCCGTTGAACTCTGCGCCGCCGGAGGCGCGGCGATCAACCAGGTCTGCATCGCCAACGATCTCGGCCTGAAGGTCTTCGACCTGGCGCTGGACATTCCGACAGGAGACGTCACCGAGGAAGCGGCGCTCGACGAGCGCGGCTGCGCCGCTACCATGGCCTTCGGCATGGAAGCGGTCGCCGGCGGCGCCGACCTTCTATGCCTGGGCGATCTCGGCGTCGGCAATTCGACCATTGCGGCGTCGCTATGCGCGGCCCTGTTCGGCGGCAAGGGCGCCGGCTGGATCGGGCCGGGATCGGGCGCGGATGCAGCAATGATGGCGCGCAAGGCCGAAGTGGTCGATCGGGCGCTGGCTTTTCATGGCACCGGCCTCGGCGATCCGCTCGAAGCATTGCGACGGGTCGGCGGCCGCGAGTTCGCGGCGATGTGCGGCGCCATTCTCGCCGCCCGCATGCAGAAGATTCCGGTGCTGCTCGACGGCTTCGTCGCGACGGCTGCCGCCGCGGTCCTGCACAGGGTCAATTCCTCAGCGATCGACCATTGCCTGCTCGCCAGCCTGTCGCCGGAGCCCGGTCATGCCAAGGTCGCCGAAAGACTCGGTCTGCGGCCCTTGCTCGATCTCGGTATCAGTCACGAAGAAGGGGTAGGGGCTGGGCTTGCCGCCGGTCTCGTCAAGGCGGCGGCGCTCGCCAGTTCCGGCATGGCGGCGGCGGTTCGGCTCTAGAATACTTGCCCGGACTAGCGCCGCCGCGCGGCGACGGCCTTGGTCGGCAGCGCCGGCAATTCCTCCATCACCCGGCTCAGCGGGAAGATGGCGATGGCCTCGGTGCCTTCGCGCAGCTTGGAGTGAAGCTCGAACTCGCCGTCATGCATATCGAGCAGGCCCTGCACGATCGGCAGGCCGAGACCGGTTCCCTGCTCGGCGCTCTTGATGGCGATCGTGCCCTGGCCGAAGGCCGAAAGCACCACGGGGATTTCCTCTTCCGGTATGCCGGGACCGTTGTCCTTGACCGAGATGTACTGACCGCCGCCCGCGGTCCAGCCGACACGGACGCGGACTTCGCCACCCGACGGGGTGAACTTGATAGCATTGGACAACAGGTTGAGTGCGATCTGCCGGATTGCCCGCTCGTCGCCGAACAGGCGCGGCAGTGTGGTCTCGAACTCCTGGATGATGCGGATGTCCTTGTTGCGGGCCCTGAGCTCCATCATGTGGCAGCAGTCCTCGACGATCGTCACCAGCACCACCGGCTCCTCGTTGAGCTGGTAGCGGCCGGCCTCGATGCGCGACAGGTCGAGGATCTCGTTAATCAGGTCGAGCAGATGCTGCCCGGAATCATGCACGTCACGCGCGTAATCGCGATACGTCGGGTTGTTCATCGGCCCGAGCACTTCATTGGCCATCACTTCAGAGAAGCCGAGGATGGCGTTGAGGGGCGTCCTCAGCTCATGGCTCATCGAAGCGAGAAAGCGCGACTTCGCCAGATTGGCGTCCTCGGCGCGCCGCCTGGCCTCGTCGGACATCGACTTCGCCGTCTCGACCTCGGCGATCAGCGCGTCCTTTTCGGAACGAAAGGAGAGCACCATCCACGAAGCCTGGTTGAGATGGCGCGCGACGTAGCCGAAAAAGGGCAGGGCGGCGACCAGAAGCGCCGCCATGATCCCTTCGATCGGCGTCCAAACACGTGCGACGGCATAGGCATAGACCGCGACCGGAACGGCGAAGGTCGCGAGCAGGGCGCCGCCCAGCGACGATGCCATGACCGCAGTCGTCGCCATGGCGACCAGAAGCACCATGGCCTTGACGACATGGAACTGGTCGACCTGGCATGTGTCGCAGCCCAGCCAGGCGAACCAGGCCCAGCCGAGGCCGCATAGCGCATGGCCGATCAGGAAATCGCGGCGCGTCCGCACCGGGTCGAGCTCGGCCGCCTCCGTGCGCTCGACGCGCCGCGCCATGAAAGCGACGATCGTGTAGCAGAGAAGGGTGAAAAGAGCCCAGATGGCGACCTGGTTGCCCAAGCCGGCAAAGCGGCCGACTGCCGCCACGGTGAGCACGAGCAGCGGTATGGCGATCGCGCTGACCGCCATGGCGCGCGCATGCAGCTTCAGCAGCTCGCGGTCGAAGTCGAGGCTGCCGGCCTGCTGCGAGAGACGATCACGCGTCCTGCGCACCGCGCGCGCCACATCGCTGTTGCGATGCGGTTTCCTGCGGTCCACAATGAATTTGTCCGCTGTGTCCGAGCGTAGCAAAGGCATGCCAAGTTCAATTTCTGCGCGCAGCGATTTTCAGTTCGTTAAGCTACGTTCGAATGATTAAGAGACTGTTTGCCATATGAGCCGTTCCTGGTCGCGAAGACCGCGCCGGCGATATGCGCCAGCCCCGCCGCGAACCTTGTGGCGCAGGCTGCTGGACTACGCGCTGACCGCGCTTCTGCTCGGTCTCTTCATCCTGGTGGCGGCGCGGCTCGACCGCTTCGAAACGCGCAAGGAACAGGGCATGGCGATCGTCAATGACGGCGATTCGATCACGCTCGGTACCGAGCGCATCCGCATGCGCGGCATCGACGCTCCGGAGTACACCCAGTCGTGCCGCAAGGACGGCTCAGACTATCCCTGCGGCAAGCTTGCGCGGCAGTCGCTGGTGCGGCTGATCGCCAGCAGGCCGGTTTCCTGCAGCGGCTGGCAGCGCGACCGCTACGGCAGGCTGCTCGGCGACTGCAAGGCAGGCGACACAGACCTCAACCGTGCTCAAGTGCAGGCTGGATGGGCCGTCGCCTTCGGCGACTTCGAAACCGAGGAGACTGTTGCGCGAGCCGCCAAGGCCGGCATCTGGGCCGGCTCCTTCGAAGAGCCGCAGGACTGGCGCGACGGCCATCACGATCAGCCGGTCGAGAGGAAGCACGGCATGTTGGTTTCGCTTGGCGATGCGCTGCGCGAGCTTGTTCGCTTCCGGTGATGCTCTGTTTGGTATCATGTCCGTCTCCCCAAAAACGCTGAGCACTTTTGGGCGACATGGGCGACATGCATTGAAGCGCGCCCTATGATCGGGGCGAAAGATCGGAGAATGGAATGAAGCTGTTCGATGGCGGTCGCGCGCCGAACCCCAGGCGGGTTCGGGTTTTCCTGGCGGAAAAGGGACTGACGGTTCCGCTGGTGCCAGTCGATATGGGCGCGTTGGAACATCGCGAGCAGCCCGTGGCGTCGCGCAATCCACTGCGGCGGCTGCCGGTGCTGGAACTCGATGACGGCACCATCATCACCGAATCGATAGCCATCTGCCGCTACTTCGAAGAGTTGCATCCCGAGCCTGCTCTGTTCGGCGAAGGCGCGCTCGGCAAGGCCATGGTCGAGATGTGGCAAAGACGCATGGAGCTCAATCTCATGAGCTGCGTTGCCGCGGCGTTCCGGCACATCCACCCGGCGATGAAGGAGTGGGAGGTGCCGCAGATCCCGGAGTGGGGCGAGGCAAACAAGCCCAAGGCCATCGAGTTCCTGCATCTCCTCGACCGCGAGCTGGTGAGCAGGGAATTCGCCGCAGGCGACACCTATTCGGTCGCCGACATCACGGGGCTGATCGCCATCGATTTCATGAAGCCGGCCCGCATCAAGGTGCCTGAAGAGTGCACGAACGTGCTGCGCTGGCACGCGGCGCTCGCCAGCCGGCCAAGCGCCGCTGCCTGAGGCCGGGTTTGGACGAACTCTCCGATACGAGCGAAGAGCTGGAATGCCTCACCGCCAAGGTGCGGGCCTGCCGCATCTGCGTCGAGCAGCCGCGCGGCCGACCCTTGCCGCACGAGCCGCGGCCAGTGCTCAGGCCGTCGTCCAGCGCACGCATCCTGCTCGCCAGCCAGGCGCCGGGCACCAAGGTTCACATCTCAGGCATGCCGTTCACCGATGCTTCCGGGGATCGCCTCAGAAGTTGGCTCGGCGTCAGCAGCGAAGAATTTTACGACACGAGAAAATTCGCCATCGTGCCGATGGGCTTTTGCTTTCCGGGGCAGGACGCCAAGGGCGCGGATCTTCCGCCGCGCCGCGAATGCGCGCCGGCCTGGCGCGCGCCGCTCATGGCGTTGATGCCGCAAATCAATCTGGTGCTGACGATCGGCGGCTACGCGCAATCCTGGCACATGGGCATGGCGCGTGGGTCGTCGCTGACGGAAACGGTCAAAAACTGGCGTGCCATCTGGGATGCGGCGGCCGGCCCGAGGGTGCTGCCGTTGCCGCATCCATCCTGGCGGAACACCGGCTGGCTGAAGAAGAATCCCTGGTTTGAAATGGATTTGCTGCCTTTCCTGCGGTCGGAAATCCGCTATCGCATCGGCTAGGCATTCGGCAAGATATCACTCGCTTTTGCCGCCATCGGCAGAATTTCTTTCTTGTGAAAGGCCCTGATAAAAGGGATTATAGCGAAACTATTCCCCTGGAGTTCTCCCGATGGACCGCCTTGACCGAAAAATTCTCCGCCTCCTGCAGGAGGACGCGACACTTGCGGTCGCCGATGTCGCCAAGAAAGTCGGCCTGTCGACCACACCTTGCTGGCGGCGCATCCAGAAGCTCGAGGAAGAGGGCGTCATCAAGCGGCGTGTCGCCATTCTCGACCACGAGAAGGTCAATGTGCGCGTCACCGTCTTCGTGTCGATCCGCACCAATTCGCACAGCCATGAATGGCTGCGGCGCTTCTCCGAGGTCATCCAGGAATTTCCGGAAGTGGTCGAGTTCTACCGCATGAGCGGCGACGTCGATTATCTGCTGCGCGTGGTGGTGCCCGACATTGCCGCCTACGACGCCTTCTACAAGCGGCTAATCGCCAAGATCGAGATCCGCGACGTGTCGTCGTCCTTCGCCATGGAGCAGATCAAGTACACGACGGAAATTCCGCTCGACTACATGATCCTGGACAAGGAATCGGGTGCGAACGCGGCGTAAGCGCTGCCCGAAACGATAGAACTTAGTTCTTCTTTTTGTTGAGGAAATTCCACGGCGAGTTGACCGGCAGCGTGACGGCGTCCGGCACGTTCTCGACGCCGGCCACTTCGGCCTTGCGCACCGTGTAGCCGGACTGGACGATCAGGACGCCATCCAGGATGAAGAGCTGGCTCTTCTCCAAACCGGGCTTCAGCACGCCGGTCACGGAGACCGGCTGGTAGGCCTCCGCCAGCTTGTAGGGATGCGCAGGTGTCACCAGCACGATCTGGTTCGGCGGCGGCGTCGGCATGTGGCTGCAGGCGCCGGTCCAAGGCACCAGCAGGAACTGGTAGACGAGGTCGCCATCGCGATCGACCGGCAATGCATAGCCGGCCAATTGAATGGTTTTGTCCTGCAAATCGAGCGACAGCGTCTCGCCATGATCGGGCAGTTTCGCCGCGATCATCGGCAGGTTGGCGTCCGCGGCGACTGCCTGCGTCGCCGGGCGCAGATCCTTCCAGAAGATGTGCGCGGTTTCTGCCGAGGCCTGACTAACGGCAAGACCAAGTGCCGCTGCGATGATTGTGCCTGCTTTGAGAGGGTTTTTCATTGGCTCCATTGTGGCCGGTTCGCGATTGCGAGCGAGTAAATCTGCCGTGATCTCTGCAGCATTTTTGGGCTGCATGGAATTGATGGGCGCCGCAGAAACGCTCCGGCGGAAAGTCGCAATGGAAGAAACACCGGGAAATCGTCGCCGAGGGCTTGCCTGGTCGCGGGAGTGGCGCTGAAAATAACCGACAAACAATGGCGGCGAACGCGTCGCGCCGGGGGCAAGAAACCGGAGAATGTTCATGCCGACCAGCCACGATCTCAGCGGGCTGATGAAGTTTCTAGCGCGGGACGAATGGCGTGAATGCTTCGAAGAAGTTTTCAACGAACATTTCGGCCCCATCCTCGAGGGCGAAGGGGAGTTTGAAGACCTCGCCGAAGTCCTCGGCGACCACTGGACGAATGCCCTCTGGGGTTGCGTTTTCGAGGATTTCCTGACGCAAGATTTCGAGGGCGAACCCAGCAACACCGTCGATGAATATCTGAGGCGCCGAGGTTGGAAGGAGAGGGCGCATTCAAAGGCCTATATGGTGGCGCTGCGCACCTCCGTCATGAGTTTGTATGAGGTGAGCGACGTCGTTCCGGGCACGTCCTTTATGGCGCGCGACCTTATCCGCGGCGGCGAGCCGATCGCGGTCAGCGAGGGTACCGCCACCAAGACTTTGATGCAGTGGGACAGGCTTGCCGCGCGGATCGTACCTGTCATGGGTAAGAACGTCATGGCCGGGGGTGTGTTGCCCTTTACCCCGCAAGCCACCGAAACATTGTTCGACGGGCTGCGGGGCCTGTTCGGCAAAAGAAATGCGAAAAAGCTACCGGCCATCAAAGATGACGAGCTGCAGGCTGCCGCATTCATGTTCACGCTCTCATGGTTGTTCGACACTCTTGGAAGGATGGCGGGGCCTCGGCTACAAAACACCGATGGTGACGAAATCGTATTCCACAACGCCCGCTTTCCGCTTGCAGCGGGGGTGAAACAGGAGGACATCGCAGCCCGATTGAACGATATTCCAGCCTTGTCGCAGGCGGACGCGAAATTCTGGAACTGGCTGGAAGAGACGCCGAAAGGCAGGGACAAATCAAAAGCAGCGACAGGTCCTGCCATAGATACCACGATGGACAACGGTCCGCTTGTGCTGGGTAATGTCGAGTTGAAGGGCCGTTTCCTACATCTTTCGGCCAATTCCGCAGCTCGGGCGGCAAGAGGGACTGGTTTGATCCAGCAGGCTCTCGGCGATCTTATCAGGACACCCCTAACAGAAATCCGCACTGTCGAGCAGATGAAAGCCGAACAGCCACGTAAAGGTGCCAAAACATCGCCATCGGACATCCGGCGGGAAGTCGCCGAGCAGAGCATCCACGAACACTTGGATCGGCACTACCTGGAAACGCTCGATCAGCCGGTCAAAATGTTGGGGAACCAGACGCCGCGTCAGGCTGCCAAAACCGCAGCCGGTCGCCAAAAAGTCGCCGATTGGCTGAAATATCTCGAAAACCAGACTGCCAAGCAGCCCGATCCGACGCATCCGATGACAACCTACAGCTTCGGGTGGATGTGGAAAGAGCTCGGGGTTCATGACCTGCGGCGATAGCAACCGGCATTTCCTTGCGCGGTAGCAAATGGCATCAAGGGCATCCAATCACCTGTTAGGCATAAGCCGCATCACATGCCGGCGAGCGCCCGCAGTGCCAACCTCTTTGAAGCCGCGGGCCGCGAACATGTCGCGGAAACCCATGAAGCGATAGCTCGGGGCAGCCTCGTCGACAGGATAGGCTTCGACCACGCGCGCGCCTTTGGCAAAGGCGTGCTTGATGGCTGCGTCCAGCAAGGCCGAAGCCAAGCCGCCACCGCGCAAAACGCTTGGGACATAGAAGCAGACGATCGACCAGACGCCTGTCTCGCCGTCGTCCTGCCGCTTGGAAAGCTTGCGGTAAGTCTCGCGCGGCGCGACCGAGCACCAACCGACCATCTTGCCGTCGATCTCGGCGACGAGGCCGACCGGCGTGCCTGCCTCGATCAGCGCCATCATCATGCGCTTCTTCTCGTCGTTCTCAATGTGCTCGCGGCTGGAATGGCGCCAAGCCATGCACCAGCAATATTTCGGCGCGCCAGGCTGCTCGAACAAGGTTTCGAAACGGCCGCGCGTTTCCCGCGTCACCTCGATGAAGCGGATGGAGGCGAGGTCAAGTTCTTCGGGCGGCGAGCCGTTCGAGCTGTTTGGCATCCGTCAATTCCTTGACAGCGTCCTTGCCGATCCAGCGCGCCGTCTTGTCGGACGATGCCGCCAGTTTCTCGGCCAACGCAAGGGCAGGGGCATGCAGCGCCATCGACCGCTTGCCGATCTGCCGCAGCGCCCAGTTGACCGCCTTGCGAACGAAGTTGCGCGGGTCACCCGCATGCTTCTCGACCAGCGGCAGATAGGCAAGGAAGGTCGCGTCCGGCTCCTTTTTCAGATGCACCGTGCCCCAGGCCAGCATGGCAAAGGCGGTGCGGCGGACGAACTCGCGTTCATCCTGGGCGAATTCCTCGATCAGCTCGCGCCAGAACGGTGTTTCGGCAAACAGGTCGGCGACAGTGTCGACGATCTCCCAGCTGTCGAAGTCGGCGGCCCAGCGCCGGCACTGGCCGATGTCGAGCTTCTTCGGCTCGCCTGTGAAGGCGGCCATCAGCCGCGCCTCGCGGATGCCGGTGTGCCAGAGAAGCAGCGACCGTTCGTGGTTCTTCTTCAGCTTGCGCGCCAGCGGCCGCAAATCGGAATTGCCGATGCCAAGTGCGGTCGCGGTGTTGATGCCGAACCGCGCCATGCCGGCCAGGTTTTTCTTCGTGCCGATCGAGCGCAAATGGGCGACGATGTCGTCGGCGCTCCAGCTCGAATCGGGCAGGGCCATCGTCGCCTATTTTTCCAGACGAGCCAGCAGCGAGGACGTGTCCCAGCGCCGGCCACCCATGTCCTGAACGTCCTTGTAGAACTGGTCGATCAGCGCCGTCACCGGCAGCTTGGCGCCGTTGCGGTTGGCCTCGGCCAGGCAGATGCCGAGATCCTTGCGCATCCAGTCGACGGCAAAGCCGAAATCATATTTCCCGGCGTTCATCGTCTTGTGGCGGTTTTCCATCTGCCAGGAGCCGGCAGCGCCCTTGGAGATCACCTCGATGACCTTCTCGATATCGAGACCGGCCCTCTTGCCGAAATGGATGCCTTCGGCCAATCCCTGGACGAGGCCGGCAATGGCGATCTGGTTGATCATCTTGGTGAGCTGACCGGCGCCCGCCGGTCCCATCAGCCCGACCATGCGGGCAAAGGCGTCGATGACCGGTTTTGCCTTGTCGAAGGCCGACCGCTCGCCGCCGACCATCACCGTCAGCACGCCGTTCTCGGCGCCGGCCTGACCGCCCGACACCGGCGCGTCGAGGAAGGAAAAGCCGGCCTTTTCAGCGGCCTCGGCAAGTTCACGCGCTACTTCGGCCGAGGCAGTTGTGTTGTCGATGAAAACGGAGCCCTTCTTCATCGCGGCGAAGGCGCCCCTGGCGCCCGTCGTCACCGAGCGCAGGTCGTCGTCATTGCCGACGCAGGAGAAGACGAAGTCCTTGCCCGCGGCCGCTTCGGCCGGCGTCAGCGCCAGCTTGCCGCCATGCTGGGAGACCCACTGCTCGGCTTTCGCCGTGGTGCGGTTATAGACGGTGACGTCGTGGCCGCCTTTGTTCCTGAGGTGCCCGGCCATCGGATAGCCCATGACGCCAAGACCGAGAAATGCAACCGATGCCATAAGCCTGCCTTCCAACAGAGATTCAGTGGCGGAAGGTCTAGGCCATGCGAAAAATTCGTCAAGACACGCGGAGCCGCATCGACTGGTGCAGGCGAGCCAGAGCGGTTCAGCTCAGAGAGCCGTTCTAATATTGCCTTTACGCAATTCCGGATGGAAAACCGCTACGCACTTTTCCTGGAATTGCTCGGGCGCTCTATCGTTTGAGGTGAATGGTGATCCGGCGCTCGATCCATTCGACGCCGTGGCGCAGGATCTCGACCAGCACCAGATAGACGATCGCCACCCAGATATAGGCCTGGATGTCGAAGGATTTTGCGTAGGCGAGCTTCGCATTCCCCATCAGGTCGTAGACGGTGATGATGGCGACGATGGCCGAAGCCTTGATCATCAGAATGAGCTCGTTGCCGTAAGGCCGCAACGCCACGATGATCGCCTGCGGCATGATGACCTTGCGCAGCGTTAGCAGCTTGTGCAGGCCGAGCGATGCGGCGCCTTCCCACTGGCCCCTGGGCACGCTTTCGATGGCGCCGCGCAGGATTTCGGCCTGGTAGGCGGCGGTGTTGAGCGAGAAGGCAAAGACGCCGCAGTAGAAGGCTTCGCGGAAAAACCACCACAGCCCGACCGTTTCGAGCTCAGGCCGGAAGGACCCGACGCCGTAGTAGACCAGATAGGTTTGCACCAGCAGCGGCGTGCCGCGGAAGAAATAGACGTAGCAATAGGCGAGACCGGACAAGATCCTGTTTTTCGACATGCGTCCGTAGGCGACGGGCAGCGACAGGATCGCGCCAGTCACCATCGAAATGGTCACCAGCGACAGGGTGGTTCCCAGCCCCTGCAGATAAGCCGGCGCGTATCTGGCGAAGAACTCCGCATTCCAGGCGTGGACGAGATAGGCCACGATGCCGAAGCCGAAGAGGATCCACACGCCGACCAGCGCGTAGCCAACGATGCGGGCGCGCGGCCAGCCGCGCGCCTGTGGCGGCGGTCTATCGACGGCGATAGCCTGGCTGACGCTCATCGCGCCTCCCTCCGCCCGAGCGAACGCAGAATATAGCCGGTCGCGATAGACGACAGGATGGCGAGCACCAGGAAGACCAGCGCCGCGACGCTGTAGAAGAGGAAGGAATGCTTGGTGACGCGGGCCGCGACGCCGGCATTGCGCAAGGTTTCGGCGAGGTTGACGACCGACACCAGCGAGGTGTCCTTGAGCAGGCTGAGCCAGCAATTCTCGAGGCCCGGGAAAGCGATGCGCAGCAGTTGCGGCAGGATCACCAGGCGCATCGTCTGCCATTTCGAAAGGCCAATGGCGTAGCCGCCCTCATACTGGCCCTTGGGAATGGCGCGAAAGGCGGAAAGAAAGACCTCGCTCGCGTAGGACGAGAAGATCAGCGACAGCACGATCATGCCGGCAATGAAGCTGTTCACGTCGACTGCCGCCTCGGGTTCGAACAGGCGCACGACATATTGCAGCAGCAGGGGCATGCCGAAGAAGAACAGGAATAGCGTCACCAGTTCGGGCAGGCCGCGAAAGACCGTCGTGTAGATGTTGGCCGCGAGCCGCAGTGACGGTTCCTGGGACTGTTTGGCGAAGGCGACGAAAAAACCGATCACCAGGCCGATCGGGAGCGTGGCGAGCGCCAGCGCAATCGTGACCAGCACGCCGGAGGCGATGTCGTCACTCCAGCCATCGGGGCCCCAACTGAGAAGTGTCCAAATGCTTTGGGCCGGCATTGGCGGGGCGTGTCTCCGTGGCGATCCCGGAATGAAGGGAGGGCGGTGAGGTCTTCCTCACCGCCCCGAGCGCAATGATCAGGACTCGGCGCCGTAGACGTCGAACTTGAAGTACTTGTCGTTGATTTCCTTGTACTTTCCGTTCTTGCGGATGGTGTCGATCGCGGAATTCAGCTTGTTGACCAGATCGGTTTCGCCCTTGCGCACGGCAATGCCGGCGCCGGGTCCGAAAATCTCGACCGGCTGCGGCGAGGGCTGGCCGAGGATCTTGCAGCAGGCGCCGTCGGGCGAATCCAGCCACTGCTGCAGCACGACGATATCGTCCTCGATGGCGTCGAGGCGACCGTTGGCAAGATCGGCTTGCTCCTCGGGGCTGCTCGGATAGCCCTTGATCGTGCTGTCCGTGTAGGTCTTCGAGGCATAGTTGAAATGCGTGGTCGTGGTAGCGACGCCGATCGACTTGCCGGCGAGGTCCGCTTTGGTCACGCCCTTGAGCGGCGAATCCTTCGGCACGGCGATCGCCGAGGGCGTGTTGTAGTATTTGTGCGTGAAGTCGACCTTTTCCTGGCGCTCGGGCGTGATCGACATCGAGGCTACGATGGCGTCGAATTTGCCGGCCTGGAGCGCCGGAATGATGCCGTCCCAGTCCTGCGCGACGAAGGTGCACTTCACCTTCATTTCGTCGCAGAGAGCCTTGGCGATATCGATGTCGAAGCCGACCAGTTGGCCGTCCGAGGTCAGATTGTTGAAGGGCGGGTACGCGCCTTCGGTGCCGATCCTCAGGGTCTTTTCCTGAGCCTGGGCAACGCCAAGTGTCAGCAGCGCGGCCGAAGCGGCGAGCGCGATACGCAGTGCAATACGCATGATGATCCTCTCATATTGTCATGGCCGCTGTCCCATGCGGCTCTTGTGGGCGGTGCTTTCTTGACCGCCCGCCGGGCGAGATACTCCCACTCTTTCGAAGAAAAAAGCAACTGCAAATCAACAGCAAACGACAATCACCGCGTGCCGTTGCGTTACTCGCCTTTTGCGATGAGCCCGGTCGCGCGCTCGATAAAGTCGGCTATCGATTTCGTATCGTCGAGGTCGAAGACAGGCAGGTTTTCGCCTTCGACCGGAAAGTCGGCGGCGATGGCGACGATGTTTGGGTCGTTGATCGAAAGCGGCGTCCGGTCCTTGGCGTCGAGCCGTCTTGCCTCGATCTTCTTGTGCGCCTCGCGCTTGTAGCCTTCGACGAGCACGATGTCACAAGGCGCCAGCCGCGCCAGGATTTCGTCCAGCTTCGGCTCGTCCTCATCGCGCAGCTCGTGCATCAGCGCCCAGCGCCGGCCGGAGACGATCGCGACCTCCATGGCGCCGGCTTGGCGGTGGCGGAAGGAGTCCGTATCAGGCTTGTCGATGTCGAAGTCATGATGGGCGTGCTTCACCGTCGAGACGGTCCAGCCACGGCGCACCAGTTCGGCAACCAGCTTCTCGGTCAGTGTCGTCTTGCCGGAATTCTTCCAGCCGGTGATGCCGAATACGCGTCTCATGGCTGGAGGCTTTGCAACAGACTTTCGGCCTTCGCAAGATCGTCCGGGGTATTGATGTTGAAGAACGGGTCGATCCGCCGGCCTTCGGCCTCGATCATCGGAAACTCCACCTCGACAAAACCGTGCCGCTCCATGAAGGCGGAAACCCGGCGGTTGTCCTCGTCGACCAGGAAATGGCGCAAGGCATCAGCGAGGCCAAGCGGCCAGAGGGCGAAAGTCGGATGCCATCTGCCGTCGGAACTGGCGACAGCGATCGCGCCCGGCCGTTCGCCCGCGGCAGCGGCCAATCGATCGACGAGATCGCCGGGGAAGAACGGCGTGTCGCCTGCCGCACTCGCAAGCGACCGGCAGGCCGTGTTCGTCGCCGCCCATTCGAGGCCCGTGAGGATGCCGGCCAGCGGGCCGGCATAGCCCTGTACGGAATCTTCGAGCACCGGCAGGTCCGTACCCGCAAATCTTGCCGGGTCGCCATTGGCATTGAGCGCCAGCGTGCCGACTTGCGATCTAAGACGGGCGGCGACATGGTCGATTACCCTGGCTTTGCCCAACGAAAGCAGGGGCTTGTCGCCGCCGCCCATCCGGCGCGACTGGCCTCCCGCAAGGATGATGCCCGCGACGCTTCGGTCCATCTGGCCTATATGCCGTCCGGCGCCATGTCGGGTCCAGTGCTTTCGGCGGCAGGCTGCCGCCGGCCGACGACACGCTCGCGATAGAGCGCGTAGAGCCCGGAGCCGATGATGATAGCGGCGCCGACAATCATCGGCAGGTCGGGAATGTCGCCGAAGATGACGAGGCCGAGCAGGATCGACCACAGCAACGCGGTGTAGCGGAACGGCGCTATGAAGGAGATATCGCCTGAGCGCATCGCCATGATGATGAACTGGTAGCCGATGAGCACCAGCACTGCCGCTAGCGCCAGCAGCGCGGTTGCCTTGCCGCTCATCGGCGTCCAGCCGCCCATCGGCGACAGCAGCAACGCGCCGAGCACCGTCATGGCCAGCGCCGTTGCCGCCGACACCAGCATGGTCGGGATCGCCTGCGGGATGCGCTTGGTGGCGAGGTCGCGCACGGCGCAGCAGGCAACGCTCGTCAGTGCCAGCAGCGAATAGGCGCTAAAACCCTCGAAACCCGGCCGCACGATGATCAGCACACCGGCAAAGCCGACAGCGATTGCCAGCCAACGCCGCCAGCCGACGCCTTCGCCGAAGAAAAGCGCGGCTCCCATCGTCACCGCAAGCGGCAGCGCCTGCAGCACGGCCGAGACATTGGCGATCGGCAGGTGCGCCAAAGCAACGAGGAAGGAGACCGTGGCGCCGGCCTCGCCGGCGACGCGCACGGCCACCATCGGCTGCAGCATCGCGCCGGGATTGGCAAGTGCGCCGCGATGCCAGGCAAGCAGGCCGACAAAGAGCGAGGCGAAGGCGCCGCGCACGAGCATGACCTGCGCCATGTTCATCGATTCGGAGGAAAACTTGGTGATCGCGTCGTTGAGCGTGAAGCCGACCATGGCCACGACCATGAACAGCGCGCCGCGAAGATTGGGCGAAAGAGGCAAAGGCGTTTCCAATTGTTCTTTGGATCAAGCCTCTAGCAGCCAAGCGGGAAACAGCAACGTCAAAGAAATGGGCCACGGCATCGGTCGTGGCCCGGCTTGCAGGAAAACAGCGCCCTATTTCTTGGGCGTCAGCGTCTCGGTGCCGTTGCCGTCCTTGCCGGCGATGGTCCAGAGCCCGTGCAGCGAGCCGTCGTCCTCCACCTTGTAGACGACGAGGCCGATTTCCTTGCCCATCACGTAGCCCGCCGAAAAGGCATTGTCGTTGCGCATGCAGATGCCGTCCGAGGTCGAGCTGCCGGTTTCCCAATGGATGGTGCAGGTCGTCTCGCTGGTGAGCGTGATGGTTGCCTCACCGCCGTAAGACGAGCCGTCGAAATTGGTGCCGGAAACCGTGTAGGTACCGCCGATCGACTGGGCGGCGGCCGGCACCGAAGCAACGCCAAGCATTGCAAGTGTAAGGATCAATTTGCGCATGAGAATCCCCCTGGATGCGAAAATCGCGTCCGGAGGCTAGGCCGGAACGGACCGACGGTAAATCAGGCGTGGGGCGGCGCGGCGGGTTTATTTTCAGCGCGTCGCATATGCCTCAAGGGCCGCGCAGACTGGTCGCGATGGCGCCTGTCAGCGGATCGTATTTCGCCTTGAGCGATGAAGGATATTCGATCCAGACGCTGCGAATGACGCCGTCCTTTCCGAACAGGCGCCGTTCGTAAAAGACCTTGTCGCCCTTGATGCCGGAAAGCACCGCCCAGTTCTTGCCGGTCTTGTTGTAGGTGATCTCGTAGCCCGGCCCGGTGTTGGCCTTTTCGTCGGCGACGAAGCCCTTCGGCGTGTCGTTATCGATGTTGTAGATGCCGGAGCAGGTCAGGCTGGCGCCGTCGGGCGCGCTCCATTGCTGCCCGTCGCCATTCTCCGGCTCGGCTTCGGTTATGCTGAATATTTCGTCGGGAAAGGTGCAGGAGGTGCCAAAACGCGCATTGACGTAGGTGAATGGCTTGGCGACGGCAGCGGTCGTGACGATCGTCAGCAAGGACGACAGAGCGATCGCCAGAGGCGCGCGCCGGGTAAGGTGAAGACCTTTCATGGTGCCCCCAAGGTCAGTGACCGAGGGTGATCTTGCACCAAATCGGAGAAAAAATCAGCCGCCGGTGACGCTCATATGGCGTGACACCGATGGGCGGCTTGTGCGGCGGTCGATGACGAAATCGTGGCCCTTCGGCTTGCGCCCGATTGCCTCGTCTATGGCCTCGCCGACCAGCTCGTTGCTTTCGGAGGCGCGCAACGGCGCCCTCAGGTCGGCGGCATCCTCCTGGCCGAGGCACATGTAGAGCGTACCAGTGCAGGTCAGTCTCACGCGGTTGCAGCTCTCGCAGAAATTATGCGTCATCGGCGTGATGAAGCCGAGCCTGCCGCCGGTCTCGGCGACATGGACATAGCGGGCAGGGCCGCCGGTCTTGTAAGGGATGTCGGTCAGCGTGAACTGGCGCTCGAGCGCGGCGCGCAGCAGCGACAGGGGCAGGTACTGGTCGGTGCGATCGGCGTCGATCTCGCCCATCGGCATGGTCTCGATCACAGTCAAATCCATGCCGCGGCCGTGCGCCCAACGCAGCATCTCGGGGATTTCGGTGTCGTTGAAGTCGCGCAGCGCCACGGCGTTGAGCTTGACCTGAAGCCCTGCGGCCTGCGCGGCGTCGATGCCTTCCATGACCTTGGCGAGATTGCCCCAGCGGGTGATCTGGCGGAATTTGTCTGCGTCCAGCGTGTCGAGCGAGACGTTGATGCGCTTGACCCCACAATCGGCGAGCTCGGCGGCAAAGCGCGAAAGCTGCGAGCCGTTGGTGGTGAGCGTCAGCTCTTCAAGGGCGCCGCTCTCCAGATGGCGCGACAGCTGGCGAACCAGATGCATGATGTTCTTGCGCACCAGCGGTTCACCGCCGGTCAACCTGAGCTTCCTCACGCCCTTTTCGACGAAGACGCTGCAGAGCCGGTCGAGCTCCTCGAGCGAGAGCAGATCCTTCTTAGGCAGGAAGGTCATGTCCTCGGCCATGCAATAGGTGCAGCGGAAATCGCAGCGGTCGGTAACCGACACGCGCAGATAGCTGATCGTGCGACCGAAGGGGTCGATCATGTCCATTTGCAAGCGTTTCCCGTAGCCTGAGCGGCGTCGTAATATATCGCTATGTGATACGATCCGGTTCCGCATTCAAGATAGAAGGTCTTGATCTTTGGTAACATCTCCCGACCGACATTGCGTGTCGGCTGCCTTCTATGGCCTTTCCGCACCGCGCGAAGCGGCGTAGGGAATGGGGAAGCTAAAGCAGGACCAAGACATGACCGCGCCGAAGGAACTGAGGGTCTCGAAAGACCGCAAACTGCTCACCGTCACCTTTCCCGGACATCAGCCGTTCGAATTGCCGGCGGAGTTATTGCGCGTTGCCTCGCCCTCGGCGGAGGTGCAAGGCCATTCGCCCGAACAGCGGGTGACCGTGCCCGGCAAGCGCAACGTGGCGATCCTCAAGATCGAGCCGGTCGGCAATTACGCGGTGCGCATCACCTTCGACGATTTCCACGACACCGGCATATTCACCTGGAACTATCTTCATACGCTCGGGCATGAGAAGGACGAGCGCTGGGATGCCTATCTCGCCGAGCTTGCCGAGAAGGGGCTCAGCCGCGATCGCTAGCCTGGCAGGGTGGTGGACGTCGAATTTCGAGTGACCGGCTGTCGTCAAGGCGTCATTGAAGTGGAGTAGCGCCGGCAAAAGGTCAGGAGGCGAAAAAGATGGCGCTCATCACTTCGGTCGAACAGCTCGAGGCCCTTTACGGGCTGCCCGGCGAGGCTTCGATCGTCAAGGAGCTCGACCATGTGATTCCCGAATATGCCGCCTTCATCGAGGCCTCGCCCTTCGTAGCGCTGGCGACCAGCGGACCGGAAGGGCTGGACTGTTCGCCGCGCGGCGATCTCGCCGGCTTCGTGCGCCTCGTCGATAAGAAGACGCTGATTATGCCCGACAGGCGCGGCAACAACCGCGCCGATTCGCTGAAGAACATCATTCGCGACCCGCGCGTCGGGCTGCTGTTCCTAGTGCCAGGCTCCGGCACTACGCTGCGCGTCAACGGTCGCGCCCATGTCACCACCGACGCGGAGCTTTGCGCCTCCTTTACCGTCGACGGCAAGCCGGCCCGGTCGGTCACCGTCATTTCGGTCGACACCGTCTATTTTCAGTGTGCCCGCGCCATCGTGCGCTCGGAGCTCTGGAATCCGGCAAAGCATGTCGATCCGAAGTCGCTGCCGACGCCCGGGCAAATCCTCGAGATCACGAGCCGCAAGAACATCGACGGCGAAACCTACGACAGGGAGTGGCCTGAGCGGGCGAAAAAGACGATGTGGTAAGGAAATCGCCGTTCAGGCTTCCTTCAGCACCTCGGCGATCTTGCGCATCTGCTCGCCGATCATGTCGCACTGTTCCGGCGTCGACTGGCTCATAGCCTTCTCGATCAGCGCCATGTGCACTTTCAGCGCCTGCATCAGCAGAGCCTCGCCGGCCTCGGTGAGGTTCAGCCGCAGCACGCGCTTGTCCTTCTCGTCGCCCTCGCGGCGCAGCAGGCCGCGGGCTTCCAACTGCGGCAACAGCATGGTGATATTGGAGCGGCCGACCAAGAGCTTGCGGGCTAGGTCGTGCTGCGACATGCCGGGGTGGCGGTAGAGGTTCATCAGCACGTCGAGCTGCGCCGGCTTGAGATCGAGCGGGGCGAGTTTTACCGCCAGCGTGCGCTCCAGCACGTGGCAGGCGCGCGCCACCGCAACCCAGTTGCGAAAGCGCGGATTGTCCCAGGGCAGCTCTTGCTTAATGTTCATCTTTGAACTATTATGTTCATGCTTGAACGAATGGATGGACCGCCACTATGGCATCATTTGGGTTGAAGGTCATCCGGGGCGTCTTTGGTGCGGCCGAGCGTGTCGCCCCGCGTCTCAGCGGCCGCGCCGCGTTCGAATTGTTCTGTCGCACGCCAAACGTCAAATCCTTGAGCGATGGCGAGCGCCGCGCCGTCGAGCGCGCTGCCGGCTTCATGGCCGAGGCGCGCCATCACAGGCTGAAGACGAAGACGGACTGCGTTGCGGTGCACGAGTTCCGGCCGGAGCCGGGCAGACGTTCCTGCGGCACGGTGCTCGTCATCCATGGCTGGCGCTCGCGCACCGAATATATGCGCGCACTGATCGAAGGGTTTCGCGGCGCCGGCTACAAGGTCGTCTCGCTCGACCTGCCCGGGCATGGCCACTCGCTCGGCCGCCATCTCAACATGGTGAACGCGGTTGATGCGGCGCGAGTAGCCGGCGAATGGTTCGGCCCATTTGCGGCCGTGGTCGGCCATTCCTTCGGTGGTGCGATCGCTGCCAACGCGGTCGCGGCATCGGTCAAGGACGTGCCGCCGCTCTCGGCCTCAAAGCTCGTGCTGATCGCGGCTCCGAGTTCCTTGCCGGCGATCTTCGACGACTTTAGTCGGATGATGAATGTCGGGCCGCGCTCCCGGGTCGCCATGGCGGATCGGGTGAAGCATCTGTCGGGTCGGCCGCTCAGCGAATTCACCGGTGATCGCCAGCTTGCCGAGGCGCCGGTGCCGACGCTCGTCATCCATGCGCCGGACGACCGCGAAGTCCATGCCGATCACGCAAGGCGATATGCGGGAGCCGGCGATCATGTTCGCCTGCATTGGGCCGAAGGGCTTGGCCACCGCCGCATCCTTGCCGACAAGGATATCGTCGCGCGCGCCGTGGGCTTCGTGACGGAGCAGTGCGAGTCGACGCTGCACTAATCGGATCAGTCGGCTTTCTTCTTCTGACTAGGCTCGACCGGCAGGCCGGCGGCCTTCCAGGCGGTGTAGCCGCCAAGGATGTGCTTGACCGGCGTAAGGCCCATGTCCTGCGCCGTCTTGGTAGCCAGCGCCGAGCGCCAGCCGCCGGCGCAGAAGAAGACGAATGTCTTTCCCGAAGCGAAGAACGGCTTGTGATAGGGGCTTTCGGGGTCGATCCAGAATTCGAGCATGCCGCGCGTCACATGCTTGGCGCCGGGGATCTTGCCGTCACGCTCGACTTCGCGGGGGTCGCGCAGATCGACGAAGATCGTGCCGTCATCCTCCAGCAGCCCGGCGGCTTCCTCGGGCGACACGACCTCGATCTCGGCATTCGCCTCGTCGAGAAGTTCGCGATATCCCTTCTTCACTGCACATCCTCCAGGCTGTGGCTCGAGGCCGCCGGAATTTCGATCACAAAGACCGTGGTTTGTCACGTCTTGGCCGTGCCGCACAGGGCGGCCGTCGAATCCGCCGGTGATTCCTGCTTGACGACAGTCCACTCGAAACGTTGCCCGTACCTATGTGACTTTTTCGCCTATCGGCAACGCCACGCCTGATTGTCCCCGAGTGTCGGAACACTTGGAACGGCCTGCTCGTTTTAAGTCTCACAAGGATGTGAAACTGTTCTGCAACACGGCCGTGGAAATTTATGGAAGCTTAACGAAATCAGTATGAATCGGTATAGTCGCGCCTTACATCCGCCATGCGGAGGGCGGGACCGTCTAGCGGCGCGGAACGGGAAACCGGTTCAACCGGTGCGGGTGAAGTATGAAAATCCTCGGGAACAAAAAGGCAGTCATGCCGATCGCGATCGCGGCGGCACTCGCCTTCGGGCAGCAGCCGGCGAGCGCGCAGGGCCTGTTCGACATGCTGTTCGGCGGCGGCATTCGGCGTAGCCCCCAAGGAGAGTTTCCGCCGCCGCCGAAGCTGCGCAAGATGCTGCCCGGCGCCGGCGGCGGAGGCAGCGCCAGAATCAGCAGCCCGACCTACAACACCTACAGGGCCGACAAGCTCGTGCGCGTCGACTTCAAGTCGCTGCTGCCGGTTCCGCAACCGGCGACCGCGCAGGACGCAGCCTTTGTGCCGTCCGTGACCGGAAGCGTGTTTCGCGATGCGCTGGCGGGCCTGAGCGACTATGAACTCTTTGCCGAACCCGATATCGCCAAGGCGCTGATCGCCTATTACTCGGCCAATCCGGATTTCGTCTGGGTGACGGGGGATGCACCCAACAGCAGGGCGCAGGATGCCGTGCGGGTGCTTGGCGAGGCTGCGAGCTACGGCCTGACGCCTGCCGACTACTCCGTCGATGTTCCGGCGACCACGGCTTCCGCGACGCCCGAAGAGCGAACCAAGGAACTGGTCCGCTTCGAGATGGCCTTGTCGGCGCGCGTGCTGCGCTATGCCCATGACGCCCAGAGCGGCCGCGTCGACCCGAACCGCATGACCGGCTATTACGATTTCCCGGCCAAGCCGCTCGATCTCGAAGGCGTGCTGAAGACGCTGGCGCACACGCAGGAGGTGCGCACCTATCTCGAATCGCGGCACCCGCAGAACCCGGAATACCAGGCGCTGCGTGTCGAATTGGAGTCGCTCCAGGCCAGCGAGGAGAACGAGATCGTCGTCGATCCGGCGCTGCTGCTCAAGCCCGGCGAAAGCAGCCCGGAACTGCCCAAGCTTTTGACGCTGATTGCCCGCAATCTCGATGACGAGATGGGCGGCGACTATGGCGAGGTCCTTGCCAGGCTCGGCAAGAGCGAGATTTACGATCCCGAACTGGTGCCGGTGATCAAGGCGGTGCAGCAGCGGGCTGGCATGAAGGGCGACGGCGTCATCGGCCCGCGCACCGTCGCTTCGCTTGCCGGAACATCCAAGGCCGACAAGATCGGGAAGGTCAGGGTCGCGCTCGAAGAGTTGCGCTGGCTCCCCTCCGACCTCGGCAGTCCGCGTGTCTTCATCAACCAGCCTGCATTCACGGCGAGCTATATCGACAATGGCGAGGAAAAGCTGAAGACCCGCGTGGTCATCGGCAAGGTCACCAACCAGACCGCCTTCTTCTACAATCAGATCAAGCAGGTCGATTTCCACCCTTATTGGGGTGTGCCGCAGTCGATCATCGTCAACGAGATGCTACCGAGACTGCGCAGCGATCCGGGCTATCTCGATCGCGCCGGCTATGAGGTGACGGATTCCAGCGGCAGGCAAATTCCCTCGGCCGCGGTCGACTGGGGCGCTTACGGCGCCAAAATCCCGTACAGCGTGCGCCAGCAGCCGAGCGAGGCCAATGCGCTTGGCGAGTTGAAGATCCTCTTCCCCAACAAGCACGCCATCTACATGCATGATACGCCGCAGAAGTCGTTCTTCGAACGCGACGTGCGCGCGTTGAGCCACGGCTGCATCCGCCTGCAGGACCCACGCGGCATGGCGGCCGCGGTGCTCGGCACTTCCGTCGACGATATCGCCGAGAAGCTGAAGCACGGCCATTCGACGGAGAATGTCACGCGCGTCATCCCGGTCTACGTCGCCTATTTCACCGCCTGGCCGGACATGTCCGGCAAGGTCGAGTATTTCGACGACGTCTACGATCGCGATTCGAAACTGATGCAGGCGCTGGACGCGACCGAAGCCGTGCGCACGCCGTCAAGCTGAGCGATTGATGGGCGCTAAAAGCCGGCATCGCGCCCTGCGAAAGATGCGCCTGCCCGGCGTTGCGGCAGGGTCTTCAGGCGCCGCCGCATAGATGCTGCGAATCGGGCAGGGTCCATGTGCCCTTTCCGGCCAGATCGACGCCGTAATAGACCCTGCCGCGCAGATCGCCTTGCGGACAGTCGCGCGGGATCGAGATCAGACACATGACGACCGGATCGCCGACTTTGGAGCTCGCCAGTCCCGGCTCGCGGTCGTAGGACACCGCGGTTCCGCCATTCGTGAATGTCGCAGCGCTTCCGGCTTCCGGACCGGCGGTTGCAAGCGGATCGTCGCCCAGTCTTGTCGTCAGCGTCGCGATATGGGTGATGCCGCATCCGCCGATCGACGAGGGGAGGGGCTGATCGGCCGGCTTGGGCGCCCGCGCCGCCAGGTCGAGCGCCTTTTTGTCGATCAGGGCAATGTTGTACTCCTCAACCCAGGAAGGCACCGTGCCATAGGTCTGCAGCGCATTGTTCTGGGCGCTGACGATGCAGGCAGCCTCTGCCTTGCAGGCATTCCGGTCCGCGATCAGCTGTCTGGCGATCTTGCGCTTGTCGCCGCCGAAGGCGGGTTCGAAACTGCTGAACGCCTTGGTGACAAGCGCATCGATGGCCGACAATTGCGGGTCTGCGCATATCGCCTTCTCGGCGGGCAGCTCAGCCTTCCGGCAGTCGAAGGACGGCCCGTCTGCGCGCGCCGGCTCCGAGGTCGATAGGCTCAGGATCAACGTGCCCAGGACCGACGCCGGGGCGAGCCAGAAAACCACCCTGATCGAGAAACGCACATTCTCCTCCGCCGTGCGGCTTTCGAAGCATCAGTCTATGCAGGAAGCCGTCCGGATGGAATGGCTGACAGCAAGCACCACGCTTACTTCGGCTCGCCGGTCAGCGGATCATAGGTGATTTCGACCTTGGCCTTGTCGGTCGTGTAATAGGTTACGGTATAGCCGTCACTGCTCCAGTCGACCTCCTTCACATATTGGAAGTCGTTCCGCTTCTCGACCTTGGCGACGATTTCAGAGAGCTTCTTGGCATTTTGCGGCGGCAACGTCTGCTCGGCCGCGAAAGCCGACCCGCCGACAAGGAAAAACGCGATACCGCTTGCCAAAACAACAGTGCGCATGACTGCCCCTCAATCTCGTGTTGGCACAAGTGCGCTGGAAAACTCGGATCCCGGCCTGTTGGTTCCGCCACAGGGCAACAACGCCTTGCTCCACACTCGTTTCGCCGCAACCAGCGGCACCTTCATTCGCGAAAGCTGAAATAATCAAAGCCAAGAGATTCCAATATGTAAGGAAGGTTCCGCGACCTGGTTCCTCAGGTAATAAACGGCTAACCATGGATCGGACCGAAGACGCGTTCCATTAGCTGTTCGTGGTAGAGCTTTTGGCAAGAGCCTGTTAAAGTTCCCGACAGGGTGGCAACGGCGCGCCGAGCCTGCCGAGGATTTTCCGTTGGCAAACGGCGAAGTGTTTTGAGAGCGGAAGTCGCCTGTTCTGGACCGAAAACAGGGACCGAGGGCTCAACCATGGCTGAACGGAACTATACCCGTCAGCTTGCGACAATCATTTCTATCGACGCCGTGGGCTTTTCGCGGCTGATGGGCATCGACGACGAACGCGCCGTCGCGGCCTTCGAGGAAAGGCGCGATATCATCACCGACAGCTGCGGCGCCTTCGGCGGTCGCACATTCGGCGTTGCCGGCGACAGCATCATGGCCGAATTCGGCAATCCGATCGAAGCCTTGCGCGCGGCCTTCGATTTCCAAGATCGGATCATGGCGCTCAATGCCTCGGTGGGCGAGGAGATGCGCATGCCATTCCGGGCCGGGATCAACACCGGCGACGTCATCGTCCGTGAGGGTCGTCTCTACGGCGACGACGTCAACATCGCCGCCCGGCTTCAGGAATTCGCCCCGCATGACGGTCTCGCCATTTCGGAGACGACCTGGCACCACGTGAAGGACAAGACGACGGCGGCCTTTACCGACCTCGGCGAGTTCATGCTGAAGAACATCGCCTTGCCGGTGCGCGTCCTTATCGCCGGGCGCGGCGGCAACGGTGCGGCGATGGCGGCTCCCCTGGCCGCAATCCCTGCTGCTCCCGGGCATTACAGACCGTTCTCAAAGGGACCGCCGGCAATCGCGGTGCTGCCGTTCCAGGGCGACGGAAGCGAGCCTGATGTCGGCTACATGGCCGACGGCATTGCCGAGGATATCATCTACGGCCTGTCCAACACCCGCTGGCTTTCGGTGATCGCCAAAGGATCCAGTTTCCAGTTCCGTGACGACAGCCTCGGAACCAGGCTGATCGGCAATGCGCTTGGCGCGCGCTACATCGTCGGCGGCACGCTGGCGCGCAATAGCGGTCAGATACGGCTCAATGCCTCGCTCACCGATACGTCGAACGGGCGCCTCGTCTGGTCGCAGCGCTTCGACCGCGACCTGGTCGACATCTTCAGCCTGCGCGACCAGGTTGGCAGCGAGATCGTTTCGATTCTCGACAAGGAAGTCGACCGGGCCGAGCAGGTGCGCACTTTCCAGGTACCGTGGGAGAGCCTCGAGACCTGGCAACTGGTGCGCCGCGGCCGCTGGCACATGAACAGGCGCACGCGCAAAGACACTGAGATCGCCCTCGAATTCTTCGACAAGGCCTATCAGGAAGATCCGAATTCCAGCGCCGTGCTGAACGAGTTGGCATGGTGGTATTTCTGGCGGGCTTGGCTCCGCTTCGGCGACAGCGACGACCTAGACAAGGTCGAGGCGTTCGCGCGCAAGGCGCTTCTGATGGACAGCCTCGACGCGCGGCCGCACGCCTATCTCGGCGCTGCCGACATCATGCGCGGCCGGCCGGCGTCGGCCGCCGAGCATCTCACTGAGGCGATCCACATCAATCCGAGCTTTGCCTTCGCGCGCTCAGCGATGGGCAGCGCCCACCTGCTGCTCGGCGATGCCGCCGGCGCAATCCCGTACTTCCTCGATACCGAGCGGCTGAGTCCCTTCGACCTCTACCGCTTCCATAATCTGGGGGAACTGGCTGCTGCATACTGCTTCGTCGAAGACTGGCCGGCGGCAATTGCCGTTGCCGACCGCTCGCTCAATCTTTCGCCGGGCTATTTCTATGCCAGGTTCCTCAAAATCGGCGCCTTGATACGGAGCGGCCGCCGCGACGAGGCCGAACGGGAACTCGCCATTTTCGCGACCAGGCATCCGGATTTCTCCGAGCAGAGGATTCGCTGGATACCGTTCGTCGATCCCGCGAAGAACAACTTCCTGATCGCGAATTTCGATCGGGCCAAGTCCATTGCATGATCGCTGGGATCGAACACGGACGACTGTGAAAAAAATCACATACGCCGGACCGAAGCAAACCTAGGCCATGAGGTCGCCGGCATCTCGATGATGTGGACAGCCGGGGGGCTCGAACGCGCATGATCAAGTGGAAGTATTTCAAAGGCATACGCGAGGCCCAGAAAAAGCAAGGCCCCGTGTCGGCAATGCCGCCGTTCGACATCGAGCGGCTGCGCAAGAAGGGGCTGTCCGCACGCATAGCCAAGTTCCTCATGGAGGATCATCCGCGTTGGTGGCTGGCCTTGCTGCGGCGCTTCCATCCGAACCTCGCCTTCGGCCGCAGGTTTCTACTCGTCACCAAAGGGGTAGACGTCCGCGACATACTGGAGCGCGGCGACGAGTTCGAAACGCCTTACGGGCCGGAAATGACCGAGTTGGCGAGGGGATCGAACTTCATCCTCGGCATGCAGGACAGTGGCGCCTACCGGCAGATGAAGTCCGCCGTGCTCAGCGCCTTTCCGCCGTCGGAAGTCGAAGCCACCGTCAGGCCGATTGCCGAGCGCCATTCGCGCGCCATCATGACCCGTGCCAGCCCCGGCTTTGATGCCGTCGCCGGATTGATGAAGATCGTGCCGGTGCGCATCTGCCGCGACTATTTCGGCCTCGATATCGACGACGAGACCGAATTCGCCGACTGGTCGATCGCGCTCAGCGCGCTTTTCTTCTCCGATCCGTTGGCCGACGCCACCACGCGCCAGCTTGCGGTCGTCGGCGGCGATCGCCTGATCAAGGTCATCGATCGTTCGATCGCCGCGATCAGGAACCGGCGGGAAAAAGACGACCGGCCGCTGGCGCGGCTGGTCGCCCAGCTCGATCAGAAACGCCTGTCGCTGCCCGACATACACTCCATCATGCTCGGCATGATCGCCGGCTTCGTCCCGACCAACGTGCTCGCCGGAGGTAATTGCCTGGACGTGATCCTGTCGCGTGCCGATGCCCGGCAGGCCGTCGATGCGGCGCTTGCCGAAAACAGCATCGACAGGCTCGACCGGGCGATACTCGAAGCCATGCGCTTCAAGCCGATCTGGATCGGACCCTGGCGCTACACCAGGCGCGACGCGGTCATCGGCCAGGGCACGCGCCGCGAACGTCTGGTCAAGGCCGGAACGGTCGTGATGCCGGCGACACTGTCGGCCATGTTCGATCCGGAAATCGTACAGCGGCCAAACGAGTTTGACACGTCGCGGCCGCATCGCGACTACATGGTTTTCGGCCACGGCATCCACTTGTGCATCGGTGCCGAGATTGCCCGCATCCAGATCGGCGAATGCGTTCGCGCCCTGTTCAGCAAGCCGATGCTCGATCGCGTCCGGGGCCGGGCCGGCAAATTGGGCTATATCGGCGCGTATCCGGCGAGCCTCAAGGTCGATTTCGAGCGCTCGCCGCTTTGCCGCACGGTCGCCCAGTCGATGGTGACGGTGGTCTGCCCGATCAACCGCGCCGTGCCGCTGGATGTCGTGCGCAGCAAGGTCGACGCCCTAGGCAATCCGGCCATCGACGAGATCAAAGACGCGCTCAACAGGGTCGGCACGATTCATTTCACCAGCCTAGCCGTCGCCGCCACCGGCAAGGACGAGAAATCGGGCCTGGAGACCGGGGCACTTGTGTTCGAGATCTCCGGCGACGGCAGCACCGATGACGTCATCGGCGCCATCACGCAGGCCATGGGCCACCGGCTGCGGCCGATCTTCAGGGACGCGTGCGGCTTGCGGGACGGTGGCTCGCTGGAGGGTTTCCTGAAGAAGCGTCACATCGAAATATCGCCCTCTTTCGGCAGCGCGGCAGGGCTGGTCTTTTCCGGAACTCCGGGACACTCGGTCCAACGCATCAAGGCTGAGCAGGATCTGTTCGAAGCGGTCCGGGGCGTCGTCGAGCGACCGCGCAGCGGCATAGGCGATGCTCCCGCAGTGCTCGCCGAGGCGCGCCAGCATTTGCGGTTGCTGGAAACGTTTTCTTGGGCATTCGAACCGGCCGAAAGTTTGCTGGAGAGGCCGCCGGGCAGTTGGCGTCGAGCATTTGGCTCGACGTTCCTTGCGCCGCCTGTATTTGCGAGCGTTATCGCGCTCTGGCTCGGCTGCGCCTGGCTGACTTATGCGAAAGTGTTCGAAAATCCGGTCGGGTTCAGCCTGCGCAGCACCTTCATCGTCGGTATCTCGCTGTTGCTGAGCGCGCTTGGAATACTGGCATCCGCTGCGCTCCTGCTTGGGCTCTGCTTCTGGGCGCTGCGATACCTGGAGGACAAGGATCGCCCGGAGACCACATCGATCGACATATCTACCCTCAAAGAGATCCTCGCCAAGGAGGACCGTGCGGCGCAAAACAATCTGACCGCGATTTCGACGATGAAGGCCGGCACCTTGAGACGCCTGGCGCTCAGGCTTTCCTTTTACCTGATCTCGATAGGGGCGCAGAAAGCGTTCAGGCCGGGCTTTCTCAACACCATCAACACCATTCATTTCGCCCGTTGGATATTGCTGCCCGGCACCGACAAGCTGATGTTCTTCTCCAACTACGGCGGCAGCTGGGAAAGTTATCTCGAGGACTTCATAGCCAAGGCGGCGCCTGGCTTGACCGGCGTTTGGAGCAACACCAAGGGTTATCCGCGCACGCGCTGGCTGTTTCTCGACGGCGCGCGCGACGGCGACCGCTTCAAGCGCTGGGCACGGCGCCAACAGGTGCCGACGCTGTTCTGGTACTCGGCCTATCCTGACCTCAACACCAGGCGTATCCGCATCAACTCCCGGATAAGGCGCGGCATTGCATCAGCTGTCGGCAATGAGGCTCGCGACTGGCTGAGCCTGTTCGGTTCGCTGCAGCGGCCGGCGGTCGAAAAGACCACGGTTGAAAAGACTACCTCGCTGCTGGCCAACATCAATTCCGCCTTCCCGACACCTCTCGAACAGCAACTGGAGACCGGAGAGATCCAGACCATCTTCTTCGGCCCGTTGGGTGCGCTTGCCAGAGGGCATATGCTGGCGATCCAGGTGCCGGACAATCTGCAGGCGGGGGCGCGCAAGGCGTGGCTGGATTTCGTGCTCAAGCGGACGACCTTCGGCGACGGCGTGCCGGCCGATCGGGCCATGATCGTGGCCTTCGGCCCTTGCGGACTGAGGCACCTGGGCCTGCAGGGCAATGTCGACGACGATCCGCTGGAAACCTTCCCAATCGCCTTCAGGCACGGCATGGGCAACCCCGAGCGCAGCCGTATCCTCGATGATATGGGTGGCGATGGCCCGGAAAAATGGGACTGGGGCTCGCTCGATAAGCGCATAGACGCAGTCCTGGTCTGCTACGCCAGGACGGAAGAAACACTGGAGCCGGACGTAGCCGCCGTGAAGCGAGAGACGACCGGCGCCGGAATGACGATCGTCGCCGAACTGCCGCTCATCGTGAATCGCGAGCCGAAGAAGGGTCCCGCGTCGTCACGTGCTGTAAAAAAGGACGGCGAGGCCGTTAGCAACGCCACCAAACATGACGGCAAGCCGCAGCGCGAGCGCGCCTATGAGCACTTCGGCTTTGTCGATGGCGTTTCCCAGCCAGTCGTCCGGGGCACGTCGCGCGCCAACAAAGGTGTCGCACCGATGCATCTCGTTGCGCCGGGCGAGTTTCTGTTCGGCTACCGCGACGAGCACGGCTTTTATCCGGCCTCTCCTTCCGTCTCGGCCTCACAGGACCAGACCGGCATCCTGTCGCAGGTGCGCCGCAGCCGCCAGATTCCAGGTCTGCCTCCGCCGCCGCGCGACTTCGGCCGCAACGGCTCCTTCCTCGTCGTGCGCCAGTTCGAGCAGCATGTCGATCGCTTCAACGACTATTGCGCCAAGGCTGCCGCGAGCGCTGCGGGCGAGACGGAAAACTCGGCCATCACGCAGGACTGGGTTGCTGCCAAGATGCTCGGCCGCTGGCAGAACGGCAGTTCGCTGGTGCGCAATCCTGACCGCCCGGGCCGTGCCATAGACAATGATTTCGCGCTCGGTGCCGAGGATCCGCAAGGACATCACTGTCCTCTGGGTTCCCATGTACGCCGCTCCAACCCGCGCGATTCGCTGGGAGAGGATCGCGAGACCCAGATCCAGATCGGCAAGCGCCACCGCATCCTGCGCGTCGGTCGCACCTACGAGAAAAAGACGAGGGGTGGAAAGGTCGAAAGAGGTCTGCTCTTCATGTGCCTCAACGCCGACATCGAGCGCCAATACGAGTTCATTCAGCAGACCTGGGTTTCGTCCACCTCTTTCCAGGGGTTGGTTGCCGAGAAGGACCCGATGATCGGGACGCAGGAAGGCAGCCATGGCCGGTTCTCGATCCCGTCATGGGAAAAGGTCACGGTCCTCAAGAACATGCCGCAATTCGTTACCACGAAGGGCGGCGGCTACTTCTTCATGCCGAGCCGGTCCGCGCTGCGCTACCTGATTTCGCGACTCTGATTCGGGGGCAGAAGCCGCTCAGTCGTCGTCCTGCGATTCGGCGATCTGGTTCAGTGCCGCGGCATTGGTGATGCGCAGCCCACCACGTTTGATGGCGATCATATGCCGGCTGCGCCAGTCGTTGAGCGTCTTGTTTACCGATTCTCGCGTCGCGCCCAGGAATTCGCCAAGTTCCGATTGCGAGATCGGGATCCAGCCGGCGGAGTCGGCCATGACGCCGCTGAGGAACACCAGCCGCTTCGCCAGCCGGGCCTCGATGCCGAAGAAAGCCTGGTCGCCGAGCTCGCCGCTGACCCAGCGCAGCCGTGTGCACAGGAGTTCGATCATGGCGCGCGCCAGTGGCGGGTTTTTTTCAATGCGATCAAACAGTTGCGTCCGGCTGAGCGAAACCAGCTCGCATGCGGTGAGGCAGATCGCGGTTGCCGTGCGCGGGCGTCCGTCCAAGGCGCCGATCTCGCCGACAAGGCTGCGCGAGAGCTCGATATTGGCTACCAGCTTCTGCCCGCCCGGCGAATAGAGCGAGATTTCGACGGTGCCACTTATCACACCGTAGATGCGGTCGGATGAATCCTCCTGCATGAACAGGTGCTGGCCGGCGGCATAACGTTCGACCTTACAACCGCCGAACAGAAGATCGAAGTGGCGCGGATCGATCCGCGCCAGACGCGGCAGGGCGCTCCTGTCGTCTGCGCTGGCTTGGGACATGATGCGATTCCGCCTCTCGTTGAGCGGAAATTGTATGATAAGTGCATGCTCGATCAAGGCCTGGTCTCCTTTCGTTGCTGCTCCAGCGACACGACGGCCATTGCCAAGTTCGAGCGCCAGACGTGGGCTGCCGGCGGTAAAATAGTCGGCAAGCTTTTTCCTGCGATGAGGAGACCGGAGCGCGCTGGCGGACACGAACCGATCTTCGAAACGCCGTCCGCGCGCGCGGCGGGAGGTAACCGACGTGCGCGGACAGCAAATCTGAAAATGGCTAGGTGATCGAAATTCCCCGCCGAGGACCGACCCCATTTTCAGGCCCGGAAGCCATTCGAACCTGTGCGTTGAAGCAGAAGCCAGTGCCACCCGGTGCAATATTTGTGCGCGAAGTTCGCCCGGCGTATGTGAAGGCAATCACAGAGGCGCCTGCCGGCCGGCGCGATTGTCATTTTGCCGAATGTATATTTCGGGCGCCAAGCATGTTGGCGCGGAAAGACAATCGGCCGGTTTCCTAGTTGGCAAACAGAACGATCGAAGCATGGTTTGGGACCTGGCCTGACTGCAGCTGACGGCCAACACCATGATTCCATTTCTGGGGGAGGGTGTGCCATGGCGGCGAGGAGGCTTCTGATCAAGGTCAGCGGCGACGGCGCTGGGTTTGCGGCGCAAGGCAGGTCACTTGGCATGGGCGGCCTCGATGTCGAACCGATCCTGACCCTGCCGCCAGATGCGTCGGGCGCAAACCTTGGCGCTGCCGCCGGTCGCGGCGCGACCTGGCTGCAGGTTTCCTCCACGGCGGCAGGTTCGGACAATCCTTGGGACGATGCCCATAAGTTGGTGGCCCGCGGCAGGGGTTTCGCGACGGCCGGCGACGGTGTCCTGGCGGTCGAACCCGACATCGTTCAGCATTGGGACTACAAGAACAGCAGCGGCGACCGCGGCATGGCGGCCAGCGCCAGCCCCGCCTGCACGTTCGACGACCAGGATCCGAGCGGCGGGCAGGCGACAAAATCAGGCGTGGTCGCCTGGAATGCCGGTCCGGCCTTCAGCCAATTCACCGATGCCCGCAACAAGGTCGGCGCCAAGCAGGCCAACATCACCATCGCCCATCTCGATACCGGCTTCGACCCTGGCCATCGCACCTTGCCGGCCGGGCTTCTCGCGACCAAGCAGCGTAATTTCGTCGACGACGGCACCGGGCCAGGCAACGCAACCGATCATGCGCCGGCCGACACGCTCACCAGCAATCGCGGCCATGGCACCGGTACGCTCAGCCTGCTCGCCGGCAACAGGCTCGATGGCACATCGCCGAATTGGCCAGGTTTCACGGATTTCGTCGGCGGTGCCCCGCTGGCAAAGATCCTCCCGGTGCGCATCGCCGACTGGGTGGTGCGGCTGACGACGGGCACGATGGTGCAGGGCATAGACTATGCGCGCCGGCAAGGCGCGCAGGTGCTGTCCATGAGCATGGGCGGGTTGACCTCGCAGGCATTGGTCGACGCCGTCAACCTTGCCTATGACGATGGCGTGGTGATGGTTACCGCGGCCGGCAACAACTTCACCCTCACACCGCGAAGCATCGTCTTTCCCGCCCGCTACAATCGCGTACTTGCGGCGTGCGGCGTCATGGCCGACGGCCGCGCCTATTCCGGCCTGAGCTTGGGGACCATGCAGGGCAATTATGGGCCGGCCTCGAAAATGGCGACGGCGCTTGGCGCCTATACGCCGAACGTGCCTTGGGCCGAGATCGATTGCGCCAAGGTCGTCGACATGGATGGCAACGGCACTTCGGCGGCGACGCCGCAAATCGCCGCCGCCGCGGCGCTTTGGCTGGCCGAGCACTGGGACGTCGTGAAGAACTACTCGCAGCCCTGGATGCGCGTCGAAGCCGTTCGCCACGCGCTGTTCACCGCGGCAGCGAAGTCAACGCCCAGGATGAGCGCCGCCGAAACTCTGCAGAAGGCGGGGCAAGGGGTGTTGCGCGCGGATGCCGCGCTGCTGATCATGCCACTGGCCGAAAACCTGCTGAAAGACAAGAAACTGCCGCCGGCCAAATATTCCTGGGGCTGGCTCGATCTCATAGTCGGCGACGACAACGCCTTGGCGCCCCTGTCGCCTGCGGAGCTTCGACACCGGAAGATGCTGGCGCTGGAACTGACCCAGATGGCGCAAAGCGTGGCTTCGGTCGACCAGGCGATCGCCGAGCCGGAAGGCGATCCGGACACAATCTCGTCCGCGGCGCGCAACCGCTACCTGGAAGCGGCGTTGGACGAGGGCAATCCCTCGAAGCCGCTGCGGGCTTTCCTGGAAGACAGGCTGGGAAGGTCGGCCCGACCCGTTGCCGCCGCTGCGCAAGTCAATGCGCCGCCGATCAAGCGCAAACCGCGCCCGGCGACGCCGCCAAAGCGCCGGCTGCGCATCTATGCACTCGATCCGTCGGTGGCAAAGCAACTCGATTCGGTGTCGGTTTATCAGGCGACCCTTTCCGTTCCCTGGGACGACAAGCCCGCCACCGCCGACGCCTTGGAGGCTGGTCCGGTCGGCGAATACCTCGAGGTCGTCGACGTCGATCCGGCGTCCAATTGCGTCTATGATCCGGTCGACCTCAACGAAAAGACCCTGCTCGCCCAGGACGGACTGACGCCGTCGGAAGGCAATCCGCAGTTCCACCAGCAGATGGTCTATGCCGTCGCCATGACGACGATCGGGCATTTCGAGCGCGCGTTGGGACGCCGCGCTCTGTGGGCTCCGCACTATCCTGAAAGCACCGGCCCAGGCGGCGACATGACCATGAGGGCTTGCGAAGTGCCGCGGCTGCGCATCTACCCGCACGCCCTGCGCGCGCAGAATGCCTATTACAGTCCCGAAAAGAAGGCCCTGCTGTTCGGCTATTTTCCGGCCGAGAGCAAGCGGGACGATGTCACCACGCCAGGCACGACGGTGTTTTCCTGCCTGTCGAGCGACATCATCGCCCACGAGATGTCACATGCGCTGCTCGACGGGCTGCACCGTCGCTTCCAGGAGGCCTCCAACCCCGACGTTCCGGCCTTCCACGAAGCGTTTGCCGACATCGTCGCCCTGTTTCAGCATTTCAGCCTCAAGGAGTTGGTCAGCTTCGAGATGGCGAAGGTGCGCAGCGACGTCTCGGCGGCCTCGCTGCTGTCGGGCATCGCCAAGCAGTTCGGCGAAGGCAGCGGCCGCGCCGGGCCGTTGCGCGACTACAGCGCTAGCGACCTCGACTATGACAAGACATTCGAGCCGCACAAGCGAGGCTCGATCCTGGTCTTCGCCGTCTACCAGGCGTTTCTGGCCATTATCGACCGGCGCATCCAGGATATCGTACGCCTGGCCACGGGCGGAAGCGGCGTGCTGCCCGCCGGCGCGCTTCACCCAGGCCTGGTCGATCGCCTCACCGAGGAGACCGCCAAGGTCGCGCAGCAGATGCTGACGATGTGCATTCGCGCACTCGACTACTGTCCGTCCGTCGACATCACCTTCGGCGAGTATCTGCGCGCGGTGATCACCGCCGACATCGACGCCTTTCCAGACGATCCGTTCCACTACCGCCTGGCCTTCATGGAGTCCTTCCGCAAGCTGAAGCTTTTGCCGCGCGACGTGCGCACGATTTCGGAAGAAACGCTGGCCTGGAGCCAGCCCGACGATCCTTCGCCACCCTGGCTCAAGGGGTTGTTGAGCGGCATCGACATGGGCTGGAACCAGAAGCTCGACCGTCCCGGGATATTCAACCTCAACGAGAAGAACCGTTACAGGCTGTGGACGGCCATGCGCGAGCGCTTTGCCTCCGATCCCGAGCTCTACGAGCAGTTCGGCCTGCTGCGTGATCTGCCGCGCTACAAGCAGGACGGCAGCCTGCTGCACGAAGCGAAGAAGGGCGAGACCACCTTCGAGGTCTTCAACGTACGACCGACCCGCCGCGTCGAACCGGACGGCTCGTTCCGCACCGAGGTGATCGCCGTCATTCAGCAGCGGGTCCCCGTTGGTTTCGACGGCAAGCCGGTGTTGCAGGGCGTGAAGCCCGGCGATGGCTTCTTCTGGTTCCGCGGTGGCGCGACGATCATCATCGATCCGCGCGAGCATCAGGAGGAAATCCGCTATTCGATCATCAAGAACACCGGCAGCGCCGAGCGGCGTGAGCGTCAGGCCAAGACCGTGAAGGCGAATTACCTGTCGCCGCTCAGGGCGCTTTATTTCGGCAGCGAGGTCTCGGAGCCCTTCGCCCTGCTGCACGCCAGCCATGGGGAGGACGATGGCAATGCCTAGAAAGCCGGCGACAAGAAAGAAGCCGCAAGCGGGAGCGGCCGCCACGCCCGCACATGCGCCGGCCGTCACGGTCCGCCACTATTGCCAAGGCATCGGCGACTGCCATCTGCTGAGCTTCAAGAAACCGAACGGCTCGCCCTTCCGCATGCTGATCGACTGCGGCGTCCATGTGTCGATCAAGGGCGGTGCGGCGCTCGTCGGCGACATCGTTGCCGACCTCAAGAAGGAGACAGGCGGCAAGATCGACGTCCTCGTCGTCACTCACGAGCACTGGGATCACGTCTCCGGCTTTCTGACCTCGAACGACCTGTTCAAGGACTTCTCTGTCGGCGAGGTGTGGATGGCATGGACCGAGAATGCCGACGATCCGCAGGCCGCCGAGCTCGACAAATTCAAGGCCCAGGCCCTGTCCGCGCTGCAGGGCGTCAGCCAGAAGCTCGAGGCAGCGGGCGCCTTAACCCAGTATATGGCGGGCCTCCACGACGGATTGCAGGCTGTCCTCGGCTTCCAGTTCGGCGCCGCGGGAGAAAGGGTTCGGGCGGCGCGAGACGCGGCGGCGAAACTGTCGTCGAAACCTCCGCTCTATTTCGAACCAGGCAGGCCTCTGCCGTCGATCGGCGACATGCCGAACCTGCGCGTCTATGTCCTGGGTCCGCCGCGCGACAAGGCGGCGCTGCAACTCGAGGAAAAGGCGAGCGAGATGTATCCGCTCGCCACCGGCGGCGCATTCGCGCGAGCCCTCAAGGCAGGTCTGGCCGTCAACGAAACCGACGACGGGAGCTATCTCGACGAGCTTAGCCCATTCAAGAGCGGCATCGGCACGCCGCTGTCGGTGGCGCTGGACGGCGCCGACGGGGAGAAGGCGAAACGCGGCGTCGAAACCTTCATCCGCAAGCATTATTCCGGGCCGGTCTTCGACCCGTCGAGCAACGAGGATCCCGACCAGTCCTGGCGCCGTATCGATGCCGACTGGATGGGGATTGCCGCGGACCTCGCCCTGCAGCTCGACCGCGGCGTCAACAACACCAGCCTAGTGCTCGCCTTCGAATTCGTCGACAGCGGCCGGGTGTTCCTGTTTCCCGGTGATGCCCAGATCGGCAACTGGCTGAGCTGGAAGGACCTGAAATGGCCAGTGGGGCAGGCGACCGTCACCGCGGCCGACCTGCTCGCGCGCACCGTCTACCTGAAGGTCGCCCATCACGGCAGCCAGAATGCCACGCCGAACAAGCAGGGCCTCGACCTGATGATCAGCCCGGATCTTTCAGCCTTCATTCCCACCAACAAGCTGGACGCACTCAACGTGCATTGGGGCGAGATGCCTTACGACGCCATCCTGACCGCGCTCGAAGCCAAGACCAAAGGCCGGGTCATCCGCGCCGACGATGCATGGTTGGCCGATGCGAAAGGGAAGCCTGCTTTTGCCTCGCCCTCAGGCTCGATCCTGGCGGTGCGCAGCGCGCCGCGCGATGCGGCTCGCGGGGCGGGCGGACTATGGGTGGAGGTGGATTTGATATAAGGAGCGTCGACACCAGCCACTCCATGCCTCGCGTCCCGCAACTCGCCGATTGCGGAAAATCGAAAACCGATTTATGGAGCGCTCGGCTGATTGAGGGCGGCCATCTATCTTCATCTCCATAGGTCGCCCCATGCCCGATGAATTCTCGCGCATAATTGCCTTTCTTGCGGTGGTCATGGCTCTGCTGTTTGCAGGGATCCATTTCCACCACGGCAACATCCTGGCCACGCTCTACTTCATGACCGGAGCCATACTGGTGACGGCGGTGACGCATTTGAACGTGCGCCGAGGGCTGATCTGAGCAGCCGCTTTGGCGCCAGCTACGTCCAGTGCGAATTCAAGGAGTTCGTCACGGTCAGAACATCCAACGCCATAAGAGGGTTGGATGGTGGGCGATGCAGGGATTGAACCTGCGACCCCACCCGTGTGAAGGGTGTGCTCTCCCGCTGAGCTAATCGCCCGCTCGTTGCCCGAAGGCCGAAGCGAGCCGCGATATAAGGGAGGCGGGTGCGCGAAGTCAAGGCAATGTGCGGACGATCTGCGATGATCGAATTTGCCGGGTCTCGGCGGGCTGGAAAAGCTTCAGCGCGCCGCCGCCATCAGCCTTTCCGCCAACTCCGGCGTCAGCGTGTCGAAATGCGAGATCACCAGCGTCGGCTCGAACTCGCGCACATGGCGGTCCGTATAGCCGAAGTCGACCGCTACCACCGGAATGCCGGCCGCCTTGGCGGTGTCGATGTCGGTTTGCGAATCGCCGACCATCACGGCGCTTTGAGGGTCGCCGCCGGCCAGCTTGATCGTCTCGGTGAGGTGGCGCGGGTCGGGCTTGCGGAAGGCGAATGTGTCCTGGCCGCAGATCGCCGCAAAGTAGTCGGCTATGCCGAGCGCGCCGATCAGCGCCACCGAATTCGCCTCGTATTTGTTGGTGCAGACCGCCATCAGGTAGCCGGCCGCCTGGAAGCGATCGAGCGCCGCGATGACGCCGGGGTAGGGGCGCGACTTGCCCGGGATGTTGAGCGTGTAATGGTCGAGGAAGAGTTTTAGCAGCCGGTCGTGCTCTTCCGCCACCAGCGCCTTGTTCTGCGCCGCATGCGCGCGCTCGATCATGACGCGGCCGCCATGGCCGACGAAGCGCCTGAAGCCAGCCTCGTCGACCGCGGCAAGTTCTCCGGCCGCTAGGCTGTGGTTGAGGCTGTCGAGCAGGTCCGGCGCGGTGTCGATGAGCGTCCCGTCGAGGTCGAAGACGATGATCGGTCGGGTCATGGCCAGTCCTGCAACAATTGAAGTGCCGCAGCCGATACAAGCTGCGCGGCGGTCAAGCAAGCAGCCTCTATCGGTCCACAGGCAGAGCCTTTGACGCGACAGGCAAAAATGCTAGGAGGCGCGCGAAACCAGCGAAATCGGGACAGAGGCGGCATGGACGCAAGGCAGTTGAAGGTCGAGGCCGCACGCGCGGCCCTTGCCCATGTCGGCAGCGGCATGCGGCTCGGCATCGGCACCGGCACGACCGCCGACGAGTTCGTCCGGCTGCTTGCGGAGAAAGTCGCAACCGGCCTCACCGTCATCGGCGTGCCCACCTCCGAGCGCACTGCGGCACTCTGCCGCGAACTCGGCGTGCCGCTATCGACGCTCGAGGAAACACCCGAACTCGATCTCACGATCGACGGCGCCGACGAGATCGACCCCGCGCTGACGCTGATCAAGGGCGGCGGCGGGGCGCTTTTGCGCGAAAAGATCGTTGCAGCGGCGTCCGGGCGCATGATCGTCATCGCCGACCAATCCAAGATGGTCGAAACCCTCGGCCGGTTTCCGTTGCCGATCGAGGTCAACAAGTTCGGCCTGCGCGCTACCGAGATCGCGATCGGCGCCGCGGCGGCAAGCCTCGGCCTTGCCGGCCCGATTACATTGAGGATGACGGGGGGGCAGCCATTTGTTACAGACGGCGGCCATTTTATCCTCGATGCATCTTTTGGCCGCATTCCGGATACAAGAGCGCTTTCGAATGCTCTCTTCGCCATTCCAGGCGTTGTCGAGCACGGTCTATTCATCGGGCTGGCGTCAACGGCCATTATCGCCGGCGGCGACGGCATCCAAACCGTCCATGCCGCCCGAAAACCAGGGAGTTCTACCGACCATGATGTTGCATAAACGGGTTCGCCGCCTTTCGACAGTTCTGGCAGCCTCTGCCGTCCTTGCGCTGTCCTCGCCGGCGTTTTCGCAGGATGTGAGCGAATCGCATCTCAAGGCCGCCCGCGCGGCGGTGGTCGCGATCCACGCCACGGACCCGTTCGACAACATCCTGCCGCAGGCAGCGGCGGCGCTCGAGAACCAGCTGATCCAGAAGAATCCCGACATGCAGGAACTGATCGGCAAGACCGTCACCGAGAAGGCCATGGGACTGGCGGCTCGCCGCGCCGACCTCGAAAAGGAGGCGGCCCTTGCCTATGCCAAGGTGTTCTCCGAGAAGGAACTCAACGACATCGCCGCCTTCTACAGCTCGGATTCCGGCAAGAAGCTGCTCGACAGCGGCCCGGCGGTCACGCGCGACCTCGTGAAGGCGGCCGACATCTGGCAGAACGGCGTCGCCCGCGATCTCGCCCAGCAAGTCGGTGAAACGCTCGCCGCCGCCGCGAAGGCCGCGGCTCCGGCCAAGCCCGCGCAGGATGCGACCGCTCCCGCCGATGGTTCCGCCCCGGCCGACGGCCAGGCACCCGCCGACAACTCCGCTCCGGCCGACAATTCGCAGAACTGATCTGCTTCAAATCGGCCACGGCCAAACTGGACCAGAGGAGCCCGGGTTTCCCGGGCTTTTCTTTTGCTTACTGGCAGCCTACCTCTGACGCGATCGTTATCGCTCGGAGCGGTTCGGCTTTGTTGAACCGCGCAACCGCTCCAAATATTTGTTCTCACGCAATTCCGGGCGGAAACCGCTGCGCGCTTTTCCTGGAATTGCCTTAGTAGGAGCCCTCCGATGGCCGGTTACGACTATGATCTCTTCGTCATCGGCGGCGGCTCAGGCGGCGTGAGGGCGGCGCGTGTGGCGGCATCCCTCGGCAAGCGCGTCGCCATCGCGGAAGAATATCGCTATGGCGGCACCTGCGTCATCCGCGGCTGCGTGCCGAAGAAGCTCTATGTCTATGCCTCGCAGTTTCCCGAGCATTTCGCCGACGCGGCCGGCTATGGCTGGAAGGTGCCCGAGGCAAGCTTCGACTGGCCGACGCTGGTTGCCAACAAGGACAAGGAAATCGCCAGGCTGGAGGCGATCTACAAGAAGAATGTCGTGGGCGCGGGCGGCGAGGCCTTCCACTCGCGCGCCGTGCTGGTCGATCCGCATTCGGTATATCTGGTCGCCGAGGATCGCACCGTCAGCGCCGATCAGATCCTGATCGCCACGGGCGGCCGGCCGGCGCCGCATCCGGCGCTTTCCGGCCACGAGTATTGCATCTTCTCCAACGAGGCCTTCGATCTCAAGGCGTTGCCGAAGGCGATCATGATCGAGGGCGGCGGCTACATCGCCGTCGAATTCGCCAACATTTTCCATGGCTTGGGCGTGGAGACCACGCTTGTCTATCGCGGCCAGGAGATCCTGTCGCGCTTCGACATGGACCTTCGCCGTTCGCTGCACGAGACGATGGAGAAGAAGGGGATAAGGATCCTTTGCCACGCGGTTTCCGAATGGGTGCGCAAGACCCCGGCGGGCAGGCTGGATGTGCTGCTTTCCGGCGGCCAGACGCTGACGGTCGACCAGGTCATGCTGGCGATCGGTCGCATTCCAAACACGGAAAATATGGGGCTCGAAGGCGTCGGCGTGGAACTCGGCAAGACGGGCGCGATCGTCGTCGACGAATATTCCCGCACCAACATCGACAACATCTGGGCGATCGGCGACGTCACCCACCGCGTGCAGCTGACGCCGGTGGCCATCCACGAAGCGATGTGCTTCGTCGAGACCGCCTTCAAGGGCAACCCGACGGCGCCGGACCACGACACCATTCCGACGGCCGTGTTCTCACAGCCCGAGATCGGCACGGTCGGCCTGTCCGAGGATGAGGCGATCAAGCGCTTCCCGGACATCGAGATCTACCGCGCCTCCTTCCGTCCGATGCGGCACACGCTGTCCGGCCGCGACGAGAAGATGCTGATGAAACTGGTGGTCGACGGCGCCTCGCGGAAAGTGATCGGCGCTCATATCCTCGGCCCCGACGCCGGCGAGATGGCGCAGCTTCTCGGTATTCCGCTGAAGGCCGGTCTCACCAAGAACGATTTCGACCGCACCATGGCCGTACACCCGACAGCGGCGGAGGAATTGGTCACCATGTACAAGCCGACCTACCGCGTGAAGAACGGCGAACGCGTGTAAAGCCCTGTTCATGGAGTGACCATGTCCGCCGGTGCCTCGCTCGATCGCGATTTCGGCCAGCGCATTGACCGCGTCGTCGATGCGGCGATCGGAGAGCAACGCATCATCGGCGGCGTAATCCTGGTCGCTCAGCGCGGCGACATGCTCTATCGCCGCGCTTTCGGCCTTGCCGACCGCGAACAGGGCAAGCCGATGGCCGAGGACGCCATCTTCCGGCTGTCCTCCGTCACCAAGCCGATTGTCGCCGCTGCGGCGATGGCATTGGTCGAGGCCGGTCGGATCGCGCTTCACGACCCGGTGACTAGATTCCTCCCCGAATTCCGCCCGAAGCTGCCGGATGGCAAAGAGCCGCTCATAACCGTGAAGCAGCTGCTGACGCATACGGCAGGCCTGGCCTATGGCTTCGCCCAGCCCACCGGGAACGCCTATGAGCGCTCTCGAGTATCGGATGGGCTCGACCAGCCGGGGCTGTCGATGGCCGAAAACCTCGCGCGCATCGCCTCGTTGCCGTTGTCCTACGCGCCGGGGACGCGCTGGGGCTATTCGGTGGCGATGGACGTGCTGGGCGAGGTCATGGCCAAGGCGGCCAGCGCTCCGCTGCCCGATCTGGTCGACCGCCTGATCGCCCAGCCGCTCGGCATGAGCGACAGCGCCTTTGTCGTGCGGGATGAAAGGCGTCTGGTGACCCCTTACGCGGACGGGCCGTCCGGGCCGGTCAGAATGGGCGAGCATCATCTCGTCCCGTTTGGTGACGGCCTGATCTCCTTCGCACCGGCAAGAGCGTTCGATCCAGCGTCCTTCCCTTCAGGCGGCACCGGCATGAACGGCACTGCCGGCGACGTGCTGAAACTCCTCGAAGCAGTGCGAACGGGGGGAGGGCCTGTCCTTCGCCCTGAAACCACTCGCGCGATGACTACCGATGCCATCATTGGCATCAACACGACAAGGCCTGGCTGGGGCTGGGGATTGGGATTTGCCGTTCTCCGCGACCCTGCCGTCGCGCCGACGCCGCAGGCTGCCGGCACGTGGCGCTGGGGCGGCGTCTATGGCCACTCCTGGTTCGTGGATCCGTCGGCGGAACTCACGGTGGTGGCGTTGACCAACACCGCCATCGCAGGCATGGCCGGTGACTTCCCGGACGCGGTGCGCGACGCGATCTACGGTGTCTGAGGCAGGCGAGGGCCGCCGCCGGTAGAGCGGTTCAGTTTTCCGTAGGATCGCTGACCCGCTCCAAATATTTGTTTTCACGCAATTCCGGACGGAAACCGCTACGCACTTTTCCTAGAATTGCTCCAGCTGGCGACGGTGAAGACCGGGTTCAAAGCAAGGTGCCGCGCAGGATCACCAGCGCCACCGAGAAGTAGATGACCAGCCCGGTGACGTCGACCAGCGTCGCGACGAACGGCGCCGAGGCGCTCGCCGGGTCGAAGCCGATACGCTTCAGCGCGAAAGGCAGCATCGATCCCGACAGCGAGCCGAAGGTGACAATGCCGATCAGCGCCGCGCCAACCGTTGCCGCAATTAGCATCCAGTGCGCGCCGTAGTCATAGAGGCCGAGATATTGCCAGAGCGTGATACGGCAGACGCCGACGACGCCGAGGATCGAGCCGAGCACCAGACCTGTCGGCAGCTCGCGCAAGGCGACGCGCCACCAATCGCCAAGGCCGATTTCGCGCAATGCCAGCGCGCGGATGACGAGCGAGGTCGCCTGCGAGCCGGAATTGCCGCCTGAGCTCATGATCAACGGGATGAAGAGGGTGAGCACGATCGCCTTCTCCAGCTCGCCTTCATAGCTCTGCATGGCGTTGGCCGTCAGCATCTCGCTGAGGAACAGCGCGCAGAGCCAGCCCGCCCGCTTCTGGATCATGGCGAGGAAGCTCATCTTCATATAGGGCTCGTCCAGCGCCTCCATTCCGCCGAAACGATGCACGTCCTCGGTCGTTTCCTCGACCATCGTATCGATGATGTCGTCGATGGTGACGATGCCGAGGATCTTGCCGTGATCGACGACCGGCAGGGCAAGCAGGTCGTATTTGGAAATCGTCTGCGCCAGCGTTTCGCGATCGGTGAGCGGCGTCACGGTCACCGGCGCGCGATCCGGCGCCACCGACAGGATTGTATCTTCAGGCTCCCCAGCGATCAGACGGCGCAGCCCAGTCGCGCGCAGCAGCAACTGGGTCTCGGGATCAACGATGTAGATCGCATAGACGGTCTCGCGTGTCCGCTCGACCTTGCGGATGTAGTCTAGCGTGCGGCCGACGGTCCAGTCCGAAGGCACGCTGACGAACTCCGTCGTCATGATCGAGGCGGCGCTGTCCTCCGGATAGCCGAGGATGGAAAGCAGCGTTGCGCGCAGCGGCGGGGCGAGCGCGCCAAGCAGCTCGGAACGGGCCGGCTCGTCCAGCTCGCGCAGGATGTCGGCAGCGCGGTCGACCGACATGGCGGTCAACAACTTGCTTGCCTTGGCGCGCGGCAGAGCTTCTGCGAGCTCCGGCGCGCTTTCGAGTTCCGGCTGGTCGAAGATTTCGACCAGCCGCTCGAACGGCACCGCGCAGAGCAGCTCGATGGCCGTCTCACGGGGCTCATGGTTGAGGGCTTCGACGACGTCGGCCACGTGATCGTTGGCGAGAACACAGGCAACGGCGACGGCTTCGTCGTCCAATACGGGTGCGAATTCGTTCATAGCTCACTCCTTGCCATCCGGCAGGACGTGAGCCGTCAGGTCACGTCAAGGCGGACGGCGGTTGCGTTCGACTGTGACTGTCGCCAGGCATGGCGGGTTGACCTTTCTGCTCGCGGGGTTCGAGTTTGAATTCTGCGAGCCGGCGCAACATAGGAGCGCGTCTTGCCGAGTCAATCGCGAGGAGGGCGGAAAATGAGCGAGGCCGTGTCGGATCGCGAGACTGTGATCGATCACGTCTGTTGCCGCGCCGAGCTACCGAGCAAAGGCTTGGTATGACTGCTATTTCTGCTTCAGCCGCCGGAAGCGCAGCCATTTGTCCTCGGCCGGCCTAGGCTGCACGAGGATGGTCGTGAGTTCGCGCGGCAGGGTGGGCGCGAGCGGCTTCTTGGTCGCGACGCCGTCGTTGATCGCGACAATGCTGTGGTAGAATTCCTCGCCGGACTGCGACCGCGGCGGTATGGCTTCGTGCATCACGCTGATCACGGTGACATCGGAGCAGTTGGCCTTGATCGCCTCGTGGAAGGCGGTCTTGCCTTCGGGATCGAGCGCGCCGGTCGCTTCGTCGAGGAACAATAGACCCGGCTGCTGCAGGATGATGCGGGCGACCACCAGCTTCTGCTTCTGGCCGCCCGACAGAACCTGATCCCAGATCTTGCCCTCGCGGCTCTCATCGGCAAGGTGCCCGATGAATTCGCCTAGGCCTGCCTTGTGCAGGGCGGCAGCCACCTGCGTGTCGCTGTGATCGTTTTCCGAGCCCGGCAGGCAGACGAGTTGCTTCAACGAGACCTGCTGCAGCTTGACCTCCTGGGCGGCATAGAACTTCGTCACCCCTTCAGGGAACACGATGGTGCCGCGGCCATAGGGCCACAGGCCGTTGATCGCCTTGATCAACGAGGTCTTGCCGCAACCGGACTCGCCCTTGAGGAAGGTCCATTCGCCGCGGCGGAAGCGCAGGTTGGCGGCGCTGAGGAAGGGCGTTGCGTCCTCGCCCTGGTGCGCCAGCTCGAGCTTCTGAATGGTCAGGCCGAACACCGGGTTCTGGGTGGCAAAGCTGAAATCCGAACGGCCGGTCTGGCGATAGAACTCTTGCGGTTGCTGGACGTTCTCGATGGCACTGGCGAGCTCGGTCACGCGCTGGCTGTTGGCTCGCAGCGTCGCAATCGCCGGCATGACATGGATGAACCACGAACATTGGCTGATCAGCTGGGCGACCATTTCGGAACCAGTTATGTAGCCCTTCAGGTCGAAGCCGTTGTGGATAAACGGCACCAGACCGGGTCCGTAGGAGACGATGCGGGCGCCGACGAAATTGTAGATCAGCTCGAACGACATGTAGCTAGTGTTGACGACGTTCAGCCGCCCCCAGGTCTTGTCGATGTCGACATAGAGCTTGTCGTGCATCGTCCTCTGCACATCCTCGCCATGCGAGGCGGCGACATGGAAGCTGCGGCGCAGGAAGGTCGTCAGTTCGCCGCGATAGCTGCCCTCGGCCTGCTGCATGCGGATGTTGAGGCGCTCGAGCATGCCGCCGAGCTTCACCGCAATCCAGGTGTTGAGCGGCACGTAGGTGGCGACCGCGAGGAAGGCGAGCACGGCGCTGCCATAGCTGCCGAGGAACTCCAGCCCTTTGACCTCAACGGAAGCCCCGATCAAATTCTCGCCGACGAAATAAAGCGAGGTCGCTACGCCCAGCACGCCCATGGCGAGGCCGATCGCGCCGCCAGTCATGTCCTTGATCGATTCCTGGATGCGCTGGTCGATATTGTCGGGAGCGACGATACCGCCGGCGACCGAGCCATGCTGGGCATGGAAATGAGTATGGTTGCCGTCGAGCAGCGCCTGGTTGAACTGGTTGTTCAGCCATCCGCGCCATTTGCGGTGCAGCGTGGCGGAGACGAGATTGCGCACGCCGGTGAAGCCGGCGTCCTTGAGCACCACCAGCAGCATCAATATGCCGGCATTGGTCAGAAGCGTCTGGAGCGGATTGGTGTTGGCGGCGTCGTGGAAGAAGGCGATCGAATTCACCAGCTCGCCCGATGCCATGGCAAACCACACGCCGGCCTTGCTGGAGAGTGCCGTAAGCAATGCGATGACGAGAGTGAGGGTCCAGGCTTCCTTCCAGCGGTCGGAGAACCAGTAGGCTCGCATCAGCCCCCAGAATGTACGCATCGACGATACCGGCGTCAGGCGCGAGGGCTTTGCCGCCTCGCTGGATGTTTGCTCCGGTATTGTACGCCGCGGTCTGCCGACCCGAATCACGATCCCGCCCAAACCTTTCTTGTTTTGTTACACATGGTAACACCAATTGATCATTTTCCATTAATTTTCTGCCCCGAATGTGAACAGGGTTACCCCGCCGTGGCGCGAGGGCAACAGAAGAGCCTCGTCGGCCAAGCGCTCCGGGTGCCGATTTTATGTTTTATTCCAGTGAGTTGGGGGTAAGGATCCGAGGTGGCGCCGACTTTCCGTTAGGGAAAGCAAAAACACGGTTTTGTGAACGAAAAAGACGTGGTTGCGCGACTGGGGAGCGACCGCAAGGTCGAAAAAACAGCCGCCCGGAGCTTTCCTGTTCCTGCGTCGAGCTGAGCTGCGTCGGCAAAATAACGTCGGCTTAGCCCGCTGTTTCCAACTCGCCACGCGCCTTGGCCTGGGCGACCTGGCGGATGGCGTCGGCAAGCGTGTCGGCGTCCTGCGCACCCATCACGGCATATTTGCCTTCGAGCAGGAAGCAGGGCACGCCGGTGATGCCCATGCGCGAGGCCGTGGCGATCTCGTTGCGCACGGCGTCGGTATCGGCGTCCGTGGGCAGCAGCGTCTCGACCACGGAAGCGTCCATGCCGGCCTCGCGGGCGGCTTCGGCCAGCACGGCATGGTCGCCGAGATTGGCGCCTTCCTCGAAATTCAGCTGGAAGAGGCGGCGCACCAGCCGGTTCTGCGCGTCCTCGCCGGCGGCGCCCGCCCAACGGATGACGCGGTGCGCGTTCAGCGTGTTGGGCGCGACCTTGATGGCGGCGAAAGCGAAATGGATGCCTTCCGCCTCGCCGAGCGGCTCTATGCGTGCATGGATCTGACGAATGCGCTCGTCGCTGCCGAATTTGCCCAGCAGGTATTCGCGGCGATCCACGCCTGCTTGCGAAATGGTCGGATCGAGCTGGAACGGCCGCCAGCGGACGTGCACCCCGACATCGCCGACAGCGGCAATCGCCTTGTCCAGCCGCTTCTGACCGATGAAGCACCAGGGGCAGACGACATCGGACACCACATCGACGGTGATCGAGTTCTCGGCGCTCATGCTCGTCTCCTGATTGGTCGGGAGGTCAATTGGGCTTTCGCCACCACGTCGGCAGCTGATAGCCGAATATGGGAGTCTTTTGCGGATGTTCCAGGTAGTTCCAGTAAGCGAGCCACTGCTGCGTGTTGTATTGCATCGGCACGATGTAGTTGCCGGAGATCAGCAGCCGATCGAGAACGCGCACCGCGGCGACATAATCTTCCTTGGTACGTGCGTTCAGCATCGCGTTGATCGCCGCGTCGACTGCAGGGTCGGCGACGCCCGCCAGGTTGAACGAGCCCTCCTGCTTGGCCGCGACAGATCCCCAGCGCCCAACCTGCTCACTGCCCGGCGACAGCGAATTGTTGAAGCCGCTAGTACCGATCAGAACCTCGAAGTCGAACCGCTGCTTGCGCGACTGGATCTGGTCGCCGTCGAGGCTGCGGATGGTGACGTCGATGCCGATCTTCTCCAGCGTGCGCTGATAAAGGGCCGCAAGCCGCTCCTCATCCTGCGATGAGGTCATGATCTCGAAGCCGAAAGGATTTCCCTGGGGATCGAGCATCCGGCCGTCCTCTACGTGATAGCCGGCGCCTTTCAGCAGTTCGAACGCCGCTCGCAGCACCTTGCGGTCCTGGCCGGAGCCGTCGGTGACCGGCGGCCGCCAAGTGCCGTCCATCACCTCGGCGGGTACCTTGCCGGGATAGGGGGCAAGCAGCGCCTTCTCCCGGTCGTCGGCCGGATGGCCGAGCGCTGACAGGTCGGAGTTCTGCCAAAAGCTCATGGTGCGGTTGAACTTGCCGGCGAACAGGTTCTTATTCGCCCACTCGAAATCATAGAGCATGCCGAGCGCGCGCCGCACGACCGGATTGGAAAACTTCGGCAGCCTGGTGTTGAACAGGAAGCCCGTCACCACGGGCGGAATGCCGGTGTCGAAATATTCCTGCTTCACGTCACCCTTGCGAAAGGCCGGGAAATCGACATCGCGGTCGCGCTTGACCGGATCGGTCTCGTCATCGAGGGCGCAGATGCCTTTCTTGAACGCTTCCGTCTTGGCGTTGGCGTTGAGGAAATACTCGATGGTGATCTGGTCGAAATTGTCGAAGCCGCGCTTCGAGGGGATGTCCTTGCCCCAGTAGTTGGGATTGCGCTTGAAGACGATGCGCTGCCCGGGCTGCACCTTGTCCACGGTATAGGGTCCGCTGCCGATCAGCGGCTTCAACGTGGTCTTGTCGAAGGTGTCCTTGTCGAAGGCGTGCTTGGGGATGATCGGCGTCAGCGCGACGATCAGCGGAAATTCGCGGTTGGCCTTGTCGTTGAAGGTGAACTTGACGCTATGGTCGCCGGTCTTCTCCAGCTTGGCGATCATGCTCATGCGATCACTGTAGGGCGGGCGGCCCTTGCCGGTGAAGACATCATAGGTGAACAGCACATCCTCCGGCGTCACCGGCTGGCCGTCCGACCATTTGGCATCGGGATTGAGATGGAACTCGATGCTCTTGCGCTCCGGATCCATGTCGGCGCTGTCGGCGAGCAGACCGTAGAGGCTGAACGGCTCGTCGTAGTTGCGCTGCATGAGCGGCTCGAAGACGAGATTGCCGTAGACGGTGTCGATCATGCCGCGCGCGGTGGTGCGCAAGCTTTTCAGGATGAAGGGATTGAGATTGTCGAAACTGCCGACGACGCAATAGGTGACGCTGCCGCCCTTCGGCGCACCGGGATTGACGTAGTCGAAATGCGTGTAGTCCGCAGGCAGCGCCGGCTCGCCCTGCATGGCGATGCCGTGTTTGGGTTCCGACAAGGCCGGAAGCAGCGAAAGGGCCAGAAACGAGGTCGCGGCGATCAGCCGAACGAGAACGCGGTCCATGACCGTCTCCTTGCCGGGCGGCTTTGTGATTCGACACGCACCCTAGAGCATTTCGCACCCCGATTGAATCGGCGCGCCAACTGAGAATTGGGTTCGGTCGGTCCATCGCCGATCGCGGGTTCGTCAAGCGGCACGAAAGCTGGAAGAAATCGCGGAACCCGGGCTGGATTCAGCGCCGCTGGCAGTGTAACACGCGCTCCGAAGTCATGCTGTTGCCTCATTTGGGCAACAGGTAGCGGGACCGCACGGCACGAAGAAGCCGGTCCCCGGGATCATTTGAGAGGAAAGTGCACCATATGACGAGCAATGCTTATCGCCTTTCGGTGCTGGCCGCAGGCGTGGTCGGTGTCCTGGGCGCCGGGCTTTTCACCGCTTCGGCCCAGCAGCAGCCGCAGATTCCGCAGGGCTGGTTCAAGGCCTGCACCAAGCAGGAAGACGTCGACATCTGTAACGTGCAGAACATCGTCACCGCCGGTAATGGCCAGCTCGTCACCGGCATCAGCCTGATCGAGCTCAAGGGCAAGGTGAACCGCAAAGTGTTCCAGGTCACGGTGCCGACCGGGCGCCTCATTCCTCCAGGCATCGGCTTGCAGATCGACGGCGGCAAGGCGCAGAAGCTCGACTATGTGATCTGCTTCCCTGATCGTTGCGTGGCCGAAGTGCCGCTGAGCGACCAGCTTGTCGCGTCCTTCAAGAAGGGCCAGGCGATCAGCCTCACTTCGATCAACTTCCAGAACCAGCCGAACCCGATCAAGGTCGCGCTGACCGGCTTCAGCGGCGCCTATGATGGCCCGCCGCTGCAGCAGTCGGACATCGAGGACCGCCAGAAGAAGCTGCAGGACTTCGTCGCCAAGAACAACCAGGATTTCGCCAAGAAGCTCAAGGAAGAGCAGGACAAGGCGAAGACCGCCAACTGATCGCCGGAGTGTTTCTTCGGACCAAAAAAGCGGGGCGTTTTGCCCCGCTTTTTTGTTGTCGTCGGCCGAGCCTTCAGTGCTTCGAGTGGCGTTTCGGCTCGTAGCGCCCGTCGGGCAGCTTGTCGAACATCTCGCCGATCTGCGGATGCCGCACCGGCTCGCCCGATTGGTCCTCGAGCAGGTTCTGCTCAGACACGTAGGCGATGTACTCGGTTTCCGAATTCTCGGCGAGGAGGTGGTAGAAAGGCTGGTCCTTGCGCGGACGCATGTCCGCCGGAATGGCTTCATACCATTCCTCCGTGTTGGCGAATTGCGGATCGACGTCGAAGATCACGCCGCGGAACGGAAACAGCCGGTGGCGAACCACTTGTCCGATCGCGAATTTGGCCGTTTTCATCGCACTCACCACCTACAGCGCCGCGCGTCCTTTCGAAAATCGAATTCGATTTTCGGGGTCATGCGCTGGTCCCGAGGCGCCGTCCGTGGCTTGCGCGCGCAGGGCGCCTAAGGTCTTGAATTTACATGCCACGCAGCCAAAAATCGACCCCGACTTTCGACTTGGTACCATTTGGCGCAGACGCTGCATCAATTCAATGCCGCACCACCGCCAAGCTACGGATCGGCATGCGCATTGGTTTCGGACCGGAAGCGGGCGCGCCAAATGTTTTACCTAGCGCGCGCTCTGCTTCCTGAAGCCGCCGGCGAGCGCGCGAAAACCGCTGCCAGGCCGCAGGCCTTCGCGCATGAAGAAGGCGCGCAGCGGCGCGAAGCTGCCCAGCACGTTGAGGCCGGCGCTTCGCGCTAGCTGCGCGGGCAGCATGTCGGAGAGCAGCGACATGTTGAGCAGGTTCACTGCGCTGCTGCGCGCCAGGATGTCGGGACGGCGCCGTGTGTCGTAAGCGGCGAGGCACAGCCTCGATCCTGGATCGTCGCGGTTTTCGCTGGCGATTCCGATCAGATCGTCGATATCCCTGATGCCGAGGTTGAGGCCCTGCGCGCCGATCGGCGGGAAAACATGCGCTGCTTCTCCGACCAACGCCACACGGTTTTGCGCGAAGCGGCCGGGTGAGGCGGCCGACAGCGGATAGACCTGGCGGCCGGGCTCGACCGAAACGCGGCCGAGCATCGACTGCATCTGCTCCTCGACCCGGACAGACAGCGTGGCATCGTCGAGCGCCGCGAGTTCGTTCGCCGTTTCCGGCTTCACCACCCAGACCAGGCTCGAGCGCCTGCCCGGCAGCGGCACCTGCGTGAACGGTCCGGTTTCGGTGTGGAACTCGGTCGAGATGAAGCCGTGCTCGCTGCGATGACCGAAATTGAGAACGAGCGCCGACTGAGGATAGGGCCGCGCGGACGCCTTGATGCCGGCGGCTTCGCGCGCCGGCGACAGGCGCCCGTCGGCGGCAACCGCCAGGGACGCGGAGACTTCGCTGCCGTCAGCCAAGCTCGCATGCGCTCGGTCGGTATCGAGCCGCCACGTCTCGACCATAGACTTGCGCCACTCGATGCCGGGGTGAGCGGCGACCGCCTCGGCGAGCACCGGGATCAGGACATTGTTCGGCATATTGAGCCCGAACTGCTCCTCGCCGATCTCGCTGGCGCGAAAGGTCACAGTCGGGCTGCGGATCAGCCTTCGGGTCGCGTCGACGATGCGCATCACCTTCAATGGTGCTGCCTGCGGCCTGAGTTCATCCAGCACGCCGAACCGTCGGAGGACTTTCAGCGAAGGATTCATGAGGGCGGTGGTGCGGCCGTCGCTGGTGGTGGCCTCCGGACCAACGAGCGTCACGGCAAAGCCTGCCTCGACGAAGCCGAGTGCCGCGATCAGGCCGGCCGGACCGCTGCCGGCGACCAATATGCGGGCTTTGTCGTTCTGCTCCACGCCAGGCTTCCATGAATGATGGGCGGTCTGCCGACCTAAATGCGGATATAGGGCAGGTCGGCGGGCTTGATCAACGCGGCGATTCGGCCCATTCGATTGCCATGACCGGCCAGGAGCACGATTTCAGTCACCTCGACCGCGCCGGCCGCGCTGCGGCGGGATTGGCGCGCAGCCCGCGCCTAGCGGTGACGATCACCATCGGCGCGAGCATCGTGCTTGCCTGGTTCATTCTCGCTGCCATGGCGATTCGCGGCGCCGAAAGCCGCCTTGCCGGCGGCGCTCCGGGCGATGCCCTGCTCAAAGACCTGCCGCGATTGCCGCTGCCGGATTTCCTCGACCGCCTTTTCGCCCTGTGCCTTGCGCCGGCGCCGCTTGCCGGTGCCGCGGGTGCGCAGGCGTCGGCACTCGTTCTGATGTGGTTCCTGATGGCTGCGGCGGCGATGCTGCCTTCGGCGGCGCCGATGATCCGCACCTATTGCGAGATTGCGGACACCGCTCGGCTCAAGGGCGAGCCCGCCGTCCATCCGCTGGTTCTGGTGGCGGGATACCTCGCGACCTGGCTTGCCGCCTCGGTTGCTTTCGCCGCGCTGACGCTCGCGGTCTACGGCTTCGCCGCCTCGGGGCAGGTGCTCGATCCTGTCGTCGGGCTTGCCGGGGTCACCGCCCTGGCGATCGCCGGCCTCTATCAGCTCAGCGGCTCGAAGCAGGCATGCCTGAAGAAATGCCGCAACCCGTTCTCGATCCTGTTCGCCAACTGGAGCGCGAAACCGGGGCGTATCTTTCGCCTGGGGATGGAGCAGGGCGCCTGGTGCCTTGGCTGCTGCTGGGCGCTGATGCTGGTGATGTTCGCCGTTGGTGCGATGAACATCTTCTGGATGGCGCTGATAGGCCTGTTCACCGTGATCGAAAAACAGACCACCGGCAGGGTGGCAAGCCAGGTGGCCGGTGCGATACTGCTTGTGTGGGCTGCTGCCCTGCTATTAGTTTCGGCGTGAGGGGAGAATTCGATGACGGATCAAAGCTGGGCGATGAAGGGAGAGCTGGTACTCTCCTGCAATTGCACGGTTTTTTGCCCTTGCGTGCTGTCTCTTGGCAGCCATCCGCCGACCGAGGGCTATTGCCAGACCTGGGCTGGCTTCCGCATCGATGCCGGCCATCTCGGCGAGGTCGACCTCTCCGGTCTCAATCTCGGCTTGGTCATGGAAATCCCCGGCTATATGAGCCGCGGCAACTGGACCGCCGGCCTGTTCATCGACAAGCGCGCCTCGGTCTACGCGGTGAAGGCGCTGACCAAGATCTTCACCGGCAAGGCCGGCGGGACGACGTCGCTGCTGTCGATCCTGGTCGGAAAATTCCTCGGCGTCGAGCAGGTGCCGATCACCTACGAGACGCGTGACAAGACGCGCGTCTTCCAGATACCGAAGATCATCGACGGCGCGGTGACGCCAATACCCGGCAAGGACCGCGAGAAGGATACTGTGATCACCAATTCCGAATACTGGATCGCGCCGGAAATCATCGTGGCGAAGTCCGACAAGAGCAAGATGCGTGCCTTCGGCCGCAACTGGAATTTCGCCGGCCGTTCGGCCGAGATATGCAAGCTGGATTGGCGAGGCCCGTGAGCAAGAACACAGCAGCCAGGAAAGCGGCCAAGAAAATCGCGGAGCGGATTCCGCGACCGAAGAAGAAAGTGACGTGGCCGCAGGCGCGTGCTTTTTCGGTGCACCTGCTCACCGCGTCCGGCTCGTTCCTCGCCTTCCTGTCGCTGGTCGCCGCCAGCGAGGAGCGCTGGACGGCGATGTTCTGGTGGCTGGGGTTGGCCCTCTTCGTCGACGGCATCGACGGCCCGATCGCCAGGAAGCTCGAAGTCAAGGAAATCCTGCCGACATGGTCGGGGGAAATGCTCGACAACATCATCGACTACGTGACCTACGTGCTCATCCCGGCCTTCGCGCTCTATCAGCGCGGCTTCATGGGCGAGAACCTCTCATTCCTGTCGGCGGCCATCATCGTGGTGTCGAGCGCGATCTATTATGCCGACACCGGCATGAAGACGAAGGAGAACTTCTTCAAGGGATTTCCTGTCGTCTGGAACATGGTGGTGTTCACCCTCTTCGTCATCGAACCGGGACCGTGGGTTTCTTTCGCCGTGGTCGTGGTGGCCGGCATCCTCACTTTCCTGCCGATCAACTTCATCCATCCGGTGCGGGTGGTCCGGCTCAGGTCGCTCAATCTAGGCATGATCCTTTTGTGGTGCGCTTTCGGCGCGCTTGCGCTGGCACAGGCCGCACTCGCCAGCTTCTACAATCAGATCGGCGTCCTGGGTGAACAGGTCAGCGACTTCACCAAGATCGGCATCACCATCACCGGCCTCTATCTCGCCTGCATCGGGGGCGTGATGCAGATGTTCCCCAATCTTGGCGCCAAGAAATCCTGACCCTAAATCTAGCTTCCATCCTTTCCCGAGAAAGTTGAGTGATGTCCAAAGCGATTCGCATTCACGCCCATGGCGGCCCCGAGGTTCTGGTCTGTGAGGATGCCGATCCCGGCCAGCCGGGCGCCGGTCAGATCCTGATCAGGCACACGGCGATCGGCCTCAACTTCATCGACGTCTATCACCGTTCGGGCCTTTATCCGCCGCCGGGCGGCTTCCCGCTGATCCCGGGCAGCGAGGCGGCCGGCGTGGTGCTCGCCGTCGGCGCGGGCGTCGACTGGCTGCAGCCCGGAGACCGCGTCGCCTACGCGGTCAATGTCGGCGCCTATTGCGAGCAGCGGGTGATCGCCGCAGATCGCGTGGTCAAGGTGCCGGACGGCATCAGCGACGAGCAGGCGGCCGCCATGATGCTGAAGGGCATGACGGCGGAATATCTGCTGCGCCGCACCTATAAAGTGAAGGCCGGCGACACGATCCTCTACCATGCCGCTGCCGGCGGTGTCGGCCTCATCCTGGGCCAGTGGGCAAAGCATCTCGGCGCGACCGTGATCGGCACGGCAAGTTCCAGCGACAAGATCGAGCTCGCCAAGGCGCATGGCTTCGATCATGTCATCAATTACAAGGAGCAGGATTTCGTCGCCGGCGTCGCCGCCATCACCGGTGGCAAGAAATGCGATGTCGTCTACGATTCCGTCGGCAACGATACTTTTCCCGCTTCGCTCGATTGCCTGAGGCCACTTGGCATGTTCGTCAGCTTCGGCCAGTCGTCGGGGCCGATCCCGCCATTCTCGATGTCGCTTCTGGCGCAAAAAGGCTCGCTCTATGCAACCAGGCCGACGATCTTCGTCTACAACGCCAAGCGCGAGGATCTGGTGGCGTCGGCCGAGGCTCTCTTCGATGTGGTGCTGAGCGGCGCCGTCGAGATCAAGATCAACCAGCGCTACGCGCTGAAGGATGCGGCACGAGCGCAATCGGATCTCGAGGGCCGCAAGACGACCGGCACAACCATCCTCATTCCCTAAAGCGCGTCGCGATCTTTTCAGATTCGCTCCACGCGCTTTAGTTTTTGATCTCAAGCATGTCTTTATTCCGAAACCGGCTCCCACTTTCGGGAGACATGCTTTGCGCCGGCCGCGTTGTTTTTCAGCGCCTTGCCAGGCGTGAAAGCACGCTTTGCACGAAAAGTCGGCCAGCCTTTCCTGCACCCTGAATAGGTATATCTTACCCTCTTGAGTTTCCGCTGGAATTCTTGAAGCTCTTTCAAGTTGGGTGGCGCTTTCCGACAGAAGCCGGCCGCGCATACGATACCATCGGGAACACAGAACATATCCGGGTAACTGGATGGGAGGCACTGTGAGTGCAAATCATGACAGGGCGAACCTGCTGGAGGTTCGTGGCCTTACGAAGATTTTCGGCACGCTGACGGCGTGCGACCACATCGACCTCAACATCGCGAAGGGCGAAATCCACGCCCTGCTCGGCGAGAACGGCGCCGGCAAGTCGACGCTGGTCAAGATGCTGTTCGGATCGCTCGAGCCGAATTCGGGCGAGATACTCTGGGACGGCAAGCCCGTCAGGATCACCAGCCCAGGCGTCGCCAAGAAGCTCGGCATCGGCATGGTCTTCCAGCACTTCTCGCTGTTCGAGGCGCTGACGGCGGCCGAGAACATCGCGCTTTCGCTCAACGACGGCTCGCCGATCAGCACCATCGCCGCGAAGGCGAGGGCGCTCTCCTACAGCTACGGTCTGCCGCTCGATCCGGAAACGCTGGTCGGCGATCTCTCGGTCGGCGAGCGTCAGCGCATCGAGATCATCCGCTGCCTCTTGCAGACGCCGCAGCTCATCATCCTCGATGAGCCGACCTCGGTGCTGACGCCGCAGGAAGCCGACAAGCTGTTCGAGACGCTGGAGCGGCTGCGCTCGGAAGGCAAATCGATCCTCTACATTTCGCACCGGCTGGAAGAGGTCAAACGCATCTGCGACCGCGCCACGGTGCTGCGCCACGGCAAGGTCGTCGGCCATTGCAACCCGCGCCAGGAGACGGCCGCGTCGCTTGCCCGCATGATGGTCGGCAACGAGGTCAAGGCGGTGGTACGCGCGCCGGCCGAAGGCATGGAGACGGCACCGGCGCTGCTGGAGATCCGCGGGCTCACCCGCAAGCCGGCGACGCCTTTCGCCATCCCGCTCAAAAACATCAATCTTTCCGTGCGCGCCGGCGAAGTGATCGGCATCGCCGGCGTCGCCGGCAACGGCCAGGGCGAGTTCTTCGAATCCGTCTCCGGCGAGGTGCTGCAGCAGGATGCCGGTTCGGTACGCATCCGCGGCAAGGACGCCGGCGGGCTCTCGATCACCGGCAGGCGCCTGATGGGTGCCGCCTTCGTTCCGGAAGAGCGCCTCGGCCACGGCGCGGCGCCCAGGATGAAGCTTTCGGAGAATCTTTTGCTCTCTCGCCATGCCACCGACGGCAAGTCCTTCGTCGGCTCCGGCGGCATGGTCAAGAACGCTTCCGTCTACGGCGCTGCCCAGCGTATCATCACCGCGATGGACGTGCGCAAGAGCGCCCCCGATCCGGAGGCCGCTGCGCTGTCCGGTGGCAATCTGCAGAAATTCATCGTCGGCCGCGAGCTCGACCGCAAGCCCAGCGTGCTCGTCGTCAACCAGCCGACCTGGGGCGTTGATGCCGGTGCCGCCGCCCATATCCGCCAGGCGCTCATCGAGCTTGCCCGCAGCGGCTCGGCGGTGCTCGTCATCAGCCAGGACCTCGATGAATTGTTCGAACTGTCGGACGCGATCGCGGTCATGCACAATGGCCAGTTGTCCGCGCCGCTGCCGATTGCCGAGGCCACATTCGAAAAGATCGGCCTGCTGATGGGCGGGGCCGAGCCCGGCCACGCCGAACATACGCTGGAGACGGCATGATGCGCCTCGAACTGGTCAAACGTCCGCAGCGCTCGGCGCTGTTTTCGGTGCTGTCGCCCTTCATCGCCTTCGCGCTGACGATGGTCGCCGGCGCCGTGATGTTCGCATTGCTCGGTGTCAATCCGTTCAACGCCTTCAATGTCTACTTTATTCAGCCGATCAGCGAGGTCTGGCAGTTGCATGAACTGGCCATCAAGGCGGCGCCGCTGATCCTGATCGCCGTCGGCCTGTCGGTCTGCTACAAGGCCAACATCTGGAACATCGGCGCCGAAGGCCAGTTCATCCTGGGCGGCATCTTCGGTTCGATCATCCCGGTGCTATTCCCCGAATTCGAAGGTCCGCTGGTGCTGCCGTTGATGCTCTTGCTCGGCATGGTGGGCGGCGCGCTCTACGCGGCTATCCCGGCGCTGCTCAAGACCCGCTTCAGCACCAACGAGATCCTGACCAGCCTGATGCTGGTCTATGTGGCGCAGCTCTTCCTCGACTGGCTGGTGCGCGGACCCTGGCGCGACCCGCAGGGCCATGGCTTTCCGCAGACCATTCAGTTCGGCGATTCGGCCGTCCTGCCGGAGCTGATGCCGGATGCCGGCCGCGCCAATTGGGGCTTCGTCTTCGCGCTGATCGCGGCGATAGCGATCTGGCTGATGATGAGCCGCATGCTGAAGGGTTTCGAGGTCCGCGTGCTGGGATCCAGCCCGAGGGCAGGGCGCTTCGCCGGCTTCGGCTTCAGCAAGATGGTGTTCTTCACCTTCCTGCTGTCCGGCGCGCTGGCGGGGCTGGCGGGCATCTCGGAAGTGTCCGGGGCCATCGGCCAGCTGCAGCCGGTGATCTCGCCCGGCTACGGCTTCACCGCCATCATCGTCGCCTTCCTCGGCCGTCTCAATCCGCTGGGCATCGTCGCCGCGGGCCTAGTGCTGGCGCTGACCTATCTCGGCGGCGAGGCGGTGCAGACCGCGCTCGGCATCTCCGACAAGGTGGCGCGGGTGTTCCAGGGCATGCTTCTGTTCTTCGTGCTCGGCTGCGACACGCTCATTCATTATCGCATTCGTCTGATCGGTTTTGCCCCGCCGAAACTCGAGGCCGCGCCCAAGCTGGAGGAGGCACGCTGATGGACATCACCATCAACATCCTTTTGACCATCGCGACCGCCGCGACGCCGCTCCTGATTGCTGCCATCGGCGAGCTTGTGGTGGAGCGCTCCGGCGTGCTGAACCTCGGCGTCGAAGGCATGATGATCATGGGCGCGGTCGGCGGCTTCGGCGCAGGCTATCTCACCGGATCGCCCTGGATCGGGCTGCTTGCCGCGATCATCGTCGGCGCGCTGTTTTCGCTGCTCTTCGCCGTCATGACGCTGTCCTTGGCCACCAACCAGGTGGCGACCGGCCTGTCGCTGACGCTGCTCGGCCTCGGCCTCTCCGGCATGATCGGCACCAGCTTCGTCGGTCAGCCCGGCGTCAGGCTGCCGAATCTCGACATCCCCGGCCTGAGCTCGATCCCGGTCGTCGGCAAGCTGATCTTCGGCCAGGATCCGCTGTTCTACCTATCGATCGCGCTTACTGCCGCCGTGATGTGGTTCCTGTTCAAGACGCGCACCGGCCTTACTCTCCGCTCGATCGGCGACAGCCACTCTTCGGCGCATGCGCTTGGCATCAAGGTTATCCGCTACCGCTATCTTGCGGTGATCTTCGGCGGCGCCTGCGCCGGGCTCGCCGGTGGGCACCTGTCGCTCGTCTACACGCCGCAATGGGTCGAGAACATGAGCGCGGGCCGCGGCTGGATCGCGCTGGCGCTGGTGGTGTTTGCGTCCTGGCGTCCGTGGCGGGTGCTGGCGGGCGCCTATATCTTCGGCGCCGTGTGGATCGGCCAGCTTCATGCACAGGCTTTTGGCATTCCCGTGCCTTCGCAGTTTCTTTCTTCGCTGCCCTATCTGGCAACCATCGTGGTTCTCGTTCTAATCTCGCGCAACAAGCGGCTAACGATGATGAACACGCCGGCTTCGTTGGGGCAGCCATTCGTTCCGGATCGTTGACGACAACAAAAAGACGGGAAGCTCCAAGGCTTAACTCAGAGAGGTAACACGATGAAAAAACTGCTTATTGCGCTTATGACCACGGCCGCGGCCCTGTCGCTGGCGGCGACCGCCGAGGCGGCCGGCAAGCTGAAGGCCTGCTGGGTCTATACCGGTCCGATCGGCGACTTCGGCTATTCCTACCAGCACGACCAGGGCCGCCTCGAGGTGGAAAAGGCGCTCGGCGACAAGGTCGAGACCGCCTATCTCGAGAACGTCTCGGAAGGCCCCGACGCCGACCGCGCCTTCGAGCGCCTGGCGCGCGAGAAGTGCAAGATCATCTTCGGCACCTCGTTCGGCTTCATGGACGCCGAGGTGAAGGTCGCCAAGAAGTTTCCGAAGGTGATGTTCGAGCACGCGACCGGCTACAAGACCGGCGACAATCTCGGCATCTACAACGCGCGTTTCTATGAAGGCCGCTACGTGCTCGGCCAGATCGCGGCCAAGGAATCGAAGAAAGGCCTCGCCGGCTACATCGTTTCCTTCCCGATCCCGGAAGTGGTGATGGGCATCAACTCCTTCATGCTCGGCGCGCAGTCGATCAATCCCGACTTCAAGGTCAAGATCGTATGGGTCAACTCCTGGTTCGATCCGGGCAAGGAAGCAGACGCCGCCAAGGCGCTGTTCGACCAGGGCGCCGACATCATCGTCCAGCACACCGACTCGACCGCCGCCCTGCAGGTCGCCGAGGAGCGCAAGCTGCATGGGTTCGGTCAGTCCTCCGACATGATCAAGTTCGCACCGAACGCGCAGCTGACCTCGCTCACCGACGAGTGGGGCCCGTACTACATCAGCCGCGTGCAGGCGGCGCTCGACGGCACCTGGAAGCCGGATAATGTCTGGCTCGGCATCAAGGACGGCGCCGTCAAGCTCGCGCCCTTCACCAACATGCCCGACGACGTGAAGGCCATGGCCGAAGCGACCGAGAAGAAGATCGCCGGCGGCTGGAATCCCTTCACCGGCCCGGTGTCCAAGCAGGACGGTTCGCCCTGGCTGAAGGACGGCGAGGTCGCCGACGACGGCACGCTGCTCGGCATGAATTTCTATGTCAAAGGCATCGACGACAAGCTGCCGCAGTAAGCGCGGCCGGATATCCGAAACGGAAAGGGCGCCTCACCGGCGCCCTCAGACTGCTGACAAACCCCTGGCTTTTGCTGGGGGTTTTTGATTCACTGGGTCATGTTGAAGCGACCCACCCCCGAACAGACCGCGCTCGAGATGGTGACGTTGGATCAGCTGGTTCCGGCTGATCATCTGTTGCGCAAGATCGAT